>CAYGJQ010000087.1:0-2938 GCA_964350285.1 uncultured Candidatus Peribacteria bacterium | reverse complement strand
CTGTGCAGAGACGTGAATTCGGCTAAGTCTTCCCTGATTTTGTCTTGAAGCTCAGGTTTAACGATGCACTCGGTAGGACTGAGGCGAGTGATTTCGGCTTTGAGATTACTAAGGCCTTGGAGTTGGGTGACGTAGAATTCACCGGTGGTGACGTCGCTGACGGCGAGAGCGTAACTATTATTCTTGGCTTCGATGGCGACGGCGTAGTTGTTGCTTTTATAGTCGAGGATGTTTTGGTCCAGTGTTGTCCCGGGAGTGACGACACGGACGACTTCACGCTGGACGATGCCAGGCTGACTAGGGTCGGAAACTTGTTCGCAGATGGCTACTTTTCTGCCGAGTTTGGTGAGCTTGGCGATGTATCCAGCGGCTGAATGGTAGGGCATGCCGCACATTGGAGTTTTGTGGTCGCCTTTGTTTCTGGCGGTCAAGGTGATGTCGAGGAGTTTTGATCCTTCTACTGCGTCGTCGCCGAACATTTCGTAGAAATCTCCGAGTCGATAGAAAAGAAGACAATCAGGATATTGAGCTTTGATCTCCTGATATTGAGCCATCATTGGGGTCAGTTTTTTTGCCATTGCTGATTGTTTTGGGACAACAAAAATATGTACCTCAACAATCTAGCGGTTGGGTGAAGGGGGCTCAAGGAATCTGGGAAGATTGTTGTCGAGAATTCGTTGACAGTGCGGAGGGTTGGTTTTGTGGACTGGAGTGTTGTCGAGAAATGGTCGACACGGGACATGGATGAGATTGATCTTGGTTAATTAAGAAAGAGAGGTAGAAATCGTGTCTTCTTGAGGAATTGGATTTGTGGGAATAACTTTCGTTGACCCATCTACATCGATGACGGTAAGGGCTTTACGGGTTTTCTTGGAAGCTTTGAGTCCGGCTTTGAGATTGGTTTCGATGTGACCTTTGGGATTGGGAATATTTTGGTAATCCTGAGGGCGAAAATAGGTACAAACGCTACTTAGTGAAGGCTGAATGTTGAGGCGATAGAGTTCTTTAATTCCGTTGATCCGATCAGCGATTTTGTGAGGCTGAAGGGCTTTGAGAACGGCATCGAGGACAATAAACGCACCGCGGGCTTTAGTGAGGTCGCTGAAGTTTAGTTCTTGATTGGTTTCGTGGTGATATTTGGTGATCACGTCTACCATATCAATGGCGTCTCCAGGCAATGTTTTGGGCGATTTGATTTCTTGCTCAGTAGCAATGGAAACTTGGTCTTGGATGCGAGACTGACCCTCGGTGATCAGTGTTGCAACATGAGGGATTTGCCAATTTTCAAACTCATTACTAGTTTTAGATAGCTCCTGGTGAAGGCTCCGCCAGTTCTCTTTCATCCCCTGAACGTCTCGATCGCTGAGAGTGATTAGAACCGGCTGATTGATAGCTTCGCTGACTTTATTGGCAGGGATGAGTGACTTTTCGTTATCATCTACTTTTGGCAGTATCACTGTGATTTCATCCCCTCCGTAACGGCAAACTGTGTCGGTTTTTCGGACGTTTTTTTTGATTCGGTTGGCGATTTCGATGAGGACCTCGTCGGTAAGAAAGTGGCCGAGGACGTCGTTTAAAACCGCAAACAAATCGATGTCACAGAAAAGGACACCGACTGGTTTTTCTTTTCTAATGCTTGAGTCGAGAACTTCGTTGTAAATGCGATCGTTGTAAAGCCCGGTTTTGGCGTCGATGGAGCTGGCCCATTTGGCGTAGGCGGTTTCAAAATAAGTTGGCGTGATTGCTTGGAGATAGCGATGAATCTTTTTCTCGATCTTTTTGAGATAGTGTTCGGAGCTGTGCCAGTTTTCTATGGGCTCATCAAGTAGATCTTCTTTAAGATCTTCCAACTCTCCCTGAATCATGGTCAAAGCTGAGCCTTGAGCAAAAAGACTGATATCTACCAACCTTTCGTCGGATAGGGTTCGAGCAAATGTCTGCATCTTCTCAGAGGGATGTTTGAGATAACTATCACGGACAGTTTCCAAAAAATGAGCTGAAGATTTTTCGATTACTTCAGTGCCATAGATGCTTTCAACCAATTTGTTGATTAGCTCCTGAGCTTTTTCTTGATTGAACTCGGGAGCTTCCCACGCTTCTGGTGGGATGGAGGCTCTAACCATTTTTGTATTTGTTTTTTATTTTTGCGGCTTCTAGTCGAGGCCGAGTTGCTGCTTTACTTGTTTCAATATGTTGTCTCCATTTACTTCGATTTCAGCAATAGTGGCTGCAACTTCTTCGATTGGGTCTTCGGATTTAGCACTGAGCCTTTTAGATGCTTGGCGAGCAATTTTGAGATAGTCGGCCTGTGGTTCCTTAGACATATTTGGGGAAGTAGTCATAATATGAAGACTTTAGTATTTGAGTAATTATACCTGATTTCCCCCTGAACAAGCAATACGTCGGCTTGGCTAGCAGTTATATCAAACTGAGAGAAACTTGGAAAGAAGAAATTTGACATCGCTGAGGTTTTGATGCCTTGAGCCTATAGAAAATCAAGTAGAGGGAAGATATCGATGGCAGGTTCTTCGTATGGGTGAACGGCTTTTAAGGCTGCAATGACTGTTTGAATTTTTTCGTGAGGGCAGATGGTTTCGATGCGTTCCTCTTCTACTTCTTCGATTTTTCCGGACTCCCCGATGTGAGGATTTGTCCCTTCTAAACCGCGAAAACGGCCAGTGCCTTTGACAGAGAAAGTGCAGTAATCATAGTTGCCGATGTGGCCGGCGCCGGCTTCAGCAAGGGCTTGGCGGATTTGATCGGCGTGAGTAGCAGGGGTGTAGATGGCGATTTTGACGTTGGTGAATTGTGGCGTCTTCATAAAAATTTCATAAAAATTTTCGTTTTTTTTCATTTTTGATCTGTAAGGTGGGGGTGTTGGCTGACAATGAGGCTTGGAATTAGGTGAGAACGAAGCGTGGTCTTCGAAAGATGTCGT
>CAYGJQ010000086.1:4171-7553 GCA_964350285.1 uncultured Candidatus Peribacteria bacterium | reverse complement strand
CATTCCCCTCATCACGGGAGTTGTAGTATTGGGAATAAGTCTTCTCCCGTCCTTTCTGGCACACCGCCACCGTCCGGAACCCATGTCTCTTCGCCCCCCGACAAACATCCAACGCACTGTGCCCACCAAGAACACCAATACTAATATCTTTCGGATCGTAATTTTCAATGATTGATTTAATATCCATAAATTTATTTAACAAAGCAGTTAGTAAAAACAGACTACCAATAGCCAAGCGCCGAGGCAATAGGGCGGCTTTATTCAAGATCAAATTATATTAAAAAACACCCTTATTTTTGACATTTTTAAAAAAAGTTGTAACACTCTCTTTCACCCTTTCGTTATAAAACCTGCGTGTCACAGACAAGCTAACCCCTAGTCCCTAAGACCTAACACCTGCCCCATGTACGCCTCAAACCACCTCCGCTACATCTACGACCTCGTACTCCGAAAAAAGAAATACGCTCTCGGTGCACTTTCAATGATGCTGATCGCCACTCTATCGCGGGTAGTGGAGCCATATCTTTACAAAATTCTCGTCGACACCCTCGAGCAAGGGATCAAAACCGGTGAATTCTTGGATAGCCATATCGAGGTAATTGTTATCACCATTACCATCTGGGCCATACTCGCGTTGATCACCAATATCACCCGCGCCCAGCAGAACTATCTTGTTTGGTATCTCGGCAACCGTCTCTCGCAAATAACTCACCTTGAAGGTTACCGCCGCCTCCTAAATCTCGACTATCAGAAGCATAAGTCAAAGCATTCCAGCCGCATTTGTAAGATCGTCGACGATGCTGATACTTCCACTTGGGAAATGCTCAACTGGTGGATGAACAGCATCATTCCCGCTGTCATCGGTTTCGTGGCGATGCTCGCAATCGCCTTCGTTGTCAGCTGGGAAATGACTCTCGTGGCACTGATCGTGGTGCCAATCGATGTCTTCTTCATCGCCACCACCTTGAAGAAAACCGAAATCCAGCAATACCGCGTCAACAAGCTTTGGCAGAAGAAACACGAACACATGTCCGACCAGGTAACGAATATCGCCACCTACAAGTTGAACCCCAACGAAAAATTGTTCCTTGAAAGACAGAAGGTCTACAGCGACCAAGCCACTGAAAAGCAGCTCAAGCTCAATCGCAGCTGGCGTAAACTGGAGATGTTGAAGTTCGCCGTCTGGGCCCGCTTTCTAGTAATGGGGATCGGGATCCTTCTTCTCAAAAACAACACTATTACTCTCGGTACTCTCTTCATGTTTATGGGGATTATCAACGAAATCTTCATCCCAATCCACGTGATGAGTGAGATCCTTCCTCAATACAGCCGCCGCGCCCGCTACATCGAGCGCTACTTAGCTCTAATGAATGAGAAAGACACCGTTGTTGCTCCCCAGAAAGCTCACAAGTTCAAAGACTTCTCCGGCTCAATTGAGTTCCACAAAGTTTCCTTTGCTTATCTCAACGATGACACTAGCAGCAACATCACCGATCCCGATGAAGAAGATCTTGAAGAAATCTTGGCTCAAACATCACTGACCACTGGCCAAAAGAAGAAGGCTGATAAAGAGAAAGCCAAGGAACCAGCCCTCATTCTCAAAGACGTCTCCTTTGACATCAAGCCCGGTGAACACGTCGCCATCGTTGGTCACTCAGGTGCCGGTAAAACCACGATCACTGGTTTGATCACCCGACTAATGGATGTCACCAACGGTCGCATCCTCATCGACAATCACGACATCCGTGATTACAACCAGGAAGAGCTCAAGGCCCACATCGGTTCCGTCCTCCAAGAAAACGCCCTCTACAACGAAACCATCGCCGACAACATCGCTTATGGTAAACCAGGCGCCACTCGTGAAGAAGTTATCAAATCTTCAAAACTTGCTTGCGCTCACGAGTTCATCAAGGAACTCCCAGAAGGCTACGACACCCTCATCGGAGAAAGGGGAGTTAGGCTCTCCGGCGGAGAGAAGCAGCGTGTAGCCATTGCTCGCGCCATCCTCAAATCCCCTCAGATCGTCATCCTCGATGAACCAACCAGCGCCCTCGATTCCATCACCGCAGCCAAAGTTCAAAAAGGCCTCGATGAACTGATCGCCGGTCGCACCGCCGTAATCATCGCCCACCGTCTCGCCACAGTCCGCAACGCCGATAAAATCATCGTCCTCGAAAAAGGTGAGGTAATCGGCATCGGCACCCACCGCGACCTCCTCAAGTCCAACGAGACCTACAAAGAAATGGTCCACCTCCAGACAGGTGGTTTCCTAGCTGAGTAAAGAGGCCAAAGGCCGAAACGAACCTAGCTTCCTAGCTCCTAGTTCCTAGCCTCCTCCAAAAAGCGCCCTACGGGGCGCTTTTCTATTTCTTATTTCCTAATCCCTAACACCTAATCCCTGTCCCTCCCCCTACCCCAAAATCGCTTCCACATTCCCGCTTCAATCGCTTCCTTCACATCTCGCGCCAATCGCCGACCAGTACTCATCGGTTCATTGTAACGGAGCCAAGTATAAGGCGAACCATTCACATACGGATTCGTCCCCGCCACAATCCGCGCTGAAATCTCAAATACTTTATAGTTCAAATGAGTATCAATAATCCCTTCCAAACAGAAAGGACCATATAGCCCACCATCAACAATTTCTTTTGAGGAGTCCACTACATTCTGCCCCAACTCAAAAAACTCATGCAGCAATGATTCTCTCACAACCAAAGGGATGTTCCCGGTAATCGTATAGCTGGTATGAATTCCAACATGGAGCTGGTCTTTAGCCGCAATCCGTCCAATAGAATCAGCATTCGATTCGTATCTTTTATCAAAACTCATTATTTCCAATTCTCCCGTATGTCGAGAATAAAAATAATGCACATACAACGGCACACCTACTACATACTCTTGAATCACATAATCATCTTCATCAGGGTACTCTTTAATCCGTTCATAAAATTCTTCCGGAGAATTAGCAATAAAATACCCACTGCCTCCTTTGGCACCGTGAAATTTAATAATTACCGCTCGATCAATATCTTCAGGCTTATCAAACAATGCTGGTAAAGTGAGCCCAGCTTGCAACAGCCATTTTCTTTCCATTTTCCGGTCTGATTCCCACTCCAAAATTCCTTTAGTTCCATAATGCATCGCTTTAATATCCTTCATTCTTTCATGACCGATATAGCTCACAAAAGAACCGTGCGGCACTAAAATCGCATTTTTATCAATCAATTGCTGTTCAATCTCGAAGAAATCAGCAAACTTATTAACTTCAATGATTTCATCCGCTACTTTATAGCTGTCATAGGGCTTCCGTTTGCCCTTTTCACAGATGCAGACTGTTTTAAAGCCTTCATCTTTCGCCCCCTTCAAAATTTGTAAAGCCGTA
>CAYGJQ010000086.1:0-4161 GCA_964350285.1 uncultured Candidatus Peribacteria bacterium | reverse complement strand
TTTATATCTTGGGACATAGTGGAAATAAGAAAAAATGATTTTTCAAATATCATACAAGAGACCCATGGATTTGTCTATTAAAAAGCGCAAATCAGAGCAATTTTTAGTGGGATAACACAAATGTCATGCCAATAGACAGCCCCCCAACAATCAATAAGTAAGCCGCAAATACTTTCAGGCTATGTTTCTTCAAGAACACCATCAATAGCCAAACACTTAGATATCCTACTATTGCTGAACTCACAAATCCCACTCCTAGAACATCCATCCCAGCCTCCCCAAATCCATTCTTCATTAACTTCAAAGAAGTAATCAACCCCGCTCCAAAAATTGCCGGTGTGCCCAGTAAAAAAGAAAACCGCGCCGCTCTTTCTCGATCCACACCTTGCGAAATCGCCGCCGCAATTGTTGAACCAGAACGCGAAACTCCAGGAATCAAAGCCACCGACTGCGCCACTCCAATAATCAAAGCTTTCTTCCAATTAAATTTATCATCCTTCTTTTTCGAATGAGCCAACAGCCACTCTGCCACCAAAAAGAAAACAGCAGCAGCAACCATAAACACACCAACGCTAAATACGTTCCTAAACATCCGATCAATCTCCTCCTCAAATCCAATCCCCACAATCGCCGCCGGCACCGAGCCTAGAATAATATATCCCAGCCACCGCTGATGCTGACTCACTTCCTGCGACAACTTATCTTTCGGCGTCCGTTTCAATAAGTGCCAAGCCGCCAAAATAAAATCCCTAAAGTCTTTCCAAAAATAAGCAAAAATCGCCACTAATGTCCCCAAATGCACCATCACATCAAACGCCTTCAAACTCTCCACCTTCAACCCCAAAAAAATCTCCGCCAACACCAAATGCCCCGAAGAAGAAACCGGTAAAAATTCCGTTAAACCTTGTACTGTCCCCAAAAATAAAGCCTGCCAAAGATCCATAATAATCTAGTTAAAAATCTTCGACCAGCATACCAGTTACCACTAAAGATTTCACCAAGAGACCCCGCGCTGCCTCTAAAGGTAGATAAATCAATTTTAAGAAAAACTATTCCTTCTTACCTTTCCATTCCTCAGTCTCAGCCCCCAAAGGTTGAATATCATGCGTATAAGGGGAAATTCCAATAGTATTCTCCAATCCAAGAGGTAACCCCTGTTCATCAACTCCAGACTCAACCACCTTGCTAAAATTTTCCAATAATGGAATCGGATTGCCTTCTTTTTCTTCAATTTCAAGCAATAAGCAAATAGGCGTACTCACATTTTCAAGTTCATTTCGTTGGAACTTACAAATGTTTGGCCAAATGTCATGCAGGCTATCATTAGCAATAGACCAATCCAGCTCCCGGATTCCATACTCTCCTCCTTCAGTTTTACTGGCAAGATTACCTCTGAATTCATTCCAAGTAATATCACTATTTTTTTTATTAAAATCATCAATACTCAGTTTTTTTCCAGAATTTTTCTCTTGAGCACTTTCAATCTCTTTCTGCAAATCCTCGATAATCGAAGCATCATTCATCTGCTTCACCCACAATCCAACATTCACCAAAGCAGAGACCCCCAGCAAAACTGCTAAAATTCCAATCTTATTCATGGCCTCAAGATTAATGCCTAAAACTCCGCACTCCAGTAAACACCATACTCATCCCCAGTTCATTAACTCGTTTAATTACTTCTTCATCACGAATCGATCCACCGGGCTGAATAATCGCCGTAATTCCTGCTTCATGAGCTTGTTCTACTCCATCTGGAAATGGGAAGAACGCATCAGAAGCCATTACTGATCCCGGCACACGATCAGCGCCTTTTCTTTTCGCAATAATTACTGAATCCACTCGCGACATTTGCCCTGCTCCGATTCCGGTAGCCACCTCAGATCCATCTTCCAGAACTTTCGCAAACACTACTGCATTCGATTTCACATGCTTCACCACTTTTCTCGCAAACAACATCGCCTTAATCTCTTCATCTGTCGGCTGTTTCACACTCACCGGCTGTAGATCAGATTCTTTCACAATATGAGTATCAGCGGTTTGAATCAGCATCCCTCCAGCCACTTTCTTTACATCACGACGTTCTTCATCCATCGACAATTCACCAGTTTCCAATAGTCGTAAATTTTTCTTTTCTCCTAGAATATCCAACGCCCCATCTTCAAATGACGGCGCCACAATGATTTCCACAAAGAGTTTATTATCACGAACATATTCCGCAATCGCCTTAGTGCAAGGCCGATTCAAGGCGATCACACAGCCAAAAGCCGAAAGCGAATCCACTTTGTAGCCATGGTCAAAGGCCACTTCAATTTTATCAGCCGAAGCCACTCCGCAAGGGTTATTATGCTTCACAAATACCGCAGAAGGCCGTTCATACTCCTTGACTAGCTCCAACGCCGCATCAGCATCCACAATGTTATTAAAAGACAACTGTTTGCCCTGTAATACTTTCGCATTGGTAATATTAGCATCAGTATTATCCGGATTGCGAAAGAAGGCTGCTTTCTGATGTGGGTTTTCGCCATAACGCAAAGTGCGCACTTTCTCATAGTTCAATTTCATCCATTCTGGTTCACCAAGAATCACTCGGAAGTAATCAGAAATCGCTTCATCATATTCTGCCGTTCTTTCAAAGGCCTTCAAGGCCAGTTTTTTACGTGTTTCCAGCTGCGTTGTGCCATCAGTTTTTATCTCTTCAATCACTTTCTCATAAGCCGCCGGATCCAAAATCACCGTCACCGAGCGAAAATTCTTTGAGGCTGAACGAATCATCGAAGGTCCGCCAATATCAATATTTTCAATCGCTTCCTCTTCGGAAACATCTTCTTTAGCCACTGTCTCTTCAAATGGATAAAGGTTCACCACTACCATATCAATCATCTCAATCCCATGTTCTTCTGCCTGTTTCACGTGTTCATCATTATCACGTAACGCTAAAAGCCCTCCGTGTACTCGCGGATGCAGCGTTTTTACTCGTCCATTCATCATTTCCGGAAAATCGGTGATTTCAGAGACATCTTTTACTTCTACGCCCACCTCGCGAATCTTCTTCGCAGTCCCTCCAGTAGAAATAATCTCCACTCCTAAGCCGGCTAGCGCCTTTGCAAATTCCTCAATCCCTGTCTTATCAGAGACACTTATCAGAGCTCGTTTGATTGATGATTGTTGCGCCATAAGATTTATAAAAGCCGTGGCGGAGCATATCATTCCACCTCTTAAATCTCAAGTTGTATTAACCACTCAGAACCACTGAAATACCAGTTTAATCCATGTTAAGGCTTATCAATTCCGCCCTTGCTGCAGGGGTTGCAGCGCAGTACCCGCCACAATCCCTTAGCCACTCCCATCACAAATCCATGCTTCATTATCGCTTGCTTCGTGTACTCTGAACACGAGGGGTAATATTTGCAAAATCCATTAGGAAAAAAGATCTTATACACTCCATGGTCCGGCGAGATAGTTTTTTGGTACCCCCGAATTAGCAAGCAAGCTAAATTCCGCGGAATATGCCAAATAAATTTAATAATTTGTTTCAAACATTTCATTACAGAAAATTTACTTCAAATGACTAATCCCCGCCAGTCATGAAATTAATCTAGTGTGGTAGCTGCAAGGCGACTCAATAAAAAATAACCGCAGTGTACTAAAAGTACATGAGGATTGTTTTTTTTGAGTCAACGCCGCAGATGCCGCGCTAGATTAATTTCCGTCTATTAAAAGAAGCTCCCTGGGTTTTTCTTTACACCATTATGCCGCACCTCAAAGTGGAGATGAATCCCGGTTCGTCCGTAAACACGACCTGTGTTACCCATTTGTCCAACCGGTTGACCTTGAGCGATGTAGTCACCTTTGCTCACATTTACTTGTCCAAGATGAGCGTAGAGAGTTTGATATCCATCGCCGTGATCAATGATCACGTGGTTACCATAACCTCCACCCCAGCTTCCAACACTAGATTTGACAACTGTTCCGCCAGCCGCAGCCCATACTGGAGGGCGGCTAACATCAGCAATATCATAAGCATAGTGCCCACGGTGGAAGAATTGAGTGATTTTACCCCGAGTAGGAAAAATAAAGCTTTTACCAGTAGCTGGCTGCGCGTTCGTTGCACTAAGCTCAACAGCACGAGTAGGTGATGCAGCACGAGAAACAGTGCCTTCA
>CAYGJQ010000085.1:7288-7580 GCA_964350285.1 uncultured Candidatus Peribacteria bacterium | reverse complement strand
GCTTTGCTTTGAGGGCATTCCAGGCCAACACAGAAGACGAAGCAGGGAGAACTTGGCGGGTGGCATTCGGTGAGCTGGGACAGAGCCAGCAGCTGGATGACATGATCCATGAGCTCAATGAATTCTTTGATGAAAACCAGATCCCGCAACTACGAATCTAAGGGATCGAGCGTGCTTTTATTACCTCACACGCTTTGAAATAGCGCAGACTTCATGGAGACTAGGCTGCTTTATCGGCTGATGTTCACGGAGCTGGTTTTTGATTAACTCTGGTATTTCGAGGAATTTGATT
>CAYGJQ010000085.1:0-7278 GCA_964350285.1 uncultured Candidatus Peribacteria bacterium | reverse complement strand
AAATTTCGGAACGGCGATTTCGTTAGTGGCGTTGAAGATTGCTGGGGCGAGGCCGCCTTGTTGGCCGGCTTGGTAGGCGAGTTCTAGGCCGGGGAAGGTTTTGGTGTCGGGTTGTTCGAAGGTGAGGGGGAAGGAGCTAGGAGCTAGGAGGCTAGGAACTAGGGGATTTGTTGATGGGAGATTTAGTCTTGGGAGGGTGTTGGTGGCTTTTTGGGGGTGGTAGAGAGCGTAGGAGATTGGGATTCGCATGTCGTTCATGCCCATTTGAGCAAGGATGTTGCCGTCTTTGAATTGGACCATTGAATGAATGATCGATTGGGGATGGACTACTACTTCGATTTGGTCGTAGGGGAGGCCGAAGAGGTAGTGGGCTTCAATTACTTCAAGGCCTTTATTGATGAGGGTGGCGGAATCGATGGAAATTTTGGCGCCCATGTCCCAGGTGGGGTGTTTTAGTGCTTGTTCAGGGGTGATATTCTCTAGCTCGTCTCTGATTTTTCCTCTAAATGGACCACCGGAGCAAGTGAGGATGATTTTTTCTACTTCGCTGATGTCACGGCCTTCAAGACATTGAAAAATGGCCGAATGTTCGGAATCTACTGGAATGATGCGGACGTTGTGCTCTTGGGCTGCATTGATCATGATTTCACCAGCGGCGACCAGAGTTTCTTTGTTTGCTAAAGCGATATCTTTGCCGGCTTTGATTGCTTCGTAAGTAGGCTCGAGGCCGATGGCGCCGACTACTGCAGTGAGGACGAGGTTGGCCTTAGGATGGGTAGCGACTCGGGTCAAGCCCTGGGGGCCGGATAGGAGGCTAGGAGGATAGGATTTTAATCGCTCTTTGAGCTCTTTACATTTTTTTTCGTTCATTACGGCGACAAGATCGGGTTGGAATTCTTTTATTTGTTGTTCTAGGAGGTCGATGTTTTGGTTAGCCGAAAGGGCGACTACCTTGAAGTCGTTGGGGTTTTGGCGGATGATGTCTAGGGCTTGGGTACCGATAGAACCGGTGGAGCCGAGGATTGAGAGGTGGCGAATCACTTGACTTTTTCTAAAAAACTAATATAATCTTAATCTTAATTTTGTACACTTTTTGGACATGGAAGAAGATATTACAATAAAATTAGAGGAAAGGGAAGTGCTGGAAGGAGGAGATGAGGGTATAGAATCGAAAAATACAGATAGTCTGCAAACTGAGGTTTTACAAGAGAATTTTAATGCTGAATTGGAAGCTGTTTTTGGCTGTGCCCACCCGGATCTATATGACCAACTAAAATTGTTAAAGGGCATGAGAGGTGAAAATTTTATTCAAGGAGTACAAGAAGTACTAGATAGACTTGAGGAAGAAGAAGAAAATCTTATTGCTGGAATGATAATGCTTTCGGGTATTAACGCTAGGATTTCTACTATGCTTAGTAACTTTACAAATGGGGAACTAATAGAAATCGTGGATTGCAATGGCAATTATAATCTTCGTAACCTGGCTTATATAGAACTGGCTGAAAGATCGGGCGATGAAGTTTATAGAGCAGCCCTAAAGGCTCTTCAGTCTGATAATTATATTATCCGAATTAGAGGAGTAGAATTGCTGGGAAAAATGAAAACTAAAGAGTCAGATCTACTTCTGAAGGCTTTTGATGATGAGGATGATTCTGTGAGGATGACAGTAATTGAAAGCCTTTGGAACTTTGAAGATAATCGTAGCCTGGAAGTGCTATTTAGAGGCCTTACTGATTCCAGCGAAGATGTGGTCGAGGTAGCCTTTGAAGTAATCGAGAAACTTGATCCCAATAAACAATTGCAACTATTAGAATTAATTAGTGATGATGAAAAAATAAGATTTAGATTGTTAAAAACTCTCAATAAATCAGATAAGTTTACCACTGAAATAAATAAATCTCCCTTGGCTGCGCAACTATATGATGAATTGCGTGACCTAGCCCAAGCTAATGAACAAAAACCTATAGATCCATTGGTTTTGATACAAGATGAGAGTGACGAGATTAAAGAGAAAGGCTATCGGTTGTTGCTTGAGCAGAGAATCTCAGTCCCTATTAAGTTTCTAATCCCAGGCCTCGAAAGTGATTTTTGGGCATGTAGAGAGAGGGCCGCACTTCTTCTTGTTAAGAGCGGTGATGAAGGTATTTCAGTATTGAAAGATTATGCTGTTAATGGAGGAAACTATGACGTAAAAAGTTCTGCAATTATGGCACTGGGAGGAATTGAAGATCCAAGTGTTGAGGCATTGCTCCTTGAAATACTTCAAAAAGACAGCAACATATATCTACGCCTAAATGCTGCTCTGGCTTTGGCTGAACTAACTGGTCTAGGTTATGAGGGAGTTATTATGGAACTTATAGAAGATCTAGAAATAAATACACTTGATAGGTCGAGCGCGTTCGAGACTCTAACTATATTGGCCAAGGAAGGGTCGATTAGAGCAGTTTCAATCTTGGCACAATTTCTAGAAAATGACCGAGAGATATTTATGGTAAAGGAGGTATTAGACACAATGTCCAAGTGTAATAATGATCAGGCTAATGAGGTTATTGCTAATGCTGCGCAGGATAATTCGCGCCCATATGGACAACGTAAGGCACTAAGTATTTTAAAGCAAAAAGAAGAATATAGATTTGCGAAAGAATCGGTCAAAATGATCTTTTCTCAAGGATCAAATAGTTACCTAAGGATTGAATCTTTAAATTCATTACTTAAGGTTAAGATGGAGTATGAAACTTGTATTATGTTTTTAGAAGGAGTAAACAATGCTTTTACTTCCGATGATCCAAAGTCAACTGAAGAAATTACTCTTGTTAATAACATTTGTAGAAAAATTTTAGCTGAGGCGGGAAATCAAGATTTACCGATATCCCAATTGCAGAAGATTCTTGATAAAGCTGAAAGCTTGAAAAATATAGAAACACTAGAAATTTCTCAGGCATTAAGCTCTTTCAGGCAATACGTTGGCGGGATAGCAGATTCACTTACAAACTTCCAAAATAATCTTGAAAGAGAACTCTTCTAAAACAACGCCTCCTGCAATTCCTTAGTGGCTTGGAGGCTTTCTTGGGAGACGGCTATTTTACCGTATTCGCCGTCGAAGCCGGGTTGGATGTCTACTTTGCCGGCGCGGATATCTACTATTGCTTGGGCGATGTCTGGGGTGGTGGCGCGGAGGAGATTGGACTTTGTGGTGTGGCGGAGGATGGTCATTTCGTTGCCGATTTGAGAGAGGAGGTTGAAGTATTCGGCTTGGACTTTGCGGCTTTTTTCGCCCATTTGAAAGACGCTGGCGATCACTTCTGGGAGTGGAATGAGGCTTTCGAAGGGGCGGCGGTTGTGGCCGGCGAATTTTACTGGTTCGGGGCCGTTGTGGTTGCCGGTGAATTCCTCGTTGCGGTCGGAGAGATTGTCGATGCGGTGGAGGGTTCCTACTGTTAGTGGTTTGCCGCAGACTTTGCAGAGTCCGTCTAGTTCTTTGGTTTCTTTGGGGCGGCAGCAGACATTACAGGCGCGGTGGCCGTCAAGGTGGTATTTGCCTTCTTCGGGGAAGAATTCAATCGTGGTTTTGAGTTTTTCTAAGCTGTTTTCTTTGATGGCGTCGCAAATGGCGTAATAGCTGAGATCGGTGTCGAACTCGTTGGATTCGCGGCCGAGTTTGGCGGGGGAATGGGCGTCGGAATTGGAGATTGCGGTGAGATTGTCGAGGCTGGATAGTCGCCAGTTCATTGCTGGGTCTGAGGAGAGTCCGGTTTCATAGGCGTAAATGTGGGGTGTGAGTTCTTCAAAGGCTTCTTCCATGGTGTCATATCCGGACTTTGAGCCGAAGACGGCGAACCATGGCGTCCAGATGTGGGCCGGGACGAAGAAGCAGTCAGGTGAGGCGTCGAGGGCTAATTGGAGGAGTTCTTTGCTGGTCATGCCGAGGATGGGGCGGCCGTCGGATTCGATGTTGCCGATTTTGTCTAATTCGGAACTGATTTTGGCGACGGTTTCTAAATCTGGGGCCCAGATTAAGTGGTGAACTTTACGGACTTTGTCGTTTTTCTTGTAGATGCAGCTGATCTCGGTGGTAACCATGACATTCATGTTTTCGTTGCGGCAGCTGGCAGGGACCATGTCGCCGCGGAGTTGTTGGAATTCTGTTTTTAATTTGAATAGTCCGGGTTCGGCGGGTTCGAGTTTTTCTTTGAGTTCGGCAAACCAGGCCGGATGAGTGAAATCACCGGTACCAATGACGGTTAGGCCTTTATATTGGGCCCATTCGAAGTGGTGTTCGAGGTCGGAGTTTTTGCTGGTGGCGCGGGCGTAGCGGGAATGGATGTGGAGATCGGCGAGGAAGGTCATTATTGGGGAGATAGGAAGCTAGGAGTTAGGGGTGATTTCATTTTTTTTCATAAAAACTTTATTTTTTCTTCATATCTTTTTGTTACCCTTTGGGTGGTGGCAGGGGGATGGTGGGCCCCAGAATTGTAATTTTTTTGAATTTGGGACCCGCAATTTGAATACTACCAGCTTGCCATGATGGAGACCAACGCCTTGACTTTTTAGATGCTTTAAGTATAATGTCCATCTCTTGGTTCAATAATTCTGTTGTGGCTGAGAGGAATTGACAACTGGGTAGTCGACTCGACACCGGGAACACGAACGATCAATGCTCTTACTGAGCCGTTGGGTGTTTGATCCTGTTGACGAGTGGACATGAAGTTAATGAGAAAACGAAAATAGGAGAATGAGAAATGAGAACTTTGGAATTTTTTTTGGTAGCTTGCATCTTTTTGGGCTCTTCTACAGCAATGGCAGGTGTGGACAGTAGACAATGTCCAGACAAAAAGCCCTGGGAAAAGGCGGTTTGTCTCTTCAAGAAGGCTTCGAAAATCATGTTCAAAGTCTACAAAGAGAAAAAGATGATCGTCACCTACGAAGACATACGTAGTGGAAAAGTGATTCGCCAACATATCCGTTGGTCCGATGACCAGCGAAAAAGAATTCGGAAGGCTGATAAGATGCTGCATATTGCAGCGAATCTTTGGCTATCAATTGCGAAAAATTCGTTGGAACCAGAAAGCACAAGGGTGCCTGCAGTCGGAAACTTGAAAAAAATCACGCAACTGAGGGATTTATACACCTGCAAAATTGCGGATAGTTGCACCCAAAACCTTCATCTGACTGTTATCCGGGTGCTGAACTTTCCGCTAGCGAGGCTGGAGATCAAATTTTCCCGGCGAGTATTTGTGGCAGTGAATGGAAGACGATTGAAAGGCGTTGGCGACCGGCTTTACGCCACCGTTTTCACGGGCATAAAACAAGTGTCCTACCGGCTGCCTGGGTACAAAACTTGGCGAACACTGATTGTGAATCTGAAAGCAAATCAGAGGCTGCAACTGAGGGTGGAAGTTAAAAGCCGTACTACCACCGTGCCAAAAATGTTTGTCATCGGTGGAGGAGCGCTGATGCTCTTCAGTGGCATCTTTGCCACAGCAGTGACGGTAGCGAATGTGAACTTGAAAAAAGATCTAACGCCAATACAGGTAAGGGGAACTGTGATCCTTACCGCGATTGGATATGGAGTGGCCGGCTTGGGAACAGGTCTCCTCGTGGGGGGCCTTGTTGCCCTCAACCAGCCACGTGATCGGATGGTTGAGATCAAGCCGAAGAAGCTCAGCGGTGTCCTACCTCCAGTTGGAGGGGATACTCTGGGCTTCGCATACCGTTAACTTCGCACCCAAAAAACCCGCCTCTCGGAATGAAAGGCGGGTTTTGGAGTTTTTAGATTTCCACAATCATTGGCACGATCAATGGTTGTCGAGCTAGTTTTTGATGAACGATTTTGTCCAAGCGGCCAGTGACGTAACGTTTGATGTCGGGATGTTTGGCGTTTGGATCTTTGGCCAATAGGGCGTTGAAGGTTTCGCGGGCCTTTACTTTGATTTCTTTAGTGATTTGCTGGGTTTCTTGTTGGTAGATGAAACCTTTAGTGATTACTTCTGGATCACCGATGGGTTTCTTCGTAGCTTTGCTTACTTTAAAGAGAACGATGGCGACACCGTTGCGTGACATTGCTTGGCGTTCGTGGATCACTTTTGAAGCTATGTCCCCTACTCCTTGGCCATCAACGAGGATGTAGTTGGTTTCGATTTGTTCTTTGCTGATGTGGACTTGGTTGTTGAAAATCTCAATCACGCTGCCGTTTTCAGCCATTACCACTTGATCGTCGCGCATGCCCATTGATTTAGCGAGGTCGCAGTGGGCTTGGCGCATGTAGTATTCACCATGAATTGGAACGATGTGTTGAGGTTTTACGAGGCTCATCATCAATTTGAGATCTTCTTGGCAACCGTGACCTGAAGTGTGCACGTCCATGATTTTGTGATGGATCACGTGAGCACCGAGTTTTGTAAGGTTATTTACCATGGTATACATGCTGATCTCATTTCCTGGTACTGGGGTTGCAGAAATTACTACTGTATCCCCTTTTTTGATCGTGAGCTGTGGGTGCGATCCCATCGACATCCGAGACAAAGCAGAAACGTCTTCACCTTGAGAACCCGTGGTGAGAACGATGGAATTGTGATCTGGTGCTTTTTTGGTGCGACGGAGGTCGTGGATCAAATGTGGTGGAACCTTGATGTATCCCAATTTTTGAGCGATCTTAATGTTTTCCACCATACTGCGACCACTAACGTAGATTTGTCGTTTGTAGCGGAGGGCAGAGTCAATAATTTGTTGAATACGACCAATTAGTGAAGAGAAAGAAGCGATAATGATTCTTCCTTGGGTTTCGCGGATCAATTTATCGAGGTTTTCACCGATTTTTCGTTCTGAGAGAGTGTGGCCAGGTTTAGTGGCGTTGGTACTATCAGAGAAAAGGGCGGTGATGTTTTGATTCCCTAATAAAGCGATTTTTTGAAAATCAGCTGGGGTGTTGTCCGCTGGAGTGTAGTCGAATTTGAAATCACCGGTGTGAACGATCGTTCCAGCTGGTGTTTTAGCTACGACCCCGATACAACCGGGGATACTGTGATTAACTCGGAAAAAACTAAAGTCAAAATTGCCAAGTTTGAGATTTTGATCAGGGTCGATGGTATTTACCTTTGCCATTTTCATCTGCTTGAATTCCTCGAGTTTTTTGGAAACCAACCCCATAGTCAATTTGGTTCCGAAAACTGGTGGGAACTTGAGACGCGGTAGCATATAAGGAATACCGCCGGTGTGATCAAGGTCACCGTGTGTGATGATGACACCACGAATGCGGTCGAGTCTTTCTTCGAGATAACT
>CAYGJQ010000084.1:0-7867 GCA_964350285.1 uncultured Candidatus Peribacteria bacterium | reverse complement strand
TTTGTTTGAAACCTACGGCTTCCCACTAGAAATGACTCAGGAATTGGCGGGTGAACATGGATTGACAGTTGATGAAAAAGGATTTGAAGAAGCTTATAAAAAACACCAAGAACAATCGCGGGCGGGGGCGGAGCAGAAATTCTCTGGAGGTCTAGCTGATCATAGTATTGAGGTGCGACGTTTACATACGGCTACTCATCTACTTCATCAAGCTCTGCGCGATGTATTGGGAGACCACGTGGCGCAAAAAGGATCGAATATCACGAAAGAACGGCTGCGTTTCGACTTCATCCACGACGACAAAATGACTCCAGAACAAATCTCTGAAGTAGAACAAATCGTAAACGAACAAATCCAACGTGATCTAAAAATTGGTTGGGAGGAAATGACGGTTGAGGAAGCAAAATCTCAAGGAGCGATTGGTTTGTTTGAAGATAAATATGAAGAAATTGTAAAAGTGTACACAATGGGTGATTACTCAAAAGAAATCTGCGGCGGTCCGCATGCGGAGAGTACTGGGGAATTGGAGAGTTTTAAGATCAAGAAAGAACAGTCGAGTAGTAAGGGGGTGCGGCGGATTAAAGCGGTGATTGGAGGGTAGAGCTCTCACCCTCTTGATAAAGATGTGCCCCAGTAGATAAAGAAAAACCAAGTACTTGTTAAAGCCAAAAGTTTTGTCTTCAAATAGGCGACTTGTTTGTGGTGAGTGTATAGAAAAGTGAGAATGACACTTGGTAGGATAATTCCTAATTCGATGAATAGATTGCGGTAGAGATAGTAGTTGAAGAGGTCTAATTTACCGGCACTTGGCAAAATGCCGAAAGGTAAACGGATGGTTTCACTGGAAAATGGCCACAAAAAAGGCTTAGGAAAAACGCCAACTAGTAAATCGAGAACTAAATGTGATGATGTTGCACAGATTGCCAGGAGAGTTTTGTTTTTTAAGTTGGGATCTTTTCTGATCCAGAAAAATACAGTCGTAAAAATGATCAAGGCAGAGATGAAACCAATCGAGTGAGAGTATTTGAAGATTGAAGTAGTGCCAATAGTCCAGAGTTCGATATAGATTAGATCGGGAGCGGTGGCTAAAAAAATGAGCCAGATAGTCCACTGCCAAGATATCTTTTTGCTTTTTGTGAAGCGAGAAACGGTGAGACCGGCGATAGTGTGGCCAACAAATGAAGACATATAGTGTAACTTTTAAGATTCAAAACTATCGAGCTGGCTGAGAAATTTTTCGAAGAGGTTTCTGGGAGATAATAGTGGAACATCGTCGTAACGTTCAGTTCCATTGAGCGCGTGGGGGCACTTGAGAAGACGGCAATGGAGATTGTGGAATCTTTGCTGGGTATCGCTTTTGTGACTGTGGCACTCCTCATCAGTAGGGGTTAATCCGGTACCGATGTGTTCTGGACATTGATGGAGAGGCATAGTGATTGGCGTTTTTATTGATAAACGTTCACTACTTCTTCCGGCGAGCCTTCGGCCTTAATTGTCCCCTGTTCGATGAGGATGAGGCGGTCGCAGAATTCTTGGGCGGTGTTGGTGTCGTGGGTGACGAGGATGATGGTTTTGGCGGCGTTTTTGAGGTTGTCGAAGGTTTGGAGACATTTCTGCTGAATCTCAGCGTCGCCAACGGCGAGGACCTCGTCGCAGAGATAGATGTCGGCTTGTACTTGAGAGGCGATGGAGAAAGCAAGGCGCATGCGCATTCCGGATGAGAAGTTTTTGATTTTCATTTCCATGAAGTCTTGGAGGCCGGAAAATTCGACGATTGCGGGGTAGAGGTTGTGGATGTGGTCTTTGCTCATGCCAAGGATAGTGGCGTTGAGGAAGACGTTGTCGCGGGCAGACATTTCGTCGTTGAAGCCAATTCCGAGTTCGAGGAGGGGGGAAATTGATCCTTTGACGTTGTAGGTGCCGGAGGTTGGGGTGTACACACCAGCTAAGATTTTTAGTAGTGTGCTCTTGCCGCTACCATTGGCACCGATGATTCCGAGGATTTCACCCTGGTTGATGTTGATTGAAATGTCTTTAAGAGCGTGGAGCGTGCGGGTGGGTTTACGTCGGTGTAGCTGAAGGAGGAACTCTTTGAGAGTGGTTTGTTTTTCCAGCGGAACCTGGAATTGCTTCGAGATGTTGTTGAGTTGGATGACAGTCATGATTTTTTATAAATGTTCGACGATGCCTTTCTGAAGCTTCTGGAAGATCAGGAGGCTGACTGAGAAAAGAATGGCAGTTGAGATAATAAAAATTAGCTGGGAGATAAGTAATGGTGCTTGAGAGAGAATGAAGAGATCACGGGCTTGATTGATAAGGATTGCCAATGGATTGAATTGAAAGAGCCAGTGGTATTTGGGGTCGACGATGGAGATTGGGTAGATGATTGGGGTAATCCAGAAGCCGACTTGAAGCAGGACGTCCCAGATGTGATTGAGGTCGCGGAAACGGATGTAGAGGACGGAGAGGAGGAAGGATATTGATAAGGCGATGAGGAACAGTTCGATTAGGAAAACGGGAAACAGGAGCATGATCAGGGAGAAGGCGACGGGGCTGAGGAAATGGAAAATGGCAAAGATAATCAGATTTAGGAGAAGAGTAATAAATGAACTAAGAAGAGAAGCTACGACAATGGTCCAACGTGGAACGTAGAGCTTGGTAAGGATGCCAGATTTCGATAGAAGTGCCTGGAGGCCGATGGCAGTTGATTCTGCAAAGAAATTCCAAAGAATCACTCCGAGGAGGAGATAGAGCTGATAATTATCGACCGGGAAGCGCATGAACACTGAGAAGACGACGTAGAGGACGCTGAAGAGTAGTAGCGGCTTAATCAGTGTCCAGAGGTAACCGAGAAATGAACCATGGTAACGAATCTTGAAATCGTTCCACGCTAATTCGCGGATGACATTGATGGAGTATTTGAGGCCGCGTTTGTGCATTGATTGATCAGTAATTAAGCGGAGTCATTATGAAGGAATGGTGCTAGGGCGCAAAGATAATTTAGGAACCCCAAAAGCCCCCCTCGTAATGAGGAGGGCTCTTGGTTTTCACATACAGTGACTTAGATCAGGAGTAGAAGACTACTGGCTGATAGCGTAAGTAACTTGTTGTGATGGAACAGTTAGCTTGAAGCCGTTGAACCATTGACTTGTAGCTGTAGTGTCACCATCAGTGAATGCTGGTGGAGTCAAGCTAGCAATGTCAGAGTAAATGAAGAATGAACCTTCATTAGTTACTGGACCGAATGCAGCAGTATCGAATAGAGCTACGTCTGGGTTGTTGAGAACGCGTAGATCAGTAGCTTTATCTGGATTAGTTGTAGCTGCATCTGTTACTAGACGGAATGAACCGTTACGTACTGGAGTACCAGTAGTTGGTGCAGTGTCAGTAATCTTAGTAGTCAATGCGTAACATTTCTCTTCTCCAGCTGCAGAGAGCAATTGTGGATCAGTGAAGTCAACGAATACGTATTTGTCGTTAGACGTACTTTCGTGTTCGTTGTTGCTAGCAGAGAGTACTTTAACAGTGATCGGCACTTCTTTGTTGTCGTCGATCATGCTGTCGCCACAAGTGTTGTCTTGGAAGAGCTCGTAGTCTCCAGCAGTATTACTGAAGTTTACGTTGGTAGTACCAACGCGACCAGTGAAGCGTCCGAGAGAAACTTTATCAGCGATAGCTTTAACCTTGAAGCGTGCAACTTCAGTTCGGCTTACACCGAGAGACACGTTGTGTTGTGTTTTATCGAGTGTGAACTCAGGAACTGCACGGCGAGTAACGAAGAGGTTACCTGCATTCTTATCATCAGCGATAGCGTCAGTAGTGAAGCCAACGTGATCAGTTAGAGGACCGTTATCGTTATCACCAAGGTTTAGAGTGATGTCTGCTGCTCCAAGAGTAGAGCTAGAAGACTTACTTCGCGCGATGATACCTTTTGAAGCATCTCCGTTAGTATCGTGAGTTTCAGCGATAGGTTGGATGCGAAGTTGAGTGTTAGTCTTAGTAGACTTGTTGATGTTATCGAGAGCTGCAGTGATAGCTACACGCTTAGTTCCGTTACGTGGAACGAGGAGAGCTTTGTTGATTTCGTCGAAGTCTACAACCATGCGGTATGTAGGATTCTGGAATACTGGTTTACCTGCAGTATCGAAGTCAGTGCTTTGTTTGAACTTAGCAGAAGCAGTAGCGATAACTTGGTTAGTCGCCATGTCTCGTAGTTGAACTTCGATTACGCTTGAAGTTGCTTTGAACTCTTCAGCGCTAGTAGTAGAAGCAGTATCATCGAGATCATTCTCGAATCTCCACTTGTCTACGTATACGTCATCGTTAACTGCAGAGAGAGTCCATACACCAAGGATGTGGTGTGGTGAAGTATCGCTAGCAGCAGTGATGATGCGTGATTTAGCTTCGTTGGCAGTGTTGTCAAAGTCGATAGAAAGTTGACCAGTACCAGCGAAAGCAATAGTACCACCAGTCAATGGAGTACCAGTGATAGAAACAGTTCTATCATCGTTATCGTAAGCGAGGATGCTAGCAACTTTGAGGATCAAAGGAGTTGCACCTGAAGCTTGTTGATCGATAGTTACGACAGAGATACAGAACTCGCGGATTTGGTTACGTGGGATCACGATTTTTTCTTCGAGGTCTTCGAATTTGAGTGATCCGTCAGTTACGCCACCACCACCGGCAGTGAAGTTACCAACTTCTTCGAGAACTTTTCCTTTGTCGTCGAGAAGCTGCCAAGTGCTGAAGTGATTTACAAGTTCAGCAGTGTTACCAGCTCCGTCTTCAACAGTGATTTCGTCAACTTTAACGTCACCACTATTGTTTGCTTTAAGAGTGAAACACATCACTTTTTTGTTTGAAGATCCAGCTACGTAAGTTTCGTTGCTAAGACCTTTGAGTGAGATTTCAATCTTTTCGTCTTGAACTTCGAGGAAGTCAGAACGAGCTACACCAGTTTTATCAGCAGCAAGGAGCTTGTCATCGTTACCTGGAACGTTATGTTCAATAACCATACCAGCGAGAGTTGCACCGTTTACGCTGAGGTCACCAGCGCTAACTTGGAATTTGAATTTTTCTCCAGCGAGGCCAGATACGTTTTCAAATTCAACAGTAACTTTAAGTTTCATTTCACCTACTACGTCAGCATCAAAGTTAGAAACTTTGTATACGAAACGTTTGTTAGTAGTGTCGTGAGTGATACTTGAAGCTTCAGTAGTTTTACCGTCACCGATACCTACTTCAAGGTTTTCTTGTGGAACACGTGCTTTCATGTTGGTTTCAGCAGTTGCATCACCAGCAGCATGATTAAGGTTAGCAGCGAGTTCTTAAGTATCAGATTCAGGTTCAACAACAACGTTAACGTCGTTGATCAATACTGGAGAAGTAGTGTTAACAGTCGCAAGCAATGTAGTTACATCTTCTAGGATAGGCAAGAAGTTGCTAGAGCTTGGAGACTCAGGATGTCGGCGAACTGTAAATTCACCAGCTTCGATAGTGTATTCACCGAAGTTGAAATCCTCAACTTTTCCAGTTTGTGCAGTAGCGTTACCACCACCTGCAGCTGATTTGAGGTCTACACCGAATGGTGAAGTTAGACCGTCAATACGAGCGAAGAAGTCAGATTCTTCTTTAAGTACGAATTTAACAGTCTTAGCGTCATCACCAGCGATAACGTCAGACTTCATTTCGTAAGTTCGGTTTTCACCGTCTGGAAGTTTAGTTTGTGCAGCATCGTAAGTGATGAATACGTATTCACCAACTACGTTAGCGATTTTACTAACTTTTTTACCAGCTTGGTAAACTCCGATAGTTTCTGGATCAAGAACGTCTAGGTCTTCAGTACCTTCATTCTTGAATACTTGACTTTCGATAACGATAGTCTTATCACGAGTATCTTTGTTATCGAGTTTGAATTTAGCGATGGTCTCAGTTTGACCAACTTCAATTTCTCCGCCAACGTCGATGTTTTCGATTTCGACTACACCGGCACTAACGTTTTCAAGTTTCATCATGCTCCCTTTCACTGGGAAAGTTCCTTTGATTTCTTTAGCAGTAGATTTGATACCTTCTGCTTTGTCGATACCGAGAGCGTTCTCAGAACCAACGTTTGTACCATCATCGTTCATCTTACCGAGAACCATGATAGTTACAGTTTTACCGTCTGGAATTTCGACTGGAGTATTACCGAATCCGATAATAGCTTCGTCGTCACGGTTAAGTGTGCGGATGCTTCCAACACGTTGCTTAGTTTCTGCGTCCATCACCCAAACGTTGTCGAATGATTTACGAGTACCAAGTGAACCAAAACGTTTGATAGCTAGCTCGCTAATTTTGATTGCACCGCCTTTAGCAGTCAAATCAATGTGAGCGTAGATAACTACACCATCTTTTGGTACAGATGAAGCTCCTGGAGTATCAGAGCTAACTTCAACTTCGAGAGTTCCAGTTCCGGTTGGGAGAACAACTCCGTCGCCGTCACCATCACCATCGCCGTCTCCGTCGCCGTCACCATCGCCATCACCGTCTCCGCTAGTAGCTCGACAATCTTTGTTGTCTTTAGCTTTCATAGCGATAGAGATCATCTTAGCGATTTGAGCACGAGTTACTTTATCAGCAGCTCCGTACTGACCGTTTTGGTAACCATCGGCTACACAGTAGTTGTAAACAGTCATTACGTATTTGTGTGCCCAGTGAGAAGATGGAACGTCTGGGAAGCTCTTGTTTGCAGTTTGATCAACTGGAATTCCAAGACCGTTAACGATCATCTTAGCGGCTTCAGCACGATTTACTGAATCACCAGGACGATAAGTTCCGGTTGGTTTACCAGAAGAGTCAGTGTCACCACTGACAATACCGAACTTCTTAGCTGTTTCTACAACTCCGTAGAACCAAGCGTCTTTTGGTACATCTTTGAAAGATGGACCAGCAGAAGTATCGATAGTGAGACCAGCCGCCTTAACAATGATCTTTGCGAACTCTGCACGGTTCACAGGATCGTTTGGACGGAATTTGTCTCCTGAATCGAAGATCCCTTGAGCAGTAAGATCATCGATATAAGTTTTTGCCCAGTGATCTGCTGGGACATCCGTGAAAGCAGCAGCAGCTACAGAAGTAACAACGAAACTAGCAAGAATCGCCATTACGCTGACAGCAGCAACGCTTTTACGAATTTTTCGTAGTGGAAACGAAAGATCCATAAACGAAAGGTTACAAAAATATAATAAGTATATTTATAGGTAGTTTCGAATACACATCTTATATATGTATTCAGGATGAATCGCGGGAGCGACCACCTTATGTCCTTCATATACACAAACTCTTTTGCGTGTGCGTAATTTCCCTAATTTTCAAAGAACCTCACATTCCTAATTCATCACCTTACTAAGTTGCATTCTTCTCCTTCTATGTAGTTTTCGACTATACACTTCGGAGAATGTAACAAACCGTTTTTTTGCAGTCAATCGTTCTAAACTTTGAATATTCTAGTAATGTTGGACAGCTTCGTAGCGACAATATTTCACCTATTTGACAATGCCCTTTCTTTCCTTGTTTTAAAGCTTTTCTTGTTCGCTGTGTTTAAACGCCTAGTCAGATTTTATGTTTCTTAAAAGGGGGTGACATATGGAGCATATGTTTTCTAATATGCCTTCTTGACTACCCGGGTGTTGTCTACCCGTATGCGCCTATTTCTGAGGCTTTACAATGGATTTTTGGAGCTTTTTAACGTTCAGCTTGAGGGCCTCAAACCAATTAACTCCAAGGTCATCGATAGAAATCTTCAGCTTGGTTCCGCTGATGATCCACTTTGGATTATATTCAAGCAAACTCATGATGTTTGCCGGTTTTACTTTCTGAGACATAGTGA
>CAYGJQ010000083.1:0-7920 GCA_964350285.1 uncultured Candidatus Peribacteria bacterium | reverse complement strand
GCATCGGCCGTTGCCGCCAAGACGAGGACTTACCTATGTCCGAGCGAGTCCGACTAACCACAGTTAGCGTCGAGAGAATCGTGAGAAAATATGCCCTCAAGGCTGGTATTGTCAAAAAAGTTACGCCTCACACTCTACGCCATTCTTTCGCTACTGAGTTGTTGATCAACGGTGCCGATATTCGTTCAGTCCAAGAGTTACTCGGTCACGCTTCAATTACCACCACTCAGATTTACACGCACATTACCAATAAGAAGTTGAAAGAGATCCACAAGAAATTTCATCGTTAAAGCCGGTGTGTTAAAATCAATTTTGCGCATCTGGGGCCCACCACCCCTTGCTCTTGAGACTCACACTCCGAATCTTGCTTCACAAGCTTCTACGCTATCGTCTCACAAAGTTACCCCCAAAAATCATAGATTTCCGGGGGCCCCTGCTCGTTCATCCTCGACCCGCGATACGGGTCTCCGGTGAACTGCGCTGATATGCAAAAAGAAAACGATAAAATTTACAATCCTGGGGCCCACCACCCCCCTGCCTCCTCCCAAATTTTACAGATCAAATATTAAATTTTTCGAAATTTTTTATTAAAAAAAAATGAAATTCTAAGAAAAAGCCACCTGGCCTTCTTTACTACCTCCCCCCTCAAGCCTCCTTCCCCCACCCACCCATGATCATCTTCGATAACGTCACTAAAACATACGGCAAAACAAAAGTCCTCGACCAACTGAATCTCGAGATCAGCGCTGGTGATTTCATCTGCATGGCTGGCCCATCTGGCGCCGGCAAAACCACGTTAGTCCACGCTCTTATTGGCGCTGAAAAAGTAAACAAAGGACACATCAAAGTCGACGAATACCGCGTAAACCACATGAACCCTAACGCCCTCCAGCTCTTCCGTCGCAAAGTTGGCATGGTTTTCCAAGACTATAAACTCCTCCCCCAGAAAACCGTCTTCGAAAACGTCGCTTTTGCCTTAGAGGTTTGCGGTTACGAAGATCACGAAATTAAAAAACGGGTAAACAAAGTCCTCGAAATGGTTGGACTCGGACACCGTAAAAAGAACTTCCCTCGCCAATTATCCGGAGGAGAAAAACAGCGCACCGCCATCGCTCGCGCCATGGTTCACAGCCCATTAATTCTCATCGCCGACGAGCCCACCGGCAACCTCGACTTCGACACCGCCCTTGAGATCATCAAACTCCTAATTGAAATCAACAAAATCGGCACCACTATCCTTCTTACTACCCACAACCGTGAGTTAATCGAACACATCCCCAAGTGTCGACTTGTTACGCTGAATGAAGGCCGGATCACTAAAGATCGACTCAAACAGTAACTGACAAAAGTATATCAGTGGTCTAAACATCTCATTTGACAATCATTTTTTTGTCAGGTTTTCTTTCTTCAATCAGGCTCCACCAAAATTTTTCTATATATAATTAGGTACATAGAACTATAAGTAAACATTTTTGAACGTTTTTAGTGGTGGAAACAGGATTTAGGTTTCCATTCAGTATTTGCTCAATCAGCAAAGCAGCCACTTAGTGTCCTTTTATTTTCAGTAATCATAAATAGAAGACTAAATAGAATCCTTATTAATTACTTCTTTAAAAGGATCTGTCTTCATAATTTCTTCATAAAAATTTTAAAAAAATTTCATATTTAGGTGCTAGTCTTCTCATTACTCACTCCCGCATCAATAGCAACTAACCTCCGAAAAGATGGCAAAAATTTTCCCTAAAACCGCGTCATCGCAACAAGTACAGCGTCATTATCGAACCCTTTTCAATTACGTCATTGATTCAAAAGAGCCCCTGATCATCCTCAACAATAACAATCCTGAAGTGGTGATCATCGACATCGATTCTTACCAGCAAATGAAGTCAAAAGTTGAACAATACGAGCAAGAACTAGCTCGCTACGCTATCGAGTCTTATCAAAATGAAAAGGAAAACAACGAACTCAAAAATTTAAAGTCCTTATCAAAACTCAATCATGAAAGTGAATAAAATCTATTACTCATCTTATTTCGCTAGAACTTTCCAATGCCTACCTAAAAGTATTCGTAAGAAAGCCCTGAAAGAAGAAAAAAAATTCCGAGAAAACTGTTTCCACGAGCAACTACAAACCCGTCACCTCCAACAGGTGACACCAGGATATTGGATTTTTAGCATCGACCAATCTTATCGAATTTTATTCGAATTTTGGCGTGACTCCGGCACCGTCGGTTTCATCGATGTCGCCGACCATTCCATTTACCGCCAATCAAATGACTAAAATTACTCTAAACAATCCTCAATATCCGCAAAAACTCCGCGAAATCAACCAGCCACCAGCTCAACTATTCGCCAACGGAGACCTCAATCTTCTCAACGAAAAGTGCATCGCAATCGTTGGCCCTAGAAGAGCTAGTTTTTATGGTCAGCAAGTTGCCAAACAACTCGTTACAAATTTAGTAGCCGCTGGATATTGTATTGTCAGTGGTCTGGCTCGAGGTATTGATACCATCGCACACCGCACCGCCATTACAAATCAAGGAAAAACCATCGCTGTGATTGGCAACGGTTTGGACAAAATCTACCCTGCAAAGAATCGCCAACTTTACCAAGACATTGCTCAACAGGGCCTTCTCCTCACAGAACATCCCGATGGCACTCCACCATTGCCTCATCATTTTCCCTTAAGAAACCGTATCATCAGCGGACTTTCTTATGCCACGATCGTCATTGAAGCCAAATTTAAATCAGGATCACTAATCACCGCCGAATATGCCTTCAACCAAAACCGTGACGTCTTCGCGATCCCCGGCAACATTTTCCGCCAAACTTCTCAAGGAGTTCATCAGTTAATTGCCAATAACAAAGCCAAGTTAGTCACTTCAGTCTCCGAAATCATCAATCACCTTGAGTCAACAGCTCAACTCACTATCCCTTTCGGTCCGAAAAAGCGCGGCCATAATCCCATCACCAAAAAATTATCCCAACTCAATCAGGATGAATTAAAAATAATCGACATCATTGAAACCAGCCCTTTCACCGCCAGCGAAATTGCCGAAAAACAAAGTCTCCCATTAAACCGTATCACTAGTATCCTCACCAACCTTGAGCTCCGAGAATTCATCCGAAAACTACCTGGCGCAAAATACCAGGCCCTCTAAAGTTCTGAGACATTAGTTACCCGATAGACTTCATCCAAAGTTGTATAGCCATGAAGTACTTTCAGAATTCCATCTTCTCGCATCGTAATCATCCCTTTCTTTCGCGCTGCAGTGATCAACTTCATACTGCTTTCATTGTTTAAAATCAGTTCCCTAAGCTCAAAGTCCACCGGTAAAATTTCAGTAATTACCATCCTCCCTTTATAGCCAGTATGACTACATTTTTCACAGCCATTTGCATGGGGCAATTGTTCTGGAATCGTCGTATCTAGGTTTTTCCAAACTTGTTTAATCGCTGCCAGCGAGCGATTCACTTCATCATGTTTTGATTTTTCTAACGGCTTCAGCTCTTGGCAATCCGGACAAATCCGCCGCACCAGTCGTTGAGCAATGATCGTATGAACCGAGGGCGCCACCATAAACGGCTGCAATCCAATATTCACCAACCGCGGAATCGTTTCCACTGCACTATTTGTATGCAAAGTTGAAAGCACCACATGACCAGTTAGTGACGCTTGGGCTGCCGTATTCGCAGTTTCCAAATCCCGAATTTCCCCAATCAACACCACATCCGGATCCTGCCGCAAAATCGAGCGCAAACCGCTACCAAAAGTATATCCACGCTTCTCATTCACCGGACTCTGAGAAATTCCATCCAGATGATATTCAATCGGATCTTCCAAAGTGATCACTTTATTTTCCGGCGAATTAAACTGCTGCAACATTGAGTAAAGAGTCGTCGTCTTACCTGAACCAGTAGGTCCTGTTACCAAAATCATCCCTTGGGAAATCTCAGTCAACTTTTGGATTCGATTAAGATATAGATTCATAAATCCCATTTCTTCAAACGAAAGAAATTTCTTTCCACTATCCAAAAGACGACAAACAAACGTTTCTCCAAATTCCGTCGGCAACGCTGAAACACGAACATCCACTTTCCGATCATTAACCATAAAGCTATAACGACCATCCTGCGGTACCTCAGTAACATTTAGTTTCATCTTCGAAATATATTTCAGTTGATTACTAATATTCGCAAACGTCTTACGATTAATTTCAAAAATCTTATGCAGCACCCCATCAATCCGGAAACGAACTTTCACAAAATGTTCTTCCGGTTCATAGTGGACATCGGAAGTACCGGTTTTAATCGCCCCAATATTAATCATATTCACCGCTTCAGCTGAGGTGACAGTCGGTATTTTCTTTTCAATTTCCTTCAACATCTCAATTTCCTTCTCATATTCCTTGATTTCACCAGTTTCAGTAATCTCTTTCTTCTTCACCACATACTGATCACTATCAAAAAACGCCAAAGCCTCCATCACGCTTTCTTCAGTCGTAAGGTTGATATTCAGCAAAAAACCTTCATCTTTAAATTTTTTAATCATCGCCCGCGTCTGCGGATTCGTCGGATGAGCAATCGCGATCCGCATTTTGTTGCCGAGCTTATAAAACGGCACCACCATCGCTGCCTTTGCAGCTTCCGGTTCCATCATTCGTAAAAGATCCGAATTTACATTGATCGTTCGTAGATCAATATACGGAATTTTCATCGTTTTGGCCTGTTCAGCAATCGCTGTTTCTTTTTGTTCACGCTGAATTTTTGAAAGCCCTTCCTGGACCGATAAACTTGATGATTTCGGATCAACAGCCATTATTAGCGTTTAGCTAAAAATATAATCCATATATTTTAACACAAAACCGCTTTCAAGGCCAGAGTTTGCAGTCAAATAACGCCATTTCAATCTCTTCATCTTTTTTCATAAAAAATTTCGAAAAATTTCATATTCATTTGCTAGGGTTTAATCGTTGGCCGACAGCAGAGGATTTTATTAGGTTAGAAGAGAAGGAGAGTCTTCTAAATTCGTCTTACAGGAGAAGACTCAGATGATCGAACAAGATAGGGGCTGAATAGCAATAAGAAAAGCGGTGATTCGCTTTTTGGACACATCAGGCCTGACTTCGCCCCTACCCAAAAAAATAACGCTAATTAGCGCAGCCCACCTGAGCCGGAGGCGAGGATGACCAAGCAGGCATGTCCTTCGAAGCTTTAGCTCGACGCCTGCACCTTCACCATTTCCCGAAAAGTCTCACCTCTCACCTTATAATTCTCAAACCAATCAAAACTCGCACAAGCCGGTGACAAAAGCACCACATCTCCATCTTGAGCCTCATATCTCGCCCCCAAAAAAGCCTCACCGAAAGTCTGTGCCTCCACAATCTTCAATTCCACATCCCGACCCGGCACCGCTTTCCCTTCAGTTTCCATTTTTTTCGCTTTGACAGTCATTTCTTCATTAATCTTCTCCACCTCATCTAAAAGTCGTTTTCCCGCCTGCTCTCCCATAAAAACCACTGTTTTTATCCGTTTCGTCTTCACAATTTTTTTCGCCAATTCTTTAAAGTCCGAATGTTTTTCTGATCCACCAACCATCAGCACAATTGGCTGAGTAAAAGAGTCAATCGCTGCAATCGTCGTTTCAGGAATCGAAGAAAACGAATCATTATAATATTTCACCCCATCGATTTCCCCCACAAGCTCAAGCCGATGCGGTAATCCAGTGAATTCCACTAGTACTTTTTTCATCGTCAATACATCCACTTCACAAAGCGCCGCTGCCGTCACCGCCGCCGTCACATTTTCCAAATTATGCGGCCCAATCAAACCCAGTTCATCTCGCTTACAAACCGCCAACAATTCACCATCTTTTTTCAACACCACCGCATCCTTTTTCATAAACGCTCCCCGCTCAACTTCTTTCCGACAACTCACCATCCACGGCTCAGCATTTGTGAGCTGTAAAAAGTAGGAAGCGTACGGGTAGTCAACATTCACAATCACTTGATCACTGCTGGTTTGCTGGCGCACAATCAGCGCCTTCGCTTCCCAGTATTCTTCCATATGATCGTGATAGTCCAAATGCTCAATCGTTGTCTTCAAAACTACTGCGATATCTGGACTCATTTCTAAATCTTGGAGTTGAAAACTCGACAGTTCCAAAACTGAAATCGAATCATCGGTTAGATCATTCAAAAAAGTCAGAGGAGAGACACCAATGTTTCCACCTAAATACACATCTTCACCGGCTTCTTTCAGCATTCGATAAATCAACGTTGAAGTTGTGCCTTTGCCTTTTGTCCCAGTAACACCAACGATTTTCCCATTAGCCCGTTCAAAAAAAAGCGCGGTGGAACTCGAAATTCGCACGCCAGCATTTCGTGCCGCATTCAGCGCTTGGCCATTGTAATGAATTCCCGGACTCCGAAAAACTAGATCAAACTTATTCAAATCTTCCAAATATTCCTCTCCCAGTTTGTATTTCACCGACGCCTTATGTGGCATCCCTTTGCTACCTGTCTCTTTCAAAACTTTATCAACGCCTTCCTGCGCCACCTTTAAAATCTCATCCGCCAATTCCGGATTCCGGTCACAAACAGTCAAATCACTATACCCATCCGCCAATAAATACTTTAACAACGATCTTCCTTCCACCCCAAACCCCAGAATCGCCACTCGTTAATTTTTTTCTGACATAAGCTACAGGTTCATTCAACAGCCTCTCAATTGTACCACCACCAATTCAAATTGCAGCTGCAAAGCCTCGAAACTGCAAACATAAATTGACAAAGAGAGGTAAAAACGTATAGTAGTGCAGAATTTTTCTGCGATTGGAAACTTTCCGCAGAAAATGACCTTTTACAGAGAGAGGATTTCCTTTACGAAGGGCACTCCTGCTTACAAAAATTGTTAGCAGCAATGTCTTTCGTAAATGTACATAGTCACAAAACCCAGCTGAAGCTCAAGCTGCAGCACACGCTCAAGGAGAATTTGAACATGAATAAGAAGCCCGTCGAAATTAGTCCGGTAGAAATGCTAATTGTATTCTCGGTCTTTGGATTGATCTTCTGGGCCTTAACAGCCTACTATCCTAAGATGGTAAAATCTCAGAAGGAGCACCACAGCCCCGTAGATCTCCCAGCTACCAAGCCCTCACCTAGATCTCCCATCATTAAAAAGCCCTCTAAGAGACGCCGCTACCCCCAGTGGCACTTCCGCAAACGGGGAAAACAATCTCCAGTCTTCGCACCCGAAGAGCTGAAGATCCCTTCTCCCAATCCCTGCAAAAGGTGCCCTTCTATCCCCACCTAAAAAAAGTGGGACCAGAGCTTCAACCAGACGAATCCTCTCTCATCCCACCCAGCACCATTGCCAAACCAGTACTTTTCTGGTAGACTTTACGAGATCACCCCTTAGTCACAAACGAATATTAGTATAACCATATTTTTTAAGTGGATAAGTTAACAAAATGGCTGCAAGATACACTCCAGCCCGGCAGCCAAGATAAGGAGATCAAACATTACAAAACCAAAGATTTCCAAACGGGCAAACCTAGCGATAGCGCTCAACGTAGCAGTTCTCGCCCTCAAAAAAGAGACAACAAACGCGGCCCAAAACCAACTCAGCGCCGCCCTTTCCAAAAAGGAGCTCGACCACAGCCTCAAAAAGGTTCTCGTCAAACACCTTATTCTGGTAACAAACTCCGTGTTATTCCCCTCGGAGGTCTTAATGAAATCGGTAAAAACATGATGATTCTCGAATACGGGAAAGACATCGTAATTATCGATATGGGGTTCGAATTCCCATCCGACGACCTTCTCGGCATCGATTATGTAGTGCCGGATATTAGTTATCTCGAAGAAAGACTCGACCGCATTCGTGGTGTCATCATCACACACGGTCACCTTGATCACACCGG
>CAYGJQ010000082.1:0-8113 GCA_964350285.1 uncultured Candidatus Peribacteria bacterium | reverse complement strand
GATGTGGTTTTTCCGGATCAAGATTTTGAAAAGTTGAATGATGAAGTTTCTAAGCTGTTGCATCAGGTAAATGTAGTGGTTCAAGTAGCTGAAATGAGACTGGGTGATATTGGGGCGTTGTTGAAGATTATGACTGAAGTGAAAGAAGGGCTCTTGATTGCTAAGAGAAATGAAAGTGCGGTGGAGCAGTTGATGCCTGATTTGGCGGAAAAAGTGGAGGTGAGTTTGCAAGATTTGATAGCAGTTCGGAATCGTAGAATTGAGGCAAGACTGGATGTGTTGTTGCGGGGGTATTTTTCTGGTTCATTGGCTTATGAAGAGCGAAAAGAGTCTTTACGTGAGATTGGACAGATTTTTCGGTTTGATCAAATTAAATTTGCTGAGCAACGTGAGGAGTTTTTCTCGTTTTTAGAGGAAGGAATTGCGGAAGTGGTTGATTTGGCTCAATTGCTTGATGGGGCACGTCCGGCGTTGCCTTTTTTTGATTCTGAAGCTGATTTGGAGCAGGCAAAAGAAGCGATGGCTGATCTGCAGGTGAAAGTAGGGGAGACTCTTGGGAAGTTGAGGGAGTTGGTGGATTATGAGGCTTATTCAGAGGTAGCAATGATGCCGGATGCGGTATTGAAAGAGAAAATTCAAAGTGAATATGCTGACCGATACACCTTGGGTGTTGATGAGAGTTTTTGGTGGAACGACTAGGCTTTTGTGAAAGGGGAGGGGATGATACAGTGGTGGGGCTTTTTGTAGTTTAATGATTTTTTATGGAACTTCCTTTGATTCTCACAAATTTTAAAACTTATCCAACTGCGGTGAATGACGGGGCAGTGGAATTGGCAAAGATACACGATAAAGTAGCGAAAGATACCGGAGCGAATATTGGGATTGCAGTGTCGGCGGTGGATATTTATCGGGTGGCGCAGGAGGTTTCGATTCCAGTTTATGCTCAACATTTTGATCCTGTTGATTTGGGTTCTTTTACTGGTCATTTGGCACCGGAAATGATTCGGGGGGCTGGAGCTGCTGGGACTTTACTTAATCATTCTGAGCATTTGCTTGATATGGATACTTTGAAGCGTTCGGTTTATTTGGCGAAGAAAGAGGGGCTTTATACGATAGTTTGTGCGGAGAATATTGCTCTGGCTGCGAAAATCATGGAATGGGAGCCGGATATGGTGGCGCTGGAACCGCCGGATTTGATTGGTGGTGATGTTTCGGTTTCGAATGCCCGGCCGGAATTGATTCAGCAATGTGTTGATCGGATTGGTGGAGAAAATCTTTTGGTGGGAGCCGGGGTGAAGAATTGTGAGGATGTGAAGAAGGCGGTGGAGTATGGCGCTTGTGGTGTGCTTTTGTCGTCGGGGGTGACGAAGGCGGAGGATCCGGAAATGGTTTTGCGGGATTTGGTGAAGGGGGTTGAGGTGGCGTTGGGGCAGGGGTAAAGACAGGCCTGAGATGGAAAATTTGAATTTTTCCTTTCTCTCAGTCCTTTTGTCTCAATCTATCTGGTCTTCTCCTTTTACGACATTTTTCGAAGACCACGCTTCGTTCTAACCTAATTCCAAGCCTTTATGTCGACGACATTTTTAGGCTAGCAAACAAATATGAAGAAAAACGAAAATTTTTATGAAGTTTTTATGAATTTTGGTAGAGTGTGCAGGCATTTAACACAAAAATATGTCGCTTTTAGATAAATACGAAGCAATTATTGGTTTAGAAATTCATGCTCAAGTCGCAAGCAAGACTAAGATGTTTTGTCGTTGTGATAATGATTCTTTTGGCAAGGAGCCGAATATTAATGTTTGTCCGGTTTGTATGGGGCATCCAGGGCAGTTGCCGGTGATTAATGAAGTGGCGGTAGAGAAGGGGATTCGGGCAGCTTTGGCCTTGGGGTGTGAGATTCCGGAGTTTTCTAAGTTTGACCGAAAACAGTACTTCTATCCAGATTTGCCGACGGGTTTTCAAATTTCTCAATATGATAAACCTTTGTCGGAGAAGGGGAGTGTGGAGATAGTTGTTGATGCTCAAAAGAAGATTATTGGTATTACTCGATTACATTTGGAAAATGATGCTGGTAAATTGACTCATGCGGCTTCTGGAACACTTTGTGATTATAATCGGGCGGGGACGCCTTTGATGGAGATTGTGACTGAGCCGGATTTGCGTTCGCCGGAGGAGGCGGTGGTTTTTGCGAAGGAAGTGCAAACGATTTTGAGGTATGTTGGCTCTTCTGATGCTGATATGGAGAAGGGGATGATGCGTTTTGATGCTAGTATTTCACTTCGTCCACGTGGTGAGCAAAAATTGTATCCAAGAGCGGAGATTAAGAATTTGAATTCGTTTAAGGCCTTGGAGTCAGCAATTACTTATGAAATTCGACGTCAAGCTGAGCTTTGGGAGGAAGGGAAGGCGCCGAAAGGGGACACTACTGTTGGTTGGTCGGATGCGAAGCAAAAGACTTATTTTATGCGCGATAAAGAAGGTGCTGATGATTATCGTTATTTTCCAGAGCCTGATTTGCCGCCATTGATCGTGACTTCAGAAATGGTGGCAGATTTTCGACAGCAGATTCCAGAGTTGCCAGCGCAAAAACGTGAGCGTTACATGAATGAGTTTGATATTTTGGAAGATGATGCACGGATTTTAGCGATGGATTTGGAAATGGCGCGTTATTTTGAAGAGGCAGTTGAAGTTTCTGATGATGCTAAGAAAACGGTTTCTTTTTTGAATACAGTGTTGTTGAAGCATCTGAAAGAAGATGGAATTGAGCTAAACGAGTGCAAGGTGACAGCTCAACAGCTAGGCGATCTGGTCTCTATGGTTAATAAAGGTGACATTTCGAACAATTTGGCGAAGAGTGATGTGTTTGAAGAGATGTATGCTTCGGGAAAAGATCCAATGACTATTGTTGAAGAAAAAGGTTTGAAGCAGGTGTCTGATGAAGGTGAGCTTACTGATATTTGTCAAAAAGTGATTGATGATAATGAGGCGATCGTGGTTGATATTCGTGGGGGAAAGGATAAGGCAATTGGTGCCTTGGTAGGACAGGTGATGAAAGAGACTAAGGGACAGGCGAATCCAGGTGTTGTAAATCAGATATTGAAGAAGTTGATTGGTTCATAGCCATAGATGGCGTATGGCGCTTGAATCCTGTATAATGGTTTAAGTTAATTAATCTTTTGCTATGTTCGAAACCAGCAGTGACATCTTGTATATCTCAATTGCAATTAGTGTGTTTATGGTTTCGGTTTTTCTTTCGGTGGCGCTTCTGTATTTGATTTTAGTGCTGCGCGATGTGGTGAAAATTACTGATAAAACTAAGAGTATTGCTGAGCAAGTTGAAGAATATGTGATGAAGCCGATGGTTGTGATTCATGGCATTCGAAATTTTGTGCTGCCAGTGGTGGAAAAGATTCGTGAAAAGTTGGAACAGGATGAAGAGTCGCAGTAGTTATTCAAATGGGACTTCATTTCTGATGACAGTAAGGGGGAATTTAATGGTTGCATTGTAAATTCTGATGATGCGACTTGGCTGTCGGATTAGGCGGTAAAGCCATTCGAGGCCGGATTTGCGCATCCATTTTGGCGCCCTTTTGGTTTTGCCGGCAATGAAATCAAATGCCCCGCCGACACCGATTGCTAGTTTTACTGAGGGCATTTGATTGAGATTGCGGTCGATCCAGAGTTCTTGTTTTGGTGCCCCAAAAGCGACGAAAAGCAGATTTGGGTTTGTTTCATTGATTTTTGAAATAATTTTTTGTTCATCACTTTTGGCAGGTGATCCACTGTAGGTGCCTACGATGTTAATGTTTTCATTTTGTTCTTCGTAGTGTTTTTTTACTTTATGAGCCACATTTGGGCCGGCACCTAGTAAAAATATTCTGGTTTCCATGTCTTTAGAAGAGGTGATTAAATGGTCCATCAGATCGGTGCCAGTTACTCTTTCGGGTAGAATTTGCGTAAATTCGCTTTTTTGTATAATTAATTTGCTCAAAAGGGTCAGGCCTCTTGTGAGGCGTGATAGGCCATTGTTGTTTTTATTTAGGTCTTTTTTAAAAGTTGCTGCCCAAAGGACTCCGATGCCGTCGGCGATATTGAGGTCAGTTTTTTGAATAATTTTTTTATACTTCGGGTTGGTTTGAGTTTTGAGGAGGATTTCAGGGTTTGGAGTGGCGATGAATCGTTGTTTTTTCTTTTCTTTTAGCCATTTTTGACACTTTTTTATAGTATCTTCTAGTGTGACACGGTCAAAAGGGATTTTGAGAATTTCGACTCGATGGGGGAGAGGGCTTACTTTTTTCGGCATATGGTGCAGATATTGAAGGATTGCCAAAATGATACTTTTTGATCTTTTTTAGTGCAAAAAGATTCGAGAATTTCAAAATTTGCGTCTTGGAGTAGGGAAGTTAGTTCGTTGGGTCTGAAGGCGTGATAGTAGCGGTTTACGCCGCTGTCACCCCAGGGGATCATGAGGTCGGTGGCTTCATAATCGAAGAAAGAGGTGATAGAACGCCAAGCAGCCTTGAGGAGATGCGGGCGATATTTAGCCTGAAAGAGGTTCCAGTTGGTCATAATCAGAGTGCCGTTTTTTTTGAGGACGCGGTGCATTTCGGTTAGTGATTGGAGTCGTAGTTTTGGGGATGGGATGTGATGAAAGGCGGCGATACTCCATATTTGGTCTATAGATTTGTCTTTTAGGGGGATGGAAAGTTGACTCCCCCGGAGAAATGTTTCTTGAGGCCATTGTTTTTGGGCTTGTTTAAGGAGGCCGTCGCTAATGTCGAGGCCAGTGTAGTTGATAGATTTTTTTTCTAGATGGTCCTTGAGAAAGGTGAGAAGGCGTCCGTTGCCGCAGCCAAGATCGAGTATTGTTGGATTGTCTGAAAGGTGTTTCGAGTCTAAATAAGGTTCGAAAAATTTGAACTCTGGCCAAGGCTTTTGGCGAGTTTGGGAGAATTCTTGGGAAATAGAGTTGTAATCAGCTTCTACTTTTTTTAGTAGCTTTTCAGCAGTTTTTTGGCGCATTAAGTGACTTTAGATTTCAGAACGCCAGAATTTTGAGCGTTTGAGATATTGCTGCTGGCGTTTTTCGGGCCAGCAGTGCATTCTCGAGAGATTTGAAAGGCGGTCAGCAAATTTGAGGAGAATGGCATCTTTACTGTGAAGGCGAGGGAAATAATAGCCTTTTTCGTCTTTGTGTCCTTCGTGGGTGACTTCGTGAACTAAGTCAGCAACGCGTTTGCCAAAATGTTCTTCTACTTCTTGGTAGGAGGTGTCGGTGTCTTCGATGACATCGTGAAGATATGCTGCAGCTAAGATATTTTGGTCATTAGTGACAGTTTTGAGGATCGCCACTACTTGCTCTAAATGGGCGTCGAAATAGGGTTTCCCTTCATCGTCATAATGATTGAGGTGCTTTTTTTTCGCAAATTCGCGAGCTTGATCTACTAATGAATCCATTTTGAACGTTTAATTAAAGGCGTTTATAGTGTGCCATATAAATGTTGAGAAATAAATTCTGGATCAAAATTTACTGACCGACTCCTCTGGACAGCTGAAAATTGGGGAAGTTGACTTTAGGGGATGATTGTTGTTGAAGGGGGTAAGTGAGAAAGGGCTTTAGAAAGCGGCTACTGGTGACTGGTGGTATTTTTTTGTTTATATAGAGCCATTTATAGGGAGGTGGGGATGGTTTGAGGCAGAGGACAGTGGGTGAGAGTTAAATCATATCTTTATATCAGTTTAGATTAGTGAATGAAATAGGAAATTTTTCGTGTTGTTTATTTGTTCATAGGTTAAATTGGTGAAAGTTGGGGATAGTGGGTGAGTATTTGAGGTGGTGCCAGTGACAGATTAGTGACTCCATTTTATGTTGCACAATGTATCTTGTGCGAGATAAGTTGACGTTGTTTGGATAATAGCCTGCTCTATTCTTTCGTCCAGTTTTTAGCCTAGTGTGATCTTTTGTTTTATTTTCTAGTTCTCTTTCCTATTTAGCTAAAAGGTCTTCATTAAACCATTTCCAACTTTGGTCATCGTAGCCGAATGGATTTGGCAAAAACTCAAATTTGCCGGATAAAATATTGATTACACGTGAATAGATTTCTTCAAACGTTTTAATCTTCTTTTTATCAATTTTCACAACATACGATATTACTTGCTTTGAACCATCTCTATTGGCTGTTTTCTTAATCTCATCAAAAACTACGTGCTTTATTTCTTTTTTAAGCTGGCTTTTAATCAAAAGATGATACATGACGGCCTGGAGCTCGTAGTCGGGCTTAGAAGTGTCGCTGTAGCGTGAGACGACCTTGTGGTCCACAATCACCAATTCTTTCGATGAATTGTATGCAACTAAATCAATAACCCCTTTCAAAGGAATGTCTTGCTTTGTCCCATCTAGTGAGTGAAAGAAGTTGAGGAAAGTGTTTTCTACGTACACAGGAGAATATGCAGGCAATTCTTTTAGATACATGTCGATTACCTTGCTTACAGTTTTAACACTCTTCGAAAAACAACCAGTTTTCAGCCAATCAATCTTTCCTTGTTCGTCAGGACTTTGGAGGTGATCATATATCGCCATTCTCGTAACCCGATCCCAATTAAACTCAGTCATCTTCTTAGGATTGTTTTCTGCAGCAGTTCTCCAGTATTTGGCTAAAACTTCATGGACAGCTTTTCCTTCAGCCATGGAGTAGCTAATTTTGTCTTCCCATATCTTCTCAATGTACTGTCTCTTGAATCGATATGGATCAGACATCAGCGTTCGAATTGCAGAGTATGAAAGATGGCCGATCGGTAATGATGCTATTTGTTCAGTGGTCATGATTTTTTATCTTTGTTAAGTGATATTTCTTGAATCTTTTGATCTAAATGGCCAATTAACTCTGAAGCGTCGCCAATATCGAGCTGTGAAATGCTGTCCTTGTTGAAGTATTTAAGTAAGGTTCCCTTGATTGCGTCAGACTGACTCTTCCGCTCTACTTCCTTCAATTCGAACAGTTCATTAAACTGAGCAAATATTTTTTTTCTTTGTGCCTCCGTCATTGGGTTTTCAATCAATTCACCAGTTGTAGAGTCAACGTCGACAGCCTCTTTGACAGGCGCAGCTTTTGTTGTTTTTTTCTTAGCTGACTTAGTCGGAGCAACTTCAACTTTTGGCTGCTCCCATTTCTCAGATTCGTCGTAAGTGCCATTGAATTCGTTAGGGAAAGCAGCTCGTAGCGCTTGTGCTTCAGCAACTTTTTTAATCATTGTTGCTGGTTTGGACTTCCAAAGTGGATTTGATCCAGTGTTATACTCAGTTAAGGCGACATAGTTGAAAAACGGCTTATTGGAGGCTTTTCTTTTGACTACACAGTAGGCCCCCATCAGTCCCCCGCGGTCTCCCCCGCCATATTCATGATGTAACTCTCCATTGATAACGCTAAATTTATCATTTTCGTAAACCGCATCAACATTGTGGTAGTCGTATTCAGAGTGATTTACAGCAATACGACGATAGCCATCTCTTCCAATGAAGATTTGAGCAGGATTTTTACCATATTTAACAGCCCACAACTCTCTGTTAAAAGGATTTAGCCCTGTTGCCTGACCGATAGACAAAAAAGTGATGAACTCATTCTCTGTTAAATCTTTGCAGTAAACAGTCTTAATACGTTTTAGAGTCTCTTGATCATTCCATTGAATCATTCCAGTCATAGTAGTGATTAAGTTAATGATTAAAATAAGATTTGCTCTACATCGATCTTTTTACCTTCGTGCAAGTGCATTGCTTCCTGGATTTGTTCGTGGATCAATTCGATGTCTTGTTTAGCCTTTCTAACCATCCCCTGTAGCATTTGAAGTTTGCTATCAGAAGCGTAAGCAACTAAACGAGCGTAAAGTGCGCAAAGACCAACCTTGTCGGCATATGAGATTTCATCGTAGTCAAACTGCCAACCTGTTTCCTTATCAGAAATTTGGAATTTGAGAGTAGGCACACTCCCCTCTTTGCCTGACACTCTAGTCTGCATATGAATGCTGTACTTCCCTCCATGGATGCACTGATCTTTGTCAGAGATCATGTCCACTAAATGCCTAATTGCCTCAACGACTTCGTATCCGTCGTATTTCA
>CAYGJQ010000081.1:6078-8242 GCA_964350285.1 uncultured Candidatus Peribacteria bacterium | reverse complement strand
CGTTGACTGTCCAGGGCATGCCGATTATGTAAAAAACATGATTACAGGTGCCGCTCAAATGGATGGTGCAATCCTCGTAGTATCTGCTGCTGATGGGCCAATGCCACAAACTCGTGAACATATCCTACTTGCTCGCCAAGTAAACGTTCCTTATATCGTTGTGTTCATGAACAAAATGGACATGGCAGACCCAGAAATTGCCGAACTTACTGAAATGGAAATCCGTGAACTCCTCAATAAATATGAGTTCCCTGGAGACGACACTCCAATCATCAAAGGTTCAGCTCTCAAAGCTCTCGAAGGACCTGAGGGCGACGACGCTAAACCAATTCTCGAACTTATGGAGGCTCTCGATAGCTACATTCCAGAACCACAGCGCGAACTCGACAAGCCATTCCTAATGCCTGTTGAAGACGTATTCTCAATTAAAGGTCGTGGTACTGTTGCCACTGGTCGTGTTGAGCAAGGTATCATTAAAACTGGTGAAGAAGTTGAAATCGTTGGTATTAAAGACACTCGTAAAGTTGTAGTTACTGGAGTTGAAATGTTCAAAAAGACTCTCGACCAAGGTCAAGCTGGTGACAACGTTGGTCTTCTCCTCCGCGGTATTGAGCGTGAAGAGATCGAACGTGGTCAAGTAATGGCTAAGCCTGGTTCTATTACTCCTCATACAAAATTTGAAGCTGAGGTGTACGTACTTACCAAAGAAGAAGGTGGTCGTCACACTCCATTCTTCAAAGGTTACAAGCCACAATTCTACATCCGAACTACTGACGTAACTGGTTCTTGTGAACTTCCTGCTGACGTAGAAATGGTGATGCCTGGTGATAACGTGAAAATGGTGATCACTCTCGGTTCTCCAATCGCTATGGATGAAGGTCTTCGCTTCGCTATCCGTGAAGGTGGACGCACAGTAGGTGCCGGTGTTGTAGCTAAGATCATCGAATAGTCTCAACAAAATCACTTTGATTTAAAGGGAGCTGAAAAGCTCCCTTTAAAATCTCTAAAAAGCCCTCGGGTTAATAATTAAATTCATTACGCAAATGGCAACAAAGCAAAAAATTAGAATCAAAATCTTCTCTTACGATCACAAAGTAATCGACGAATCTACCAAGATCATCATCGATTCAGCAGAACGTACTGGAGCAATCGTTATCGGGCCAATCCCCCTCCCTACGAAAATCGAAAAAGTTACAGTGAACAAATCAACTTTCGTTCACAAAACTTCACGGGAACAATTTGAAATGAGAACCCATAAACGATTGATTGACATTACTGACATCACTCCAAAAACTGTGAGTGCCCTCAGTGACATCAACCTTCCAGCCGGAGTAGATATTGAAATCAAAATGCTTCAACTCGAAGGGTAAAAGTAATTTAAATACTGTCTTGACTGACACTCTTACTTCGATTAGATTAATTCGGCTATAACAAGCCTATGAGTAAGCTCTAATCACCAAATAAATTAAATAGATAATCTTTATACATCATGCTCGGAATCTTGGGCAAAAAAATCGGAATGACTCGCATCTTCAATGAAGATGGCACTGATGTCGGTGTTACATTAATCGAATGTAAGCCAAACAAAATCGGTCGCATCAAAACTGAAGAAAAAGATGGCTACAATGCTGTAGTTGTTGGAATTGAACGCAAAAAGCCTACGAAAACTAAAAAGTTTGCTCGAGCTAAAGAGTTCAAGATCGAAGATATTGCCGACCACAAAGCTGGTGGCGCAGTCTCTGTAGAAATTTTCAAAGAAGTCAAAAAAGTTAAAATCACTTCTATCTCAAAAGGTAAAGGTTTCCAAGGTGGGATCAAGCGACACAACTTCGCTCGTGGTCTAGAAACTCATGGTTCACACCACCATCGCGAAATTGGTGCCATTGGTGCCTGTGCCTCACCGGGTCGCGTCCACAAAGGTAAAAAAATGCCAGGTCGCATGGGTGGTGCACAAGTGACTCTCCGTAAAGTAGAAGTAGTTTATCTAGACCCTTCAAAAAACCTCATCGGACTTAAAGGTGCTGTACCTGGTCCTAATGGTGGAACCGTTCGTATTGAAATTGACTCTTAATCATTCATTTACTTATCTCATGAAAGCAGATCTTTATACACAAACCGGAACGAAAAAAGGACAAGTTGAATTAAACAAAGAAATTTTCGAAGT
>CAYGJQ010000081.1:5301-6068 GCA_964350285.1 uncultured Candidatus Peribacteria bacterium | reverse complement strand
AAGTGCCATTCAACGAAGATCTGATCCATCAAGCCCTTGTTCGCCAACACGCGAATAAACGTATTGCTGTTGCTCACGTTAAATCTCGCGGCGAAGTACGTGGTGGTGGTCGCAAGCCTTACCGTCAAAAAGGTACCGGTCATGCGCGCCAAGGTTCTACAAGAAATGTTCACTACCGTGGTGGTTGTGTAGTATTTGGTCCGCGCAACACTAGAAACTTTTCCAAAGACATGCCGAGAAAGCAACGTCGCAAAGCACTCTTTAGTGCTCTCTCTGAAAAAGCTCGCAATAATCATGTCATTGCTCTCGAAAAATACGAAAGCAACGAAGCTAAGACAAAAACATTTGCCGAAATGATTAGCAAGCTCCCAGTAGAAAGAAAGGCGCTCGTAGTAGTTCCAGAAAGAAATGAAATTATTGAAAAATCAAGCCGCAACATTCCAGGTGTCAAAACTATCACCGTTAACTACCTCAATATTGCAGATTTGCAAAAGCACGACACGCTCATTTTCATCCAAGACTCATTCAAAAAACTCGAAGAAGTATTTTTGTCGTAACCTTAACTCCCTTTAAGCAATGAAGACTACACAAGTAATCATCGAACCATACATCACCGAAAAAGGTACTCTCGGACAAGAGCACAATAAGTACATCGTCCGCGTTGCCCGCGACACCAATAAAGTTGCAATCAAACAAGCAATCAAACAACTTTATGGAGTAGATGTAGAAAAAGTAAATATCATGAACTCTCCACGTAAAACCCGATT
>CAYGJQ010000081.1:4496-5291 GCA_964350285.1 uncultured Candidatus Peribacteria bacterium | reverse complement strand
GTTCGCCGTGGAAAAGAAATGACTAAACGACCACTGATGAAAAAAGCAGTAGTTACCATCAAAAAAGGACAAAAATTCGATATTTCTAAAGTAAAAGAATCTAAATAATCCCCTACCACCTAATAATTCACTGAAATGGCTGTTAAAACTTACAAACCAACAACACCGGGACGACGACAAATGAGTACTTCTTCATTCGCTGAAGTTACTAAAAGTAAGCCACTCAAAAAACTAACAAAGCGTCTCAAAAAACACGCCGGTCGTAACAACCAAGGACGACTTACAGTTCGTCATCGTGGTGGTGGTCATGCTCGTTCTTATCGCCAAATCGATTTCAAACAAAACGACAAACTTAATATCGAATGCCGTGTAGATTCTATCGAATACGATCCAAACCGTTCGGCTTACATTTACCTCGCTGTTTACACTGATGGTGAAAAACGATATCACCTCGCTCCAGAAGGAATCAAAGTAGGCGACAAACTCGTTACAAAAGTTAAAGCAAAAATCGAAGTTGGTAACCGCATGAAAGTCCGCAACATTCCTGTAGGTCACCCAGTACACAACGTTGAATTGAACATCGGTAAAGGAGGGCAAATCATTCGCTCTGCTGGATCATCTGGAAAGATTGTCTCTCTCGAAGGTAAATACGCTCAAATCCAACTACCATCTGGCGAAGTTCGCCTGATCTCAAAAGACTGCTACGCAACTATCGGTGTAGTTAGTAACGCTGACCACAGCAATATCAAAATTGGTAAAGCTGGTCGCTCTCGCTGGCTCGGTCGCCGTCCACAA
>CAYGJQ010000081.1:0-4486 GCA_964350285.1 uncultured Candidatus Peribacteria bacterium | reverse complement strand
ACAAGTACGTGGTAAGGTGATGAACCCAGTAGATCACCCACATGGTGGTGGTGAAGGTAACCAACCAATCGGTCTTAAACATCCAAAGACTCCATGGGGAATGCCTGCACTCGGATTTAAAACTCGCAAACGACACTACACTGACAAATGGATTGTCAAAGATCGTCGTCGCAAAAAGTAATTATTGATTCTCCCTGGGAGCTAAAACTCCCTAACACCTAATACCTGACCCCTAATACCTAAAAACCATGAGTAGAAGTAGTAAAAAAGGACCATACATTGATCCAAAACTCATTAAGAAAGTAAAGCAACAAGAAGAAGCTGGAACCAAAAAACCAATTAAAACTTGGGCTCGCCGCTCATGTATTGCACCTGAATTCGTAGGACACACCTTCGCAGTACACAACGGTCAAAAACATATTCCTGTATTCGTAAGTGAAAACATGGTTGGTCACAAATTCGGAGAATTCGCTCCAACTCGTCTATTCAAAGGCCACGCAGGAAGCGGCAAAAAATAATCAATCTAATACCTAATAGTTACAATAATGATCGCAATCGCTCGACACCTCAGAATCTCACCAAAGAAAGCAAACCTCGTTGCTGAACTAGTGCGTCGTAAACCAGTAAATGAAGCTCTCGACATTCTAAAATTCACTCCAAAAAAAGCTGCTCCCCTACTTGCAAAAGTCATTAAATCTGCAGCTGCTAACGCTGAACACAACTTCAAACAAAACCCAGAAAATCTCATCGTTAAAGAAATCGTAGTAACTAAAGGTATGACTATGAAACGCAGCGTCCCAATCTCACGTGGTCGCATGCATCCAATTCTCAAAGTATCTGCTCACATCCGTGTATCTGTAGCAGCTGACGAAACTCCAGCAAAAGAAACGAAAAAAGCCACACCTAAGAAAGCAGAAGCTAAGCCAAAAGCTGCCACTAAAAAAGAAGCTCCTAAAGCCAAAAAAGAAACTGCTGAAAAGGCAGAAACTAAATCTGAATCTAAAGCTTAATTAATCTAACGCCTTATCATGGGACAAAAAGTTAATCCAATATCACTACGGATCGGAATCAACAAAGACTGGGACTCTAAATGGTTCGTAAACAAACGCGACTACAGCAAAACTCTTCACGAAGATCTCAAAATCCGTAAATTTATTGAGAAAAAACTTGCCAACGGCGGTATTTCTAAAATTGAAATTCAAAGAACTACAAATCAAGTAATTATCAACATTTACACAGCTAAGCCAGGTGTAATCATTGGTGGACAAGGTAAAAAAATCGACGAACTCCGCGGACAACTTCAAAAAATGTTCAACCACCAATTCCTGATCAATGTTCACGAAGTTAAAAAGCCAAGCATCAACGCGAAACTCGTAGCAAAGAATATTGCTCGCCAAATCGAAGGACGTATTTCTTACCGCCGCGCGGTAAAAATGTCTGTCAACAAAGCAATCGAAGGTGGAGCAGTAGGAATCAAAGTGAAAGTAGCAGGAAGACTTAACGGCGTAGAAATCGCTCGCTCTGAATTCTTCTCTAAAGGTAAAATCCCACTCCATACACTTCGTGCAGACATCGACTACACCAACGAAATTGCCAACACCACTTACGGTGTGATCGGCATCAAAGTATGGATTTATAAAGGAGACGTATTTAATTAAAAACAATCATGCTTACACCAAAGAAATCTAAATTCCGCAAACATTTTCGACTCCGAGGAGACCTCAAAGGTAAAGCAACCCGTGGTGCAGCTGTTAGTTTCGGCCGATACGGTCTCAAAGCTGTAACTAAAGGTGAACTTACTTCACGCCAAATTGAAGCTGCTCGTCGTGCAATGACTAGAACTCTCAAACGTGGTGGTAAAATTTGGATCCGTGTGTTCCCTCACAAAATTGTTTCTAGCAAATCATCAGAAGTACCAATGGGTAGTGGTAAAGGTGCACCAGATCACTACGCAGTACCAATCCGTCCAGGACGCGTACTATTTGAGCTCAAAGGTGTAGACCCAGAACTAGCACGTAAAGCAATGGATCGTGCCGCTCAAAAACTACCTGTTCAATGCAAATTCATTGATACTCACGCTTACTAATTATTTAATTGTTTCCAAATATCATCATGACTATCGAAGATTTAAGAAAACTAGATATCAAAGAATTAGAAAAAAACCTTGAAAAAGCACGCTTTGACCTGTACAAAATAAAACTTGCAGTAGGAGAAGGAACTGAGAAGCAAAACCACAAAATTTCTATTACAAAAACTCTTATCGCTCACATTAATACTGTGATCACTGAGAAGAAATCTGAAGCTCAAGCTGAAGCAACTAAATAATTTTCACTACCCCCTAAATTACAAATCTTATGAGAACTCTGAAAGGAACCGTACACAGCGCAAAGATGCAAGACACAATAGTAGTAATTGTTCACACTTATCGATCACATAAAAAGTACAAAAAGCGATACCGTGTTTCCAACAAATTTTTCGCTCACGACCCAGGAAACACTTTCAAAGAAGGAGACGAAGTAACAATCTACGAAACTCGACCAATGAGTAAGAACAAACGCTGGACTGTAGTAAAACCAGAACCAGCAAAAGCTTAACTTAACCTAAGCCCTAAGCCCTAAGCCCTAAACCCTAATACCTAATACCCAGACCCCAAAATGATCCAAGCAGAATCAATGCTCAAAGTAGCAGACAACAGCGGTGCCAAACTCGTTCAATGTATCAAAGTACTTGGTGGGTCAAAACGTCGTTATGCCGGAATCGGTGACGTAATCGTTGTCTCAGTAAAACAAGCAACACCGAAAGCAGTCGCAAAAAAGAAATCAGTTCAAAAAGCAGTAGTAGTACGTATTCAAAAAGAAACTCGCCGTAAAGATGGATCTTATATTCGTTTCGATGAAAACGCCGTAGTAATCCTCAACCAAGATGGTCAACCTCGCGGTACTCGTGTCTTCGGACCAATCCCTCGCGAACTCAAAGACCGTGGTTATCAAAAAATCATCAGTCTAGCCCCTGAAGTAGTTTAATCAACTAAATCTCAAAGTATTATGAAAATCAAAGTTGGAGATACAGTACAGTTCATTGCTGGTAAATCACGCCACAGTAAAAAGAACACTGGAAAAGTTCTCAAGATTGATAAGAAAAACAACAAAGTAATTGTTGAAGGTCACAACATCCGCAAAAAATTCATCAAAAAAACAACTAACGAGCCAGGAAGAATCATCGAATTCGAAGCACCAGTTGATGCATCTAACGTAATGGTCGTTTGTCCAAAAACAAACAAACCTACTCGCGTTGGTTACATCATCACTAAGGATAAGAAAAAAGAACGCATTGCCAAAGTCAGCGGCGAAAGTCTCGACTCAAAAGCAAACGTTAAAGTGAAATCAAAATAATATCTACAGACTAATTACTAAAGCCCACCATGTCACAAGTACAGACTCTAGAAAACAAGTTTAAAGAAACAATTCTACCAGACCTTCAAAAACGTCTCGGTTTCAAGAACGTTCACTCAGCTCCAAAGATCGAAAAAGTTGTAGTTAACGTTGGTATCGGAAGCTTCGTTAGTTCTGGTAATAAAGACTACTCTGGCATCGTTAAAAACATCGCCCTCATCACTGGACAACAACCAGTAGTTACAAAATCTAAGAAAGCGATCTCTAACTTCAAACTCCGAATCGGAATGCCAGTAGGTGTTACCTCAACACTCCGTGGTGACAAGATGTACTCATTTATTCAACGTCTTGTAAACATCGCCCTCCCACGTGTACGTGATTTCCGTGGGATCAATAAAAAATCTTTCGACGGACATGGTAACTATCACATCGGTATTAAGGAATGCACTATCTTCCCAGAAATCAATCCTGATGATCTATCAAAAGTACACGGTCTTGAAATTTCAATTGTTACTACCGCAAAAACCGACGAACACGGATTTGAGCTCCTTAAAGATCTCGGATTCCCATTCCAAAAGGCTCCAAAAACTAACGAATAATTTTAAGAATTTAAGATAACCCCTAACTTATGGCTCGCAAAGCTCTCATCGTCAAAACTGAAAAACGCAAAAAAGCCCGTGCTAATGCATTAGCTGATGGAAGAAAAGTAAAGTTCCCTACTCGAATCTACAACCGATGTAAACTTTGTGGCCGCCGACACGGTTACCTCCGAAAGTTTGAAATGTGTCGTATTTGTTTCCGCGAACTAGCCTCCCAAGGTAAAATCGCCGGAGTCAAGAAATCATCTTGGTAAAAAAATTACTCCTAATTCCTAGCTCCTAGCTTCCTAACTCCTAAAATAATGCACAGCGATCCAATAGCAGATTTGCTCACAAGAATCCGTAACGCGTCTCAAGTCCGAAAAATGACTGTGACTGCTCCCCACTCAAAAATTAAAGAATCAATTCTCGGTATTTTGAAAAAGAAAAAATTCATCGCTGACTACAAAGTTAAGAAAGACGGTCAATTCCCAGACCTAGAAATCAAACTCAACC
>CAYGJQ010000080.1:3279-8674 GCA_964350285.1 uncultured Candidatus Peribacteria bacterium | reverse complement strand
TCCGGAAAATTCAAATCCAACGGCACTGAAGGTTCAAGACTCTATTATGGACTAGTCAATTACGACAAAGACAAAAAAGTCATCTCCGCCTGGGATCATCATCGCCGTGGCAACAATGGACTAATCACCAACATCTCCAACACCGAAATCACTGTCCAAGACCCGCTAGTCAACTGGGCCTATGACAATCAATACTACGCCGGCCAACGCACCCTCGGCTTCTACTACGACGGCGACACCACCAAACAGCCAGACAAAGTTTATTACAACTTCACTTCTTACATCAGCAAAGATACTAATGACGGCGTCTACTCAGAAGCCATTGGCAACACCATCAAACTCAATGCTCCTCTGCCATCAGAAATCACCAGCAAAATCATTCCGGGCACGACCATCGTAAAAAACCATTTATCCGGTGGCACCTATCAATACAGCGCCGCCATCGGCGAAATCGTTCCTAACCAATGGACCACCTACTCCGGTGATATTTCAGGTGAAGGATTCAACGAGAATCAAAAAATCTTCCGCACTGGCACCAAATACGTACAATTGCTACTTCTCAATAATCACGCTCAATCCGGAAACACCACCGAACTAGTATTCGATGACCTGGAATTCAAAGAAGTCGAACGAAAAGCCCCCAGCATTACCCTAAATTCTCCCTCAACAACCGATGATCCCGCCGACACTTCGTACCAAATTACTTGGACCGATAACGATCCGGATAGCAATGCCCAAATCTCACTTTATTACGACACCGACAACTCTGGCGAAGACGGTGTACTCATTGCTGAAAACCTTAATGAAGACGACCCTACAAACTCATTCACTTGGGACACCAAACTCCTACCGGAAAACAGCTATTACATCTACGCCACCATCGACGACCAAACCACCAAAGTCACCAATTATAGTACCGGGACCGTAAAAGTTGCCCACACTACTCCACTCTCCATCAAATACGACGCTGAAGAACCCAACCCTTTAGATAAAATCGCCGCCCATGCCATCATCAACGACAACGGCAACAATCGCTACCAATCAAAAAACTACCAATTCATCTACAGCTCCGACTTCATCCCTGTAGACACCAACAAAAGATACAACCTCTCCGGAAAATTCAAATCCAACGGCACTGAAGGTTCAAGACTCTATTATGGACTAGCCACTTATGATGAGAATCAACAACTAATCTCCGCCTGGGATGTCACTCGCCGCGGCAACGACGGACTAATCACTAATTTCACCAACTCCGAAATCACCGTCCAAGACGACCTCTCCGGTTGGGCCTATGACAACCAGTACTACGCCGGCCAACGCACCCTCGGATTCTATTACGATGGCGACACTACAAAGCGTCCTGATAAAGTTTATTACAACTACACTTCCTACATCAGCAAAGATGCTAATGAAGGCGTTTACTCGGAAGCCAAAAATAAAACCATCAAACTCAACAATCCGCTCCCTACCGACATCGCCAGCAAAATCATCCCCGGCACAACTGTAGTCAAAAACCATAGCTCAGGCGGCACCTATGTATACACTGCTGCCGTCCACTCGCTCGTTCCAAATCAATGGACAACCTACTCGGGAGACATCACCAAAGAAGCTTTCAACGGATCACAAAACCAATTCCGTGTCGGCACCAAATACGTCAAACTTCTATTGCTGAACAATTACGCTCAATATGGCAACACCACCGAATTATTGTTCGACGATCTAGAATTACAAGAAATAGAAAGAAAAGTTCCCAGCATTACCATCAATTCTCCCTCAACAATCGATGATCCCGCCGATACTTCCTATTCAATCACCTGGACCGACAACGACCCTGACAGTGACGCCAAAATCACCCTCTATTACGACACCAACAACACCGGCAACGACGGCATCCTCATTGCTGAAAATATTAGCGAAGATGACCCCACAAACTCATTCACTTGGGACACCAAACTGATACCGGAAAACAGCTATTACCTCTACGCCACCATTGATGACGGCACCACCAAAGTCACAGCTTATAGTCCGGGAACAATCAAAGTCACGCATACGGCTCCCCTATCAATAAAATTCGACGCCGAAGACCTCAACCCATTAGACGAAATCCCCGCCCATGCAGTCATCAACGACAACGGCAACAATGTCTACCAATCAAAAAACTACCAATGGCTCACCAACTCAGAATTCATCCCCGTCGATCCCAACAAACAATATCGCCTCTCCGGAAAATTCAAATCTAATGGGACTGAAGACTCTAAACTCTATTACGGCATCGCTACTTACGACGAAAACAAAAACTTCATCTCCGCCTGGCAACATCATCGTCGAGGAAATGATGGATTAATCACCAATATCTCCAACACCGAAATCACCGTCGCCTCTGATCTCAACGACTGGACAACCGGCAGCGGCACCTACGCTTGGCAACGAACCCTTGGATTCTACTTCGACGGCGACACCACCAAAAAACCCGACCGCGTCTACTTCAACTATTCATCAGGTAGCAGTCAAGACCTCAACGACGGCGTTTATTCAGAAGCAACAAATAAAACCATCAAATTGAATAACCCCCTCCCTAGTGATATCACTAGCCAAATTATTCCTGGACAAACAATCGTCAAAAATCACCTTTCTGGCGGCACCTATCAATACAGCGCCGCAATCGGTAAAGTAGTCCCCCAACAATGGACTACCTATTCCGGAGATATCACCGGTGAAGGATTCAATGAAAACCAAAAAATCTTCCGCGCCGGCACCAAATACATCAAATTGCTCCTACTCAATAATTACGTTCAATACGGCGACACAACTGAATTGCTCTACGACGATTTAGAATTCATTGAAATTCCACTTCCTCCACCACCGCCAACTCCTTAGCCCTCAAAACCAAAAGGCCTCTCTCGACTATCGATCAACAAAATCACCCCCGATCTTCGAAATGCAATCATAAAGATAGAACCGCCGATTAACTTTTAATCTCCACTTTCATAAGAAAGGGAAAAGCTAATCGACGGCCACAGTGCTTTTTTTGACAAGAATGGCCTGCCAGGCGACTTTCTTTCTCGGTAAGGCTATATAAAACAGCCAAAGAAAGTACCGAGGCTCGAATACATGTCAAACACTGCACCCAAATAATACAACAACACCCGCTGCAAGTCAAGCTAATAACTAAAACCCAAATCGGCATTCATCTCTTCCACCGCCGCTCGCGCCGCCTCCGCATAATCATTATCGCCAAACTTATCACTCTGCTGATAAGCAAAAGTAATCCCCCGCGAAGAATTAATAATCGCCCCCAGCCCATCACTATTAAAGCAAGGCTTCACATCTTCTGCCCCACCACCTTGAGCACCATAACCAGGCACTAAAAAGATCGACTGCGACATAATCTCACGCAATCGCTTCGCTTCTTCCGGATAAGTTGCCCCAACCACCGCCCCGATCGACGAGTAGCCACTTTCACCCACATGATCAGCCCCCCAGGATTCTACAAAATGTCCCATAATTTCATAAATAGTCCGCTCATCCGCCATTTTCAAATCTTGAAGATCAGCCGAAGTTTTATTTGAAGTCTTTACCAAAACAAACATCCCCTTCCCTCCCGATGACTTATCGGCAAAAGGCTTCACCCCGTCCCACCCCAAATAAGGAGTTACCGTCAAAGCATCAGCATCAACTCCTGGCACTTCTTCACCAAACAAATCCACATCACCCAAAAAAGCATTAGCATAAGCTTCCGCCGTCGAGCCAATATCATTGCGCTTCCCATCAACCAACACGAGAAGCCCTTTTCCTCGCGCGTAAGCACAAGTCTCTTCAAAAGCCCGAAACCCCTCACTTCCATACTGCTCATAAAAAGCAATTTGCGGTTTCACAATCGGCACCAAATCTTCAACTGCATCAATAATTCCTTTGTTAAACTCAATAATTGCTTCCGCCGCAGCCTTCCACTTATTTTTTGCATTTTCCTTCAACGCTTGATCCTTAATAAACTTCGGAATCTGTTTCATCCGTGGATCAAGCCCCACACAGACACAAGACCTCTTCCTTTTAATGGCTTCGATAAGCCGATCTGCAAAATTTTCCATAAATTCCAATATTAAACTGTAAAGATTTCTAGTATTGCATGAAAACTAAAGCAAAAATCCATTCCATTGCAACCCAAGACACTCGTCAAGAGTATTTAAAAGAAAAAAAAATTTCAGGGTTGCTTTTTCCAGTGCCATAAGTAATATACTCTTCGACTTAAATAGTAATCCCACCCATTAATGGGCACAGACAAGGGAAATGAGAAATCTGATAAATCGAAAAGACTCAAAAAATTAGATCAAATGATGTTTAGTAAACATTGGCTGATCACTTACCGCGTAATGATAGTTACCTTAGGGACAATCGCCGCATTCGGAATCGGCGGCTACTACCTTGACACATTATTAAACACTAAGCCTTTCTGGCTAATCACTGGAGTAGTAATATCCTACCCCATCGCTCAGCTCATTCTGTATAAAGTTTTCAAAAAAATAACAAAGTAAACTCTATGGGAGAAATCAGCCTGAAATCACCAGCAATTATTACCTTCGGAGAATTTCATCTCACAAACGCTGCCCTTGGCGCTTTGCTGACAACAATTGTTCTGTCGGTATTTCTCATCCTAGTCACCAAACGATCAAAACTTATCCCTAGTAGATCGCAATCAATTGTCGAGATCATTATTCAAATGTTTCTCGATTTTTTAGTTGGAGCCTACGGATCGAAAGAAAGAGCAAAAAAATACCTCCCTTATTTCACGACACTTTTCATCCTCCTATTGGTGACTAATCAATTCACCATTGTCCCTTTCATCAACCAAATAGTCACTGGTGAAGGCGACCTGCTTTTCCGGGTTTCCACTGCAGACTACGGACACCCTATCGCGCTAGCATTAGTGAACATTATCGCGTCACATCTCATCGCTCTTAGCATTTCACCGATCAAACACATCGGGAACTTCATTAAAATCGGACCTTTCTTCAAAGTACGCAGCCTGAGTGACCTAGCAAATGCTTTCCTAGAATTTTTCCTTGGCATATTGGACATTGTCGGTGAATTCGCAAAAATCATTTCGCTCTCTTCCCGTCTATTTGGAAACATGTTTGCCGGCGAAGTAATGGTTGCTGTAATCGCCGGAATCGCATCATGGACTGGATACTTACTTCCAATTCCTTTCATCGCACTTAGTATTTTCTCTGGACTAGTTCAAGCATACGTATTTGCAGTATTGGCCTTACAGTTTATGGCCGGCACTGTTACTTCAGTCGAAGACGAAGAAACAACTCAACAAGTATCACAGGCGCAGGCCTTTTAATTATCAATCCATTTTAATCACCTTATTTTCTAACAAAATTAATTATGGATA
>CAYGJQ010000080.1:0-3269 GCA_964350285.1 uncultured Candidatus Peribacteria bacterium | reverse complement strand
GATATCGAATCAGCACGACTTCTAGCAGCAGGACTTTGTATGGGTCTTGGCGCATTCGGCCCTGGTATCGGGGAAGGTTTCATTGGTGCTAAAGCACTCGAAGCAATGGGACGCAATCCTGAAGTAGCCGAATCAATCTTCCCAAAAATGATCGTTGCAATGGCGATCTGTGAGTCTACCGCTATCTACTCACTCGTAATGTCACTCATCATTCTCTTCGTAGCTTAAGCTTTAAACACACATGGAAACTCTCCTTACATTAGGGATTGATTGGCAAAGTTTAATCATTTACTTGGTTAACTTTGGTGTACTCTTTGTCATCGTTGGCAAATATGTTCTGCCAAAAATCCTTCAGCATCTAGACGATCGAAAAAACACCATTGAAGGAAGCATCGAAGAGGCCAATAAGCTCAAAGATAGCTTCCAGAAAAAATTAGCTGAAATCGAAAAAGAAAAAGAAGAAGCTAAAATCCAACTGCTCAATGAGATCGAAGAAGTGAAAAAAACTCTCGATACTCAAAGACAAGCACTCACCGAAAGCATGGAGCAAGAAAGACATCAAATGCTCGAAACTGCTTCTAAAGAAATCAATGAGCGCAAAGAGATGCTCATGAAAGAAGTAGAAGAACACATGTTGGAAGTAGTGAAAAAAATGGTTTTGTTTGTCGTGCAAAACAAACTACCTGAAGACGTAGTGAAAGAAAGTGTTAACGACGCCTGGAAAGAATATAAAAAGTAGCCTAGCTTCATAGCTCCTAATTCCTAGCATCCTAATGATCAAAAACACCTTTACCGCCCTCATCTACGACATCATGAAAGTTCTCCAAGAGAACAAAAACTTCATGGAACTAGATAAAGCGGCGAAAGCAAAAATTGCCACCGAAAGCGGATTCTTTCCCGAAGAAATCGTTGAACACCTCAGTGAAATGGGTGAACAAACCCTCCACACTGACATCAAAGAAGTTCTCGCCTACGCTTCGGATAACGAAGAACTCAGCAAACTAAAATCAGGTTTAGCTCGAGCCTTCGCCAACTTCTGTGTTAACCAGATTCCAACTCACCTCCACCAAAAGGAAACAGGTGAAAAAGCTGTCTACAAAGGAGCGTTTGGCAAACACTTAGCAGTTTTCTTTGCTTCAGGTGTTGAAAAACAGATCATTGAACAAATTCAAAATTTCACTGCTCACGTTTACGCCTCTTCATTCGTTTTGGTGCAATCACCAATTCAGCTCACTCAAGAACAAAAAAAATCAATCCGGAAAGAACTCTCAGAAAAATACCCGCACTCAATCCCAAGTTTCTCAGTCAATAAAAAACTCATTGGTGGTCTACGAGTATTTGTCGATGGCAAAACTCATGACCACTCATGGATTTCCCAAATAAATAAACTTACATCAATTACTAATAAATAATTATGTCTCAAGACACATTACATGCATTTTTGGATCAGCTGGAAGAGGCCTTAAAAGACAACAAGTTTGGGGGATCCTCTTCATCAGATCGCCAAGGTGTTATCCAATCATATAAAGATGGGGTAATCATGATCAAAGGTCTATCTGGTCTCATGATGGGTGAAGTAGTAACCATCGAAGGTACTGATACTCGCGCTCTCGTGATGAACCTCGAACAAGACCTCGCTTACGCGGTAGTGATCAACCCAACCAACGACATCCGCGAAGGACTATTTGTAAACGCAAACGGCCAAATTCTCGACGTTCCTGTCGGTGAAGAAATCATTGGTCGTGTAATCGATCCACTCGGAAACCCAGTGGACGGCGGTTCTCCAATTAAAACTAAAGAACGAAACCCAATCGAACGCGAAGCACCAGGTGTAATGGCCAGAAAATCAGTTCACCAGCCACTACAAACCGGTATCGTTTCCATCGACGCCCTCATCCCAATCGGACGTGGACAACGGGAATTGATCATTGGTGATCGCCAAACTGGTAAATCTACAGTAGCCATCGATACAATTATCAACCAAAAAGGCCAAGATATGATTTGTGTTTACGTTGCCATTGGTCAACGTGAATCAAAGACGGCTCAAGTTTATGAAACTCTCAAAAAACACGGCGCACTCGACTACACTTATATCGTTTCTGCCAGTGCTTCATCTTCAGCAGTACTTCAATACATGGCTCCATTTGCTGCCATGGCAACTGCTGAACACTTTATGTACAAAGGGAAAGACGTTCTCGTAGTATTCGATGATCTTTCTAAACATGCGGTTTCTTACCGTGAAATGTCACTCCTCCTTCGCCGCCCACCAGGTCGTGAGGCTTACCCAGGTGACGTTTTCTACCTCCACTCTCGCCTCCTAGAACGCGCAGCTAAACTCAACGAAGAAGCTGGTGGTGGTTCAATTACCGCTCTCCCAATCATCGAAACTCAAGCCAACGATGTATCTGCATACATCCCTACCAACGTAATTTCGATTACTGATGGTCAAGTATTCCTCGAATCTGACCTCTTCCACAAAGGTATCCGCCCAGCGATCAACATTGGTATCTCTGTATCGCGTGTTGGTGGATCAGCTCAAACTAAAATCATCAAAAAAGTATCTGGTACTGCGAAACTCGATCTTGCTCAGTACTACGAACTAGAAGCCTTCTCTCAATTTGCATCTGAACTCGACGATTCAACCAAAGCGCAACTTACTCGCGGTAAACGTGTAGTAGAAGCGATGAAGCAAAAGCAAAACTCTCCATACGCTCTTTGGCAAGAAGCTGCGGTACTATTGGCTTCAACTCAAGGATATCTTGATCAATTCGCTGAAGCAGATTGTGGACAAAAAATCGCTGAGCTACTCGCTCACATGGAAACAAACCACAAAGACCTCATCGATAAAATCATGATGGAAAAATCCTACTCCGACGAAATCAAAGCCGGACTCAAAGACGTAATGGACAAATTCTACAAGTAAAAACTACCCAGTATCAGCTGCCACAACAGCTGAAAGCTGCCCCTAGCCTCCTAATTCCTAGCTCCTAGCTTCCTAATTAAATGGCCTCACTACTCGAAGTTAAAAAGAAGATCACCGGTGTTAAAAACACCAAAAAAATCACGAAAGCCATGCAAATGGTTGCCACTGCCAAGATGAAACAATTCCAACGCAAAGCCCAATCTACTCGTGGCTACGTTTGGGACCTCCTCGAAATCCTGGCTCAAAACGTGCAGCAAAACGCTGGCAACATCTACACAGAAAAACGCTCAGAAGGTAAAACTCTCTTCGTTCTCTACACTTCTGACAAAGGTCTCTGTGGTGCCCT
>CAYGJQ010000079.1:0-8801 GCA_964350285.1 uncultured Candidatus Peribacteria bacterium | reverse complement strand
TATCATCCTCTACCTAAGAGAAGAAATCATCCATGTGAAAATTGTTTTAGCAACAGCGTTAATGGCGATCTCTCGAAAGGTAATTGTCTTTGATTTTGATGTAATTCAACCGGAGTATATTTGGTCTACAGGTTTTGTGATTTTGGCTTTGAGCTTGGCCTACTGGCTTTCTTCGTATAAGAAGAAACCATTAAAAGAATCGAAATCTTCTGAGATTCAATAGATCTCGGCCTACTCCCTGATCCCGCACTGCCCTACGAGATTAGCGGCTTTATTTTTCATTTTTTTCAGCTCGCATTGAGAAAAACCTTGATAGCTTTCGAATTTTTGATCGATGCAGCCGGCTTTACTGCGGAAGTTTTGGATGAAATAACGGTTGGCGCCAGCAATTAGTTTAAGGATTTTGTTGAACTCATTTTGGTCATGGTGCTCCTTGATTACTGTAGTTCTGAATTCGTGTGGAACGGCGGACTCAAGAATGTAGTCTTTGGATTTTTTGATATCTTCAATCGGGATCTTAAGATGAGTGAGTTCGCTGTATCGCTCTAATGAAGCCTTGATGTCCATGGCGACATAATCGATGAGCTGGGAATCGATGAGCTCTTTGAGCATGTGAAAATTAGTACCGTTGGTGTCGAGTTTCACCTTGAAACCAGCCTCTTTGATTTGGCTGATGAAACGGGGGAGGGCGATATGCATCGTTGGTTCGCCACCGGTGATACAGACGCCGTCGAGAAGCCCCTGGCGATTGTGAAGGAAATTGAAAAAGGCTTCTTCCGATATGAAGGATTTTTTGATTTGGGCGATGCAATCAGGAATCACCAACTCCTTGTTGTGACAGTAGCCGCAACGCATGTTGCAGCCAGGAAGAAAGACGGTGCAGGCGGTGTGGCCTGGGTAGTCGAGGAGGGTGAGTTTTTGGATGCCGGCGATTTTCATGGTGGGGGGGGGATAGGAAGTTAGGAAGTTAGGAAGTTAGGAAGCTAGGAGGCTAGGAGGCTAGGAAGCTAGGAAGCTAGGGTTGAGGATCGGCCTGCGGCCTCTTTGGGAAGAGGGATTAGGGGTTAGGTTTTAGGGGTAGGGCTGTTTTGAGGGAATGATGTCATTTCTGCGAAGGTGGGGATCTCCTTGGGAATGTAGTTTAGTTGTTGCGGTTTTATTCTGCTGAGATCCTCTAGCAAGTTGGGGATGACGGTAGCTGACACTTGATAGCTGTGGCGTGTCTTCATAAAAATTTCATAAAAAATTTCGTTTTTTTTCATTTTTGTTTGTTAGGTTTTTGGTGTCGGCTGACAGCAGAGGTTAGTTATTAGGTTAGAAACGAAGGCGAGGTCTTCTAAAACTGTCGTACAAAGGCGGAGACCAGGATGGGAAGGGAAGAAAGGCCTGAATGGAGAGGAGAGAGGGTGATTTTTCTTTTTTTTCAACATCAGGCCTGTCTTTACTCCTACCCAATTTTTACTGGAACTGTTTATTGAAGCACTTATTAGCAGTCACTACTTCCGAAAAATGTTTCCGTGAGTAGTGCTCAGATTTTTTGCCGAGGTTGAAGTTTTGAACGGGACGATGGTAGCCCATTACGCGAGTCCATACTTCGCAACGAGTACGATTTGCTGCAGGTGATTGATTTTGAGTAGTCATGGTAATTTAGGGGTTAGGTTTTAGGGATTAGGGGTTAGGGGTTAGGGGGGCAGGAGATTAGACTAGGTTGCTACTAGGTCGTTTTGGCGGCGTGATGAGGTGAATTTACTTCTGGTTTCTTGGTCCTTGATTTCTCCTCCTTCATAACCGATTTCTTCATCGCATTTGTAGCAGTAATCATGTTCTCCTTGGAGGTAGCCGTGCTTGGGGCAGATGGAGAAGGTAGGAGTGATGGTAATGTAGGGGAGACGGAAAGTTGAAAGAACTTTTTTGACGAGTTGTTTACAACTTTCGGCGTCGGAGATTCGTTCGCCCATGTAGAGATGGAGGACAGTGCCGCCGGTATAAAGTGTTTGGAGGTCATCTTGATGGAGTAAGGCCTCGAAGGCGTCGTCGGTGTACTCTACTGGTAGTTGAGATGAATTGGTGTAGTAAGGTGCTTCTTCGGTGCCGGACTGGAGGATAGAGGGGTAACGTCGTTTATCTTCTTTGGCAAAGCGGTAGGTGGTGCCTTCGGCGGGCGTGGCTTCGAGGTTGTAGAGATTGCCGGTTTCATTTTGGTAGTCAGCGAGTTTTTGACGCATGAAAGTTAATACCTCCACCGCAAATTCTTTTCCGAAGTTATCCGCGATATCTTGACGGCCATCAGTGAAATTCTGGATGGCTTCATTGAGGCCATTAATTCCGATGGTTGAGAAGTGGTTGTTGAGTCGACCGAGGTAACGCTTGGTAAAAGGGAAAAGTCCGTTGTCCATCAATCGCTGCACTTCTTTGCGCTTAATCTCTAATGAAGTTTTTGCCAATTCCATCAAGTGTTCAATTCGTTTGAAGAAGGCTTTTTTATCACCTTTGCAGGTGTAACCGATACGGGCGGCATTGATTGTCACTACGCCAATTGAACCGGTCATTTCCGCTGAACCAAAGAGGCCGTTGCCGCGCTTCAATAGTTCGCTAAGGTCGAGTTGAAGACGACAACACATGGAGCGAACGTGGTTTGGCTTAAGATCAGAATTAATAAAATTCTGGAAGTAGGGCATGCCGTATTTGGCGGTCATTTCGAAGAGGTATTCACAATTCGGATGATCCCAGTCGAAATCAGGAGTGATGTTGTAAGTGGGGATCGGGAAGGTAAATACGCGGCCTTTGGCATCGCCGGTGGTCATCACCTCGATGTAGGCACGGTTGATGATGTCCATTTCTGGCTGCAACTCTCCAAATGGATATTCGAAGTATTTGCCGCCAAGATAAAGACGAGCCTCTTTTAAGTCTTCAGGACAAGTCCAGTCGAGGGTGATGTTTGAGAATGGCGTTTGAGTACCCCAACGACTGGGAACATTGAGGTTGAAGACGAAAGATTGAATGTGTTGATAGACGTAATCATAGGCCTGTTGGTGAATGTAATCTTTTTTGGCTTGGTTGCTGATGAAGGCGGCACCGGATTTATTTAATTTTTCTTCGAGCTCGAGTTTGTACTTTTTAACGAAAGGCGCCAGATAAGTGTCGAAACTTGAGAAAGCTTGGGCGCCGGCCCATTCGTTTTGCAGAGTTCCGAGGAAGTTGACCATTTGAGAGATGGCGCTGGAAAAATGCTTTGGTGGTGCTGATTCTACTTTGCCGGGCACACCGTTGAATCCTTCTTCAAGCAGCTGACGGAGACTCCATCCGGCACAATAACCGCAGAGCATGTCGAGATCGTGGATGTGGTAATCACCGTTGCGGTGAGCATTTCCTACGGCTTGGGGGTAAACGTGAGAGAGCCAGTAGTTGGCGGTGACTTTACCGGAGGTATTAAGAATTAGTCCGCCGAGAGAATAGCCCTGATTTGAATTGGCGTTGACGCGCCAGTCTTGACGATTGAGATATTCATTCATGGTGCGGCCAACTTCGACGGCAACATTTTGGTCTTGGCGAGCGATAGAGCGGGATTCGCGATAGAGGATGTAGGCTTTGGCGATTGAAGCTAGACCAGATTCGATCAGTGCTTCTTCTACATAATCTTGAATTTCTTCGACATGAGGAATTGAGTCTTTTTGCTGACTCAATTTGGCAATCACCTGCTGCAGAATCGAGGGAAAATCTTCTAATTTAGATTTCTGGACGGCTTTGGCTGCATTATGAATTGCGGCCTCGATTTTGGCACTGTCGAAATCAACAATGGTGCCGTTGCGCTTCTTCACTTTGGAGATTGCCATAGTAGAAAAAGGGTTAAAATATAAACCTTATAATCACAATATATTGTATACTGAAAATTAAGAGGTACTACATATGGTACTCTTATGCTTTTTTGAGACAACTCGAAAAGACGAAAAAAAGTTGTGGGGTTCGAGAAATGTTTCCGGATCAACGCTGTTGCTGTTTCTTCAATTCATGAAGAAAGCGGTATTTACGGCCGTATTTTTGACGAAGGTTGGGAATATTTAATTCGTGGTGGAGCTTTTCATTTCTGATGGCTTGAATTAGATGCACAAATTTAGAAGGCTGGGTCACATATCTCAAAACCATTGGCTCGGGGACAGCCGCAACATTGATAATCACATCTCCATAGTCCAAAATATTACGAACAAGTCCATGTTTGCGCTTTTCAACCTCGTGAATCTCAGAGATCTTAACGAAACGCATGTCGCTTTTAATAAAAGGCTTGTTGTCGAATTCAATAATACGATGGGTGGTAACGAACCAGTTTGATAAATCCCATTGAATTACATGGAGAAAAAACCAATGATTCAGCAGAGCAAAGAGGGCAATTGCAATTAAAACAATGGCTTTGGCACTATCCTGAGAATACCCATTGATCCAACCAGCAAAAATAACGACGAGAATGAAAAGAGCAAGCACTGTGAGGTAGCCAAAAATTTGACGAAAAATCGCGACCCAGTGATCGTTAACTGCGAGGACAACTTGTTCGCCTTCGGCGATGGTGATGCAGGGTTCGTCGAGATGGTTCAAAAGCTGTAGATTATGTAGTAAGCAAAAACTATGAGGGAGATCGTAACGATGAAATAAAAAATGGTAAAAATCTTGGTGGTCATTCGACTAACCAAATCGCGATTTCCCCTACCCACAACGTAAATTTGACTGTCGCTGATATGCCGAACTTCATTATGAATTAGCAACAGCAATAACAAAGACACGATGCTGCCGATTGTGGTGGCGATAAAATAGCCATCAATCATAATAAGTTTTTAAACTTGGTATTGCGGTGTACCGGTCTCGAATTCGAGAATGTTTTGGACGGTGGTTTCGATGATCCGCTGGAGAGCCTCTTTGGAATAAAAAGCGATGTGAGGCGTAAAGACGACGTTGTCTTTATTGAGCAGGATGCGGTCACGAACCAAACTCTTGAGTGACTCAACGTTTTGCTTGTCATAGAGGAGCTCTTTTTCTTCTCGGATAAGTTCTTCCCCTTCGAGTACGTCGAGCCCCGCTCCGGCGACTGTCCCGTTTTCGAGTGCAGCGAGGAGAGCATCGGTGTCGATGATACCCCCGCGGGCGGTATTGATAATAATGACGCCTTTTTTCATTTTTGACAAACGATCTTTGTTTATGAGGTGGTGAGTCTTCTCGTTGTAGGGGAGATGGAGCGAGATGATGTCCGATTTTTTGATCAAATCATCCATTGAAGCATATTCAAAATCGAGGACCTCAGAGATGAAATTATTCTGGTTGAGATCATGAACTAACGCCTCCATGCCAAAGCCTTTGGCAATTCGGACTACATGAAGGCCAATGTGGCCAGCACCGATGATACCAATGGTTTTTCCTTTAAGATCGAAGCCGCGAAGGCCAGTGATAGAAAAATCGTTTTGGAGAGTTCGAAGATAAGACTTATGGACGTTGCGAGAGAGGGCCAAAATGAGAGCGAAGGTATGTTCGGCAACAGTATTTTCTCCGTAGAAAGGCACGTTGGCGACGGTGATTTTTTTCTTTTTGCAGAAGTCGATGTCGATGTGATCGAAACCAGTTGATCGTGTGGTGATCAGCTTTAACTTCGGCATTTTTTTGATCACTCTTTTGTCGACCTCGGAATAGATGAATACGGATATTGCGTCAAAATCCTTGAATTGATCAGCATTTTCGATATTCAGTTCGTCGCTAAAGAATTCAACTTGATGCCCTTTGAGAGCTTTGCGGACGAAAGGTTTTTCCCAGCCTTGAATTTCGAAGAATGCGATTTTCATAGTGAACGCTTAAAAAATAAGGAGTTCAGGCTTGAGCACTAGAATCAAACCAAGGATAAGCATTAATGCACCGCCGATGAGATGAGAAATCTTGGTGTACTTGGTGGTGATACCAATTCTTTCAAAACTGTAGAGGGCGATACCGAAAACAATAATGTCGTCTACCATGTACATTAGGATGTAAAGAGCCATGTAGAACTGCTGCATCCAGAAAGAGAGATTGTTGATGTCCAAAACCTTTGTGAAAGTCTGAGGAATCCCTACAGAACAGGCGAATTCGATAATGTTTACTGAAAGGGCAATACCAAGAATGGCAAAAATTGAAAGGAAGGTTAGCTCCATGTCGACAATTTTCTGAATTTTGCTTCGAGTCTTGGCGCGACTTTTGGCATTAGTGACTTTACAAGTGCCATCAGAAGTCTTCCATTCGTAGAGGAAGAAAAGGCCAGCACCAACAGCAACGAGCCCAACTAGCGGGGTTACGATGCTATTAAGACCAATGAAATCCCAAGCGGTGAACCAAACGTTGAGAATTAGGTAATACATGACTGCCTCAGCGACAATAAAAATACCGGCAAGCTGCCACATTTTTTTCCGTGAACCAGCGTCGATAAGGATGACGAGAAATGTTACCAGTACCCACATCGCACAAGGATTGAAACCATCGATAAAGCCGAGCACCAATGATAGTGCAGGTAAAGAATATTCTTTGAGATTCAATGCGCCGACAAAGGGCACATTAACAAGCAAATCTTGTTCCGCGCTATCGGCACAGGGCTCAAGGCCTTCGGAGTCACAGGTGCCGTTGATGACTTTCTCAACGTTGCCAGAGCCGCCTTGAGCAAGGTATTGCTCGAAATTAATTGTTTCTTTTCCTTTACTTTTCTCTACCAGGTCGATGATGCGCTGGCCAGTGGTTTCTTCGGTGCCGAAGCCTTGAATGAGAGTGTTTCCAACGAGGGTAATTGGTGTAACTTTGGGGATTCCTTCGAGTTCTGCGATCTGGGTCCAAAGGTCACGGTTTTGCTGGAAATTGATATCGTAATGAAGAACTTCAATGTCACCTCTTTCTTGCTGGAGCTTTTCGAGAAAGGCTTTTTCTTCTTTACAATGGACACAATCGGGTCGTTCGAAAATTGAAATAGGAATCTTGGTCGAAGCGACTTCAGTTTCTGAGTTTGGTGAGGGGATTGGTTCGTCTAAGGCTGCTGCAAGCGGAATGTTAATAAAAGCAAGGACAGCGAGGATTGAAGTAACGAGTCTTTTTTTGAAAAGGTTCATAACAAGCGAATTAAGAGATTACTTTTTTTTGACCACGATAGTGCAGGAAGTGAGGACCGCGGCGAGGGCGCCGACAGCAGCGAGTATTGGAGCGAGAACAGTGCCGACAACGGCAATTGTAACGGGGAACTCCATCACGGTTTTACCTTTCTCGTTCTTGATGATGATGCGGCGGACGTTGCCCTCCTTAATGAGTTTTTTAATTTTAGTGACTAGTTCGTCGCCGGAAGAGCTGAATTCTTGAGTTTTGGACTGAGGAGTTTTCTTCTTGGTTGTTTTGGCTTTTGAAGCTGTTGCCCGAGATTTAGCAGTGGTCGTTTTCTTTGGAGGCATAGGGATTATTTAAGTAACTTTTATTGATGCTTTTAGTTTACTGTTTTTTTAGGTAGGGGAAAAGTCAGGCCAACGTCGAGCTGAACCTCCAGCACTACGAATCCTTCTTCGCAGGCTTCTTTGGCTTACAGTTCAGTCCTCATCTGCCCCTGCTCGGCCATCCTCGCCTCCGGCTCCGGTCTTCTGCGCTCAATGTGCAATAACCAAATATGAAGTTTTTCGCCCCGCAGTCACCCCGCAGGCATCTCATGATGGCGATTGCGGGGCGAAAGTTTTTATGAAATTTTTATGAAGAACATGTTATGCTCCCGATGTGTTAATTCTTGAACTATGGCAAAACTACTAATTGAGGGGGGGAAGCCTTTATCTGGAACAGTACAAATTGGTGGATCGAAGAATGCGGTTTTGCCGATTATGGCCGCCACTTTACTAACAAAAGAAAAATGTACGCTGCACAATGTCCCTCGCATTGGCGATGTGTTTTCGATGATTAAGATTTTGGAATCCTTGGGAAGCGAGATTTCTTTTAAAGGCAATACCCTGACTATTGAAACTAAAACAATTAATACTGACAACATCCCTGAACAAAGCATAAAAAAAATGAGAGCGTCAGTGTTGCTGCTGGGACCATTACTGGTAAGAATGAAAGAAGCTCGGCTGCCTTTCCCTGGTGGATGTGTACTGGGAAAACGTTCGCCTTCTACTCATGTATCAATATTTGAACAAATGGGAGCGGAGTGTTTAGAAGACGAGTCTGCTCTGAAAATGCGGACAGACGGACTGAAATCTGGCTACTATGTTTTACCCGAAATGAGTGTAACAGCTACTGAAAACGCGGTAACCGCTGCGACGATGATCCCGGGAAAGACAGTAATAAATATGGCAGCTGCAGAACCCCATGTAGCAGATGTGTGTAATTTCCTAGTAGCAATGGGGGGGAAGATTACTGGCATTGGGAGCCATCGACTAGAAATTGAAGGGACTGATCAACTTAAAGGTTGCGAATACACGGTGTGTGGAGACTATCTTCAGGCAGGGACCTTTGCTTTAGCAGGAGTTTTGACTGGAGGGATTTTGACTATTCAAAATTTTAACCCGGAAGATTTAGATGTTTTCTGGCTAAAACTGCAGGAAGTTGGCGTGAAAATTGAACGAGGTGAAGATTATGTCACCCTGACTCCCCCAAAACAATTTGCTCCGCTAAAAACATTGAAGACGGCAGTTCACCCGGGCTTCCCTACTGATTTGCAAGCTCCGTTTGCGGTGCTACTAACACAGGCTGAGGGAGAAAGCATTTTGTTTGAGACGCTCTTTGAAGGTCGGCTCAATTACTTATTTGAACTGGAAAAAATGGGGGCGAAGATCGAC
>CAYGJQ010000078.1:0-8818 GCA_964350285.1 uncultured Candidatus Peribacteria bacterium | reverse complement strand
AAGGTACTCCTCCAAATCAGGTGGGAATTGATAAGGCGCGGGCAAGATTGGCGGAGCAGTTGAATCGCCAAGGGTTTGATCTTGGGGGAAATCAGATTAAGAATCCGAAATTAATCCGATTTTTTGATGCAATGAAAAATGTGCTTGGTCCGGCGATTGCGGCGAAGATGGTTTATGATTTACATACTTCCACCGATAAAAAACAAGCAGTTGCGGGGACGGCGATTTCGATTGGTTTGATTATGACTGGTTCTGGTTTAGCCAAGGGGTTGTTGAAAGATGTGGTGAGAGGTCAAAAGTTGAGAGGGGTGATTGGGATGCTGACAGGGATTGCTGCGGCTTGGGGATTAACGGGAACTATTTATCAATGGGTGGATAAGTACATTTCGTTTTACGGAGAAAAGCAGGTTTACGGCAAGGTTTCGAAAACATTAGAGCAAGTTTTTACTTATCAATTCTTCCGTTCGCAAATGGTGAGGCGAACTTTAAGAGGGGCGACTTCTTTGTCTCTGCGCTTGGGGCTTGGTATTGGGAAATTGTTTTCGCGGGGTATTGGGAAAAAAATTGGACAATACACCGCGCAATCAACGATGAAACGTTTAGCAGCCTCGTTAGGTTTTCGGGGGGCAGTAGCCGGGACGGCAGTGGCAATTGATACGGCAACTGATGCGATTCCGGTGATTGGTTGGTTTGATAAAGTGATTACAGTTGGGGCGTTGGCGTGGCTGGGGTCGGATATTTATCAAATAGTGAAGTTGACTAAAAAAGCTTGGACCGTAAATGAGGAAATGAAGAAAAGAAATAAGTTGCCGATTGAGGGCATTAAATTTCCGGAGGCACGTTCACGTCAGGCATTTAAGTATCAGTTGCGAAAACTCAAAGGATTTTCGGCTCAGATGTCTTTGGCTGAGATGCTAAAAAGAACTCCGGATGCTGAGGTGATGCGCGCAATTCAAATGGTGCCAGATTTTAAGGTGATTATTGAACGTCCGGGGAAAAAATCTGAGCGATATCATTTTGTGAGAGGTCAGGTGTGGTCGATTGAATTATTTGAAAATGGGAAGAAGAAAGTGGGGCTGACTCAAGAAGAGTTAAGTCAAAAGATTAAGTTTCCACCGCCGAAAGATTTTAGAAAATGGAAGATTGAGCCAGAGAAGTTGGATAAAGATCAAGCTGTTGCTTCCTATAATGTGGCAATGCTTTATCTTAAAAACGAATGTGGTTGGACGCGGATGGATTATGAGGTGTTAGGGAAGAACAGTGTGAAACTCAAGCGTTTGGATTATAAAGATCAGAGCCTTGAGATAAGGCATGTTGGGAAGGGGCAGTGGAAAATTCAGGGAAATTCATTTCATGGGACTTTCGACTTTTTTCAGGCGGTGGCATTGGCAAATTTGTGTAATAAGGTGAAAGGGGTTTTGAAGAAGGAGAAATATACAGCGGGAAGCAACAATCCGTTTTCACTAGATGGCGACAATATTGATTTTGATAAGAGTTGGAGCATGGTTGATTTGCGGGTTTTGCAGAAAGGTAGTTGGTGGACTTTCTATACTCAAGTGTTGAAAATTCCGAAGAGTTTAGTGGTGGATGTTTTGAATGGGATGAATTTTGCCTAGCTGATTTCAACTTGAGTGATATTGGCTCAGACTTTAGACTGGGGTTTGTTTAAGTTTTAAGAAAATTTATGAAAGTTACGATTTTGGGTTCCGGGACTTGTACTTCGCAGTTGCCGAATATTGAAAACCGCTATCCGCCGGCTTTTTTGGTGGAAGTGGGAGAAAAAAAGGTGATGTTTGATTGTAGTGAAGCGGTGAGGTTTCGATTGGAAAAGATGGGGTATGATTTTGAAGATATTCATCATGTGGCACTTTCACATACTCATCCGGATCACTGTGCAATTTTTCATTACATTCAAGCGGTTTTTGTGAAAGGGCTTTGGGGCGGAGAAGACTGTAAAAACGAATATTTGAATATTTATTGTCCGCAGCAAGTGGTGGATGAATTTGATAATATGTGGAATTTTCATTTTCCAGAGGTGGCGAATGAGCGATGGGAGTGGCCGAAGATTAATTTGCATCCGATGACTGATGGGAATGAACAAGTACAAAAGATTGAAGACGGGATGGTTTTAAAGGGGCGGAGCGTTTATCACGGTTTTGGGAAGGTGGATGCGATTGCTTATCGGCTTGAGGCTGAAGGGAAGGTGTTTGCTTATTCTGGTGATACTGGGAAGTGTGAAGGAATTAAAGAGGTGGTAAAGGATGCGGATTTTTTTATTTGTGAATGTAGTTCGCGGGTTGGTGATTTTGAGGGGTCGACAGGATATGGCCATTTGAATCCTTATGAAGCTGGTGAATTGGCGAAGCAAGGTGGAGTGAAGGAAATGGTTTTGGTGCATTACACTGGTTTTGATACTGATGATGAGATTATGAAGGAGTGTCGACGATCTGGTTATGAGGGGAAATTGATGGTGGGGAAAGATTTTCAGCAATTTGAAGTTTAAGGATGACGAAGATTTATTATGTCAGACATGGGCAGAATGAAGATAATGCAGCAGGGCTGTTGAACGGTCACCGTGATTTGCCGCTAACTGATTTGGGGCGTGAGCAGGCAATGGTGGCGGCAGGTTTGTTGAAAGGTAAAAAGATTGATGTGGTGTATGCCTCTCCCCTATCGCGAGCGATGGAAACGGCGGAAGTAATTGTGCGCGAATTGGGATTGGATGAGGCGATTTTGGATGATGATTTGATGGAAAGAGATTTTGGGATTTTAACTGGTAAGCCGAAGACGGATATTTCTAAGTATTGTTCTCAGGTGATTGAAGTTGGTGAGAAGCAGTTTTTTCTCGATGGCGAAGGAGTGGAGACTTATCCTGATTTGTATCGGCGGGCGGAATCATTTGTGGGTAAAATAAAGGATTTGTATCCTGATGAGACGGTTTTAGTGGTGGCACATGGTGATATTGGGAAAATTATTCGAGCGGTTTGGAATGGTTGGGGGTGGCGAAGAGGTGTTGAGGCGGAAAATATCGATAATGCTTCGGTTTTGGAGCTTGGTTGATACTGGGCGTCTATTTTTTGTTTTGTCGACCTGATGAGGGGTTAAGGCAGTTTATACCTTTGCTTTTTGAGGTTTCAGTAATTAAAATATCTGCAAGTTTAAATCATTAACATTAAATGCAGATGTTAAACTCATTTAAGAAGGTTAGTGCTGTGGTGCTTACAGGTGCCTTGGTAATGACCGGATGTAGTTTTGGTTCTGGAAAGAAGCCAAACACAATGGAGCCGGATCAAATTTTGACGGCGGCAAAAAAAGAATTGTTTGAGAATGCGAAAAAGTCATTCAAAACAAATCTTGAATACTATGAAGAAGATTATGTTAAAGGGATCACCGATTGGCCAAGCATGGGTGATTTTACTTTTAGTGTAAATGTTGATGCTGGTGAAAATGGAAAACTTGAAGCGTCACTTTCTGAGGAATTCAAAGTTGATATGTCTGAGTACAAATCAATGGATATGGATTCAACGCTTTACGATATGATTAAAGCTGGTTCAGGTGAAGCGAAAGTTGAAATTAAAGTGAAAGCTGAATTCCCTCCACTTTCAGAAATGGAAGGTTCAGTGAAATTCACTGTGCTTCAAGATAAAGGTGCTTACTACTTCCGACTTGATGAGGTAGTGATTCCAGAAAATATTCCAGGAGCATCTGCGGATGAAATTAAGTTGGTAGTTGATGTTTACAAAGGCCAATGGTTCAAAGTTGATCTTGCAAAAGTGATTGAAGGTAATGAGATGGTGAAAGCCTTCTTTGATCAAACTCTTCGTCAGCTTTCTAGCGTAAATGCGGAAAAGATGAGTGAAGTCTTCGATGCCTATGTGGATGATGTAATCATGAAAAAACAATGGGTTGAATTGGATAAAGGATCAAAAGAAGATACTGATCGTGGTGATCGTTATAAAGTTGTGATGAAGCAAGAAAGCACTAAAGAATTCATTTTGGAGACGTATGATTTTTTTGAGGCAAATATTGAAACAATCGACGAAATTGTAGACTTTACAGGCCAAAACAATCCGTTCATGGTGGCGCCAGCGATGACTATTGATGAAATTCGAAGTGAGTTGCGAGATGGTCGTTCTGGTGTAGAGAGTGATCTAAACTCTGCAGAGCTTCCGGACGTAGAATTTCACGCAACTTTTTCAGGCGATAAATTAGCTGTTTGGTCTTTTGCTCAAGATCTTGGAAAAATTGACGGTTCTGATGTAACAGGGAACTTCAATATGGATTGGGTATTTGAAGATGAAAAGCAGGACTTTGAATATTCTCATATTGATGCAAAATTGGATGTGAAGCCTAATAATGAAGAAGGTTCATTGACAATGACTGCGAATATTAATGTTCCTGAGGGTAAAGATCGCGCGGTTAAGGCTGAGATGAAATTTGAAAGTGATGCAGATGGTACATTCACTGCTTCTCTTGATGCTGCTAGCAATAAAGATGATCGTACTGTGACTCGCTTTAAAATGAATTTCAATCTTGATGCGAAAGAAGAACTTGAAGATGGAATGAACGGTATTGATGGGGCGATCGATTATAACGGCTCAAGTAAGAAATTGACTGGATCAATTAAGTCAACACCAGATGGAAAGCTCTTCGATATTTCGATGAATGGTGACTTCGGAGATGATGAAGGTGATGCGAAGTTTGAATTTGCGGTAAATCCACCTAATGACGATACTGTGAAAGGTGATCTAGGGTTGGAGTACGAAGTAAGTGACGATAAGGTTTCATTTGAGCTTCCAGGCGATATTGATCAAGCGCAAGATTTCACAATGATCATTGAGCAAGCGTTGGGTTCTGCTTTCGGAGCGCCAGCGATGTTCATGACACCGGGAATGGCTCCAGGGATGGTAGAAGGAGGAGAAATTCCAGCTGACGTAATGATGGAAGGAATTCCAACTACTGATGGTACTGGTGTGCCAAGTGAATTCAACTTCTAATTGAAGATTGATATAAAAAAAAGCCTCTCAGAAATGAGGGGCTTTTTTTGGTGCCCGGGGCGGGACTTGAACCCGCACTCCATTGCTGGAACGAGATTTTAAGTCTCGCGTGTCTACCAATTCCACCACCCGGGCCTGCGTCGAGCCAAACCTGCAGCTTACGAATCGTTCTTCGCTTCGCTACGAAAGCTTCTTCAGCTTCCGGTTTGGTGCTCCTTATTCCCCATGAATTGGAAATTTATGGGGGCCCCTGCTCGCCAGTCCTCGCCTGTGGCTCCGGCTGGCTGCGCTGAGTTGAGAGTCATATGTTTCGCTACGAAAGCTCCTCCAGCTTCCAGTTCAGTACTCCTCTTCCCCACAAATCGGAGATTTGCGGGGGCCCCTGCTCGGAGATCCTCGCCTACGGCTCCGGTCTCCTGCGCTCTAGGGGCAAGCGCTTTTTTTTTGTGTCCCTAGTTTCTGGGACGGGATTATATTAGAGAAAGTAGGGGTTTTACTCAATGTTATTTGTGTATAATCTGTTGGGGCTGGTTTTTAAATTTATTGTTATGACTAAAGCAGAATTGGTGCGGTTGATGGAAAGTGGGGAGAAATTGATGTTGGTGGATGTTCGTGAACCGGAAGAACTGACGGAGAGGCCGACAATTGAGGGAGCAGTGAATGTGACGATTGGGCAGATGATTTTAGGGGCTTGTAAGGGAACTTTGGCGAAGGATAAAAAAATTGTCACTATCTGTGGTTCGGGGGGGAGATGTCAGATTGTAGTGCGGGAGTTGGCGAAGCGTGGGTATGATGTGGATTATTTGGAAGGTGGGGTGAAAGCTTGGAATGCTGATTAATTTTTGGGATGAATTATAAGTATCAAGAAATTACTGAGAGTTTGCCGGGATGTGTTGTTTTGCCGGTGACTAAATATGTAGGTATTGAAGAGATGGTGGGTTTGCTGGCGGCTGGGGCGGAGTTTTTAGGTGAGAGTCGGGTGCAGGATGCGGAAAGGAAGTTTTTGGAGTTGGAGACTATGGGGTATGGACGTGAAAGTTTTGAAAGGCATTTGATTGGGCATTTACAGACAAACAAGGCGAAGAAGGCGGTGGAAATTTTTGATGTGATTCAGTCGGTGGATAGCTTGAAGATCGCGAAGGAGATTTCGAGATCAGCGGTAAAAATTGGGAAGGAGATGGATGTTTTTTTGCAAGTGAATGCGGCTGATGATGAGGCGAAATTTGGCTTCAGTCTTGAGGAAGCTAGATCGGTGGTGGAAGGGATAGGTTCACTCCCCTCTTTGAATTTGGTGGGTTTGATGATGATTGGGAGATTTGGGGTTTCGGAGGAGGAAACGCGACAGGATTTTGAGAAGATGAAGCGATTGTTTGATGAGTTTGTTGCTGATAGAGTTTTTGCTGTTGATGAGCCGGTGCTGTCGATGGGAATGAGCGGCGATTATCAATTGGCTATTGAGTGTGGGGCGACGATGGTAAGATTGGGCAGTATTTTGTTTAAATAGTTTATGAATTATTGGGATAATTTTTATCAGGATTGTGGGATTTCTGCAGATCATCAGAAAGTGTTTCGAAAGTTGTTGGATTTTTATTTGAATAAACGAGAGTGCTATAACTTTACGGCGATTCGGGATGAGGAAGGTTTTGTGACGAAACATTTTTATGATTCGGTGAAAGGATTTCAGGTGTTTGAGAATTCTGAGTATGGTGAGGACTTTTTGAAGCGACAGAATGGGGTGGCGTTTTTGGATATTGGTTCTGGTGGTGGTTTTCCAGCTGTGCCTTTGGCGGCTCTTTATCCTAAGCACGAATTTGAATTGCTTGATGCGGTGCAGAAAAATGAAGCAATGGTGAAGGAATTGGCCGCTAAATTTGAAATGGATAATTTGGAAGGAGTTCATGGTCGAGCTGAAGAAAAGGCTCATGATGCAGGTTTTCGTGAGGATTTTGAAATTGTGACTTGTCGGGCTTTTGCTGATTGGTCGATGTTGCTGGAATTGTGTTTGCCGTTTGTGAAAGTTGGTGGGGTACTGCTGGCTTATCAGGGGCCGAATAAAGTGCAGGAACTTTCTGATAAGGGTGAAGTGGTGGAGATACTTGGTGGTGAGGTGCGGGATGTGTTGAGTTATGAATTGCCTGATGGGAACGGGGAAAGAGCGATTGTGGTGATTGAGAAGGTGAAGTCCACAGATAAAAAGTATCCACGGAATATGGGGGCAGTGAAAAAACGGCCTTTATAAATCGATATGAAACAATGGTGTGTTTACATTTTGCGCTGTGGCGATGGGAGTTTTTATGTTGGGGTGACTAATGATCTGGAGGCACGGGTGGCGACTCATAATTCTGGCAATGGTGCGAAGTATACCCGTGGGCGTTTGCCGGTGGAGGTGGTTTATCGCGAAGAGGCTGCTGATGAGAGTGTAGCGAAAAAGCGGGAATGGGCATTGAAGAAGCTGACGCGTCAGGCGAAGGAAAAACTGATTAGCTTTGCTTCTTGATTTTGTAGCTGAGATACATGAATGGTGTATCGATTGCGGCGACAATCAATTTGATCACGTAGGTAGCAATGGTGACTTCCCAGAAGATTTCGAGAGGAATGATTCCTGGGAGGAAAGAGAAAGTTGTAATGCCGACAGCGTGGAAAATAATGGTGTCGACGAATTGTGATATGAGTGTTGATCCATTGTTGCGGAGGAAGAGCCATTTGTCGCCGGTCCATTGGTGGATTTTGTCGTAGAGCCAGACGTCGAGGTTTTGGGCGACGACGTAAGCTAGAAGTGATCCGATGAGGATTCTCGGTGTTACTGAAAATAGTGTGTTGAGTGATTCTTGAGCGAAATCTTCACCATTGGGAACGAAAGCCAGGAGGAATTGGGTGGCAACGATGAAAAGTAAAACGGTGGCAAAGCCGATACCGACGGATTTGAAAGCTTCGCGTTTACCGTGGTGTTCGTTGAGGAGATCGGTAAGCAAGAAGACGGCGCCGTAGAGGGCGTTTCCTCCGGTGACCATGAAACCGAAGAGGGTGAATTGCTTGAGGACGAAGATGTTCATCAGAAGTGAATAAATGGCGATTAGGATGAACATGTAAATTTTGCCGGCGCGGAAGGCGACGAGGTTTAACGTAAGCAGGATTAATGCAAAAGCGATGAATAAGAGTTCGTTCATGGTTTTAAATTATTGGTTTAAGCGCAATGCTGAGTGTAGTGGAATTTTCTGATTTTGGGCAAATTAACTTCAGTGTAAAGTGTTTTTTTTTGACGAATGTTTGATTTCAGAGGTTAATTAGGGAGATTTAAGTTTAACTAAAAAGTTTATGAATGCTTTTCGTGGCGGGATTTTGCGTTTGACTGGTGATGTGGATAGTGATTTGGAATTTATTCCTGATGGTGTGATTGTGGTGGATGATAATTCCGGTGAGATTTTGGTGGCAGATGGAGTGGATAAGATTCGTGATCAGGTGCGGACTGGCGCCTTGGAAGTGGCGGGGTTGGAATTTGGGGAAGATGAAACCGTGATTTATAACAGTCAAGAATTGAAGTCTTCGATGAAAATTGCGCATTCTCCTTATGGGAATTGTCATTGTCACATGTGTCAGCCCCCGGGAGTGGATGGGGAGTTGCTGGAGGATGCTCAGGATGAGGAAGGAAATGAGATTAAAGTTGGTTGGTTGCCGACTACTTTGGCGACTGAGAATTGGGCGAAACAGGATCCGGAGCGGGCGCGGGTGATGGCGCGTGGGAAGTTTTTATCCTATTTGGAAAATGGGATTACGGCGAGTATCGAATATACGACTTCATCGATTGAAGTGGCGAAAGTGGT
>CAYGJQ010000077.1:4352-8894 GCA_964350285.1 uncultured Candidatus Peribacteria bacterium | reverse complement strand
GAAAAAGATTTGAATTTTTAGTTAATTCTTCTATTAATAGTTTCCGGTATTTTTTATAATGAATATTTATGGCTTTGAATTCTTGTTCGGTAAGCGTTGTTGTTGAGGATGGTGGTGAAAATTCGATTGAGAAGAAAATGATAGATAAATTGGTGAATTTTAGTTTTCGGTTAAATGGCGAAATGGTTGATGTGGAATTGATGGTGGAGGTGGATGCTCACGGTAATGTGTTGAGTTTTTTAAGTGAGGGAGATGTGAGGTTTTTGTCGGCTTGGACTTGTGAAATTCATCAGGCTTTAAGACAAGTGATTGGTGATGTGGTAGATATGGTGGTTTATGGTTCACATCGTGATGGTAGGCATTTAGTGGGTTATGCAGGGAGCGATGATACTTTTCCTTATGATGAGCCTTCGGCAATAGATGCAAGTGGTGAATGGATTCAAGGTTATGTTCATTTGGATAAAGATTCTTTAAATCAGGCGTTGAAATCCGGTGCAATTACCGCCAGAATTAATGGCGATCGTTTGGTTTTGGCTAGGAATAGTTCTGCGGATGATAGTAAAAAGAAGTTTAGCGAAACTGATTCATATATTCTTAGAGGTTAGTTATGGAGTTGTTGGATTTTAAAGGTATGGATTTTCAAACGGTGGTTCAGCGATGTGTTGAGATTTTTAGGGGTGGGGGAGTGGTAATGCATCATACTGATACTTGTTATGGTTTGGCAGCGGATATTCGTAGTCGTGAAGGAGTGGAGAAGGTTTATCAAATAAAAAAAATGTCTTTGTTGAAGCCGGTGAGTGTTTTAGTGAGTTCGGTGGAAATGGCTCGTCAGTATGGTTTGTTTGATGAGGCTGCTGAGGGTTTAGTGGCAAGATATTGGCCAGGGCCTTTGACGTTGATTGTGCCGCGACAGTCTAGTTTGCCTGATCATTTGAATCCTGAAGCGGAGACGATAGGAATGAGGTGGCCGCAGCATGAATTTGCGCAGGCAGTGGTGGCGGAATTAGGGGCACCGATTGTGACAACTAGTGCGAATATAACTGGAAATAAGGAAGTGTATCAGGTCGAGGATTTTTTGGGGCAGTTGGCGGAAAATGATCTGAGGCCGGATCTGATTATTGATGCTGGAAAACAAAAATTAGCAAAACCTTCCACGATTGTGCGGGTGGTAGATGGTGAGGTGGAATTGATTCGCCATGGGGATTTGATTTTATCCCAAGAGGTTTACTAAGCCAGTGATTGTTTCAACACCAAGGGTTAAAATTAACCCCGCCCCGGTAATCCCGGCGATGATGGCCGGGGCGGCTTTTTTAAATGGGATTCCGAAAAGAAAGGCGAGTAATGCGCCGGTCCAAGCACCGCTGCCAGGGATTGGGATTGCAACAAAGATGACCAGAAATATGGTTCCGTAACGATCGAAATTTTTAGTGTGTTTATCTCTGGTTTTGTGAAAAAGTTTCGTGAAGAAATTGTGGAAGAATTTTGAGTGTCTCATTAAGAAACCACAGACTGGTCCGAGTAGGAGCAGGATGAGGATAGTGGGGACAGTATTTCCAAGGACACCCCAAATCAATGCCGCTTCAGGCGGTAGTTTAAACAAGGTGATGCCAATTGGGATTGCGGCTCGTAGTTCGGTGATTGGCAGCATGGCTAAAAAGAAAACTTGAAGCTCGTGTGGTAGCCATGATAGTGACTGCTGAATCTGAACAAAAATTTCTTCCATGACTCCTCTTATATCAAATATTTGTTGGGATTTGGAGTCTTCTTTGGTTGGATACAAAAATTAGGCAACAACTATATTTTTGTTCAATAGATTGGCTGTAACGGTTATTCCTTTTTTTGAAGCCAATAAGTCGAGATTTGATTATTCAGCTGAATACAAAATGTGAGCTTTGTGTGTGGGGTTGTTGACAGGAAGCGGCTTAATTCGTACCCTGTGAGGGTAATTGAGATCAAAAAAGTTATACGTTACTGTGCACACATTTTGAACAAAGAGCATATTCCGGTCCTATTAAATGAGGTTTTAGAGTCTTTGCAGCCCGAAGAGGGTGAAGTAGTGGTGGATGGAACTTTAGGTTTAGGTGGTCATGCGGGAGAAATCTTGAAAAGGATTGGTGCTAAAGGAAGATTGATTGGGTTTGATTGCGATGAAGAGCATCTGAAGATCGCTAAGGAGAGGTTGAAAGAGTTTTCTGAGAGTACAATATTTATTCAAAGTAACTTTGCTCATTTAAAATCTGAACTTTTGGCTCAAGGTATTGAGCAGGTTGATGCGATTTTGCTGGATCTTGGTATTGCTTCGCCGCATGTTGATGTTCCTGAAAGGGGTTTCTCTTTTATCCATGATGGTCCTCTTGATATGAGATTGGATAAAAGTTTGAAGCAGACGGCTGAAGATATTGTGAACAGTTGGTCGGTGCATGAGTTGATTACTATTTTTCGTGAATATGGAGAGGAAAAGTACGCGCCAAAGATTGCCAGAGCGATTGATGCTTATCGAAAAGAGGAGAGGATCGTTACTACGCAACAGCTTGCTGATTTAGTGTTGGCTCAAGTGCATAAAAGAGAACGGATTCATCCCGCAACAAGAATATTTCAGGCCTTGCGGATAGCGGTGAATCGAGAATTGGATGTTTTAGCAGAAGTGATTGAGCAGGCGATTGAGGTTTTGGCTCCTGGAGGGAGGTTGGCGGTGATTAGTTATCATTCGCTCGAAGACCGGATTGTGAAGCATCGATTTAAATACCATGTAAAGGACTGTGTTTGTCCGCGGGAAGTTCCGATTTGTCAGTGCGATAAGCAGCAAACGATTAGAATTATTACTAAGAAGCCAATAGTTCCAACTGAAGAAGAGATTGAGAGGAACTCTAGGAGTAGAAGTGCGAAAATGCGAGTAGTGGAAAAATTAAATTAATATTTCTTAACTTTTTATTGTCAATGGCTCAGCTGATTTTAGCCAAAGGAAACCATTATCGTCGGGGGATGCGGAAAAGAACTATCGCCGAGAATGTTGAAGTGAGTCCGTTGATTTTAGTGGCGACTTTGATTGCTTTTATCGCTTTGACTAGTGTGATTTATTTGGTGAATTTTAATCAGGTGGCAATGAAAGGTTATGATATTAAGCGTTTGGACGATGAGTATCGTCAGTTGCTTGATACGAATGAAAGAGGTCAAAATCAGTTGTCTGAGCTAACTTCTTTAGCACGAATTCGTGAAAGTGAGAAAGTGCAGACGATGGTGCGGCCTAGAAATGTGATTTATGTTCGAGGTGATACCGTGATGGCTGTCGCACATTAGTGCTAGGAAAGTAAGAATTCTTACTTGTTTTCAAAATCAGAGTTGATTAGATTGGAGTAGCACTAAGCTTTTTACCTTTTTTCAATTATGGCAATTCGCGTGGCGATCAACGGATATGGACGTATCGGTCGGGATTTTCACCGACAAACTTTGGAGACGGATGATATTGAGGTGGTGGCAATTAATAGTAGGGCAGCAGCGGATTCGCATGCTCATCTTTTAAAATATGATTCTTTGTATGGTAAGTGCGAGGCAGAGATTTATGTGGAAAATGAGAATTTGTTTGTGAATGGGAAGGAGATTAAGATTTTTCGTCAGAAAGATGTGGCGAATATTGATTGGGGGGCTTGTGGGGTAGATGTAGTGGTGGAATGTACTGGTAAATACACTACATATGAAAAAGCTGAAGCGCATTTGAAATCAGGAGCAAAGAAGGTATTGGTGACGGCGCCTTGTAAGGACGAGCGTGTGCGAACTATTGTAATGGGAATTAATGATAAAGATCATGATCCAGCGGATTATGATGTTTTTTCGAATGCTTCATGTACCACCAACTGTTTGGCACCAGTGCTGAAAGTATTAAATGAGAATTTTGGTATTGAGTCGGCGTTTGCAACTACGGTTCATGCTTTTACTAGTAATCAGAATCTTCACGATAATTCACATTCTGATTTTCGTAGAGCGCGGGCGGTAACGCAATCATTGATCCCTACTACTACTGGGGCGATGAAGGCGATTTCTAAGGTTTTGCCAGAATTAAATGGAAAAGTAGAAGGGATGGCTTTGCGTGTTCCAATTGCCACTGTTTCGATGATTGATGTGACTGCTTATTTGCAGAAGGATATTACTGTTGAAGAAGTAAACAGGGTGTTTGTTGAAGCAGAGAAAAGTGGTTTGCGAGGGAAGCTTGGTACTTCTGATGAACCTTTAGTTTCCGTTGATTATAAAGCAGATACTCATTCGGCAACGATTGATTTGTTGTCGACGCGGGTGGTTGGTGGGAAGTTTGTGAAGGTAATGGCTTGGTATGATAATGAATGGGCGTATGGATCCAGAGTTATCGATCTTCTACGTTGGATGAGCTGAGATTTTCTATTTCGGCGTCGCTACGCAAGAATTGATTTCACCGTAGCGCTGCTACGGCTCAACCAATTCTTGCTAGGCTCCTTGAACTAGAGAAAATCTCAACTCATCGACTACATCATAGGTTTACTAAAAAAGGCCTCCGATTGGAGGCCTTTTCGT
>CAYGJQ010000077.1:0-4304 GCA_964350285.1 uncultured Candidatus Peribacteria bacterium | reverse complement strand
ATGAATAGTGTGAGGGCCAAAAGGAAGCGCATTGAGATGAAAGGGATGCCTTGGTCGCGGGCGGCCACGAGGATGAGGCCGATGAAGCCAATGCTGATGAAATTCCCTCCACTGTTGCGGAAAAGTTTGCGGAAGGGTTTGTCGCGTTTGCAGTAATATTTGATGCCGAAGCCAATTAAAATAAATACTGCGGTAGCGATCAGAGTAGGGAGTAAGTATTGAAACTCACGCGGTGGATTTACGCCGAACAGGTATACGATAAAGTCCATTACGAAATCGTTTAAAATCTAAAAGTTTGTAGCAGGATTCAGCATACCGGAAGATCTTTTAGCTTTCCAAGATCTTTTACGGTTTTGTTTTTGACGCTGGGCTTTTTTTGGGTTTTGGCGGTTTTTGAGTGGTTTCTTTTTTAGTTTTGGTTTTTAGTGGGGTAGGAACGGTTTTTTTTTCTTTGCGGCTAAACCAGATTCCGCCGGCAATTAAAATTGCGATTAAGCTCAGCCATTGTTCGATCCGTAGTGGTCCGAAGATTATTGTGTCGTCGCCGCGGACGAAACCTTGCAGGAAAATCCAGGTGCAATAGCTAAGAGTGCTGACTAAGGTGATGTTTCCCGGGATATTGCCAAATTTACTTTTCCAAAGGCGGTAAAGAATGAATGTGAGGATAAGTGAGACTGTAGCTGAGTATAGTTGTGTTGGGTGGATGGGTACGGCGTATTTGATCATCCCACTTTCAAAGGTGATTCCCCATGGTAGATTTGTTTCGTTGCCGTAATTTAATCCTTCGAAGAAGGCGCCAATATTTCCGAGGATTGTGCTGGCAATGTAAACGACGGAGAGGGTGTCGATCCAACTGATGAAGTCTTCCTGGTAACGACGGGCGAGCATGAAAAGGCGAATGGTCAGACCGATGACCATTCCCCAGGCGGAAAAACCACGGTCCCAGATATGAGTGATGTAAATCAGCTCTGAAAAAGTGAATTCGAAAAAGTACATTTGCCAGTTGAAAGCCACATAGAGTAATCGAGAACCGATGAAGCCAAAAAGAAAGAGAGAAGGAAGATGATTGAAAACTACTTTGATTCTGGTGCGGCTTCTTTGTCCCATATGGTTCAGTAGCATCAGACTGGAGATTAGACTGAGGGCGATGAAAAACCAAAGACTGTAAATGGCGAAAGATCCGTATTGGAAGAGGATAGGGTGCATTAGAAATTGAAGATTATTAGGATGCTGCTAATGATTATAATTGGAATACTGACGGAGAGGGCAATGAGTTGTTTTTTGAAGAAAAATTTAATGATCCCGGCAGCGATGTGAATAATGAGCACGATTGGCAGTAGGTATTTAAATACTGCGGTGTCGTACATCAAGAGTCCGGCAGGAATTGTTTCAAAAGCAATTTGTTTGGTGCTGATGTATAGTCCGATGAAGTAGTAGATGAGGTAGAAGGTTAGGAGCCAACCGGTGAGTCCGTGGGCTGATTTTACGAAATTGGCAGTTGAAAAAGTTGAGTCAGGTGTAGCTGCTGAGACTCCGTGTTTGACTTCTTTTAATTGGGCTTTGAGTGATTTCCGGTGTTCGTAGAGTTTGGTGAGACGGGTTTTGATTTCTGCTTTTTCTTCAGGGTGGTTTGATTGGAAGTACAGCTTAAGGTATTCGATAATATTGGTGTTTACGCCGCGGATTTGTTCTTTAATTGAAATTATTTTGGGGTCTTGTTTGAAGATTTCGTGAAATTTGTCGGTGAGGGTTTGAGAAATTTTTCCCAGTGATGAGTTGGGGTCGATGGTGATGTTGGTGGCAGCGGCAGCTTGAGGTTTTTTATTGATGCTGGTGATCATTTGCTTGGCTTCAATTGCTACGGCTGTTTTTTCTTTCAGATATTTTTCTTGATTGAGGTAAATGCTGCGTTCTTGGACTTTTTCTAGAAGTTCTTGGCAGAGTTGTTGGACGTGTTCGAGGTTGGTGCTGGTTTTGACTAGTTTAATTTTATCCATTTGTTCGCGAAGTTTTTTTTCTTCTTCTGGTTTTACTTCGCCGGCAAATTTTTGGAGGTAGTCTTCGACTTTCTTTAAGACAAATTCAACTTGGTGTTCGAGGTATTCTCTTTGTTTTTCAAAGGCGTCTCCGAGTGCAGCGGTATTGTTGATTTCTCCAAATTCTTGTTGGAAACGTTCGGTGAATTCTGGGAGAGTTTTTGTTTTAGCCGTTGCTTGCTCTTCTGGGGTGGCTCCTTCGCGATAGAGATTGATGACGTCAAAATTGTATTCGGTGCGGAGGCGAACAAAGGCGTGGTAGTAGTCTTCATCTTTGATTCGTCCGGAAACTTTGCGGCCGGTTTTGTCGAGGGCTTCAAAATCGTAAGAATCACCGGTAACTTCGTCCAAGGGTTTTTGGGCGTCTTGGATTTCTTCAATCGTGATTACTGAAAGGCCAAGGTTGTTGAGTTCGTCGCGGGCTTGTTTGATGTCGGTGGCGTTGATGCTTCCGTTTAACTGTTGGTTTTCTTTGTTGACGACGGTGTAGGTGAATTTGGGCATCGCGAAGCTAATTTCTTAAGTGAAAAGACTATTCAGATTTTAATGTTTATTGCTGAAATTCTAAATAGCTGTGGTTTGACGGATCTGGGATGTGTTTTAATCCTTAATCGCTGCTTCGATCAGTCCCGCAAATAGTGGGTGTGGGCGATGTGGGCGAGAAAGGAACTCCGGGTGGAATTGGCAGCCGATCATGAATGGATGATCACGGTGTTCGATCATTTCAACAAGGTTGTCTTTTTTGTTGAGGCCGCAAATCATATAGTCATTTTTGTTGAGAAGGTCTCGGTAAGCATCGTTGATTTCGTAGCGGTGACGGTGGCGTTCGATGATTTTGTCTTCGCCGTAAAGTTGGCGGGTTTTGCTGTCTTTTTCAAGGTTGCATGGGTAGTGGCCGAGCCGGAGTGTTCCCCCTTTTTCTTTGTCTTTGTGCTGGCCAGGGAGGAAGTGAACGATGTATTTTTTGCGGTCAGTTGTTTCATCTTCGTCGAATTCTTCAGAAGTAATTTTGTTGTCGTTGAGTTTTTCACGGGCGTATTCAATTGCCATGATTTGCATGCCGAGACAGATACCAAGGCAAGGTTTTTTCTCGGTGCGGGCGTATTTAGCGGCGAGGATTTTTCCTTCGGTTCCACGGATCCCGAAGCCGCCGAGGATGATCATCGCATCGGATTCTTTAAGTGAGTCCCAAGTTTTTTGATCGTCTTCTTCAAGTTTTTCTGCGTTGATCCAAACAATTTCTGCCTTGTGTTCTTGGTGGTAGGCCGCAATTTTTACTGATTCGATTACGCTGAGATAGGCGTCATCGAGTCCGGTGTATTTGCCGACCATTGCTACTTTGATTGGTTTGGTGGCTTTAGTGATTTTTTCGTTGAGGGCGCGCCATTGGCTGAGGTCGGGATTTACTTGGCCGAGATTTAATTTTTGAGCGATTTTTTCGGCTAGTTGATGTTTTTCGTATTTAAGTGGAACTTCGTAAATTGATTTTACAGTGAGGGCGGGGATGACAAACTCTTCTGGCACATCGCAGAAAAGGGCAATTTTTTTCAGTTGTTCTTTCGGAATTTTGGTGTCGGCGCGGGCCATGATGAAATCTGGATGAATGCCGATGGCACGGAGTTCGCGAACTGATGCTTGAGTTGGTTTGGTTTTTAATTCGTTGGCGGCGGCTAAATAGGGGAGCAGTGTGAGGTGGATGTAGAGAGTGTTTTCTTCGCCGTAAGCGTGGCGCATTTGGCGGATAGCTTCGAGGAAAGGAAGTCCCTCAATGTCGCCAACGGTGCCGCCGATTTCTACGAGCATAATATCGGCTTTGTGTTTTTTGGCAGCGCTAGTAATGCGATGTTTAATTTCATTGGTGATGTGCGGGATGATTTGAATCGTGCGTCCGAGGTAAGTGCCGCGTCTTTCTTTTTCGATCACTGAAGAATAGATTTTTCCTGTGGTCACAGAGCTGAGTCTTGAGAGATTGGTGTCAATAAACCTTTCATAATGTCCGAGGTCGAGATCGGTTTCGGCACCATCATCTAAGACAAAAACTTCGCCATGTTGAAAAGGGCTCATGGTCCCTGGGTCAACATTGAGATAGGGGTCGAGCTTTTGGGTGATTACCTTAAAACCAGAGGCTTTGAGGATTGTCCCAATGGAAGCAGTAGCAATACCTTTTCCCAATGAAGAACATACGCCTCCAGTGACGAATATAAATTTGGTGTCCATATTGTGGTAAAAAATCAGAGTTTTAGTGCCTATTTTAGGCCGGTTTTCGTT
>CAYGJQ010000076.1:6538-8905 GCA_964350285.1 uncultured Candidatus Peribacteria bacterium | reverse complement strand
GCATCAGCACCAGAAATTTCTTTCGCACCTTCCAGTTTCCCCAGCATCTTTTCAAATTCCCGTTCCCCAGTCACCAAAGTCTTCTGGAACTGTTTTTCTTCCGTTTCCAAAGTTTCAATAATCCGGTTCAAGTTTGCTGGCAACTCTACATAAAAGTCTCCAAATGTTTTCGCCACAATTTTCGCAATTTCCGCTGTAAACATCCCTTCCACTCCAAGTTTTCGACCATGGCGAATTGCTCGCCGGATCACTCGTCGCAGCACATACCCTTGATCAACATTTGAAGGCGAAATCCCCATCGGATCACCAATCATAAACACCGCAGTTCTTAAATGATCAGCAATGATTCTCTCCGAATCCCGGGCTTCATCAGATCCCAATTTACTGCTATCTCCAAGTTCTCTCACTTTTTCAATCACCGGTTTAAAGAGCTCAGTTTCATAAGCCGAACCAACGCCTTGCATAATCGCTGTAATTCGTTCCAATCCCATTCCCGTATCCACATTTTTCTGCTCCAACGGTACAAATTTTCCGTCTTCAGTTTTGTTATATTCCATAAACACATCATTCCAAATCTCTACCCAGCTCTCATCCTCAGCGTCAAACGCTTCCGGTGCATCACCTTCGCCCGTCCAGTAAAACATTTCCGTATCCGGCCCACATGGCCCAGTCTGACCAGCCGGCCCCCACCAGTTTTCTGATTTTGGTAAAAACGCAATTCGCGGCTCCGCAATTCCCAAACCTTTCCAAATTCCAAACGATTCTTCATCCCGCGGCGCATCTTCATCTCCCGCAAAACAACTCACCGCCAGCATTTGAATTGGTAAGCCAAGACCACCTTCTTCCTTTGGCGCAGTCAAAAATTGAAAACTCATCTCAATCGCTTCTTTTTTAAAATAATCACCAAGCGACCAGTTTCCCAGCATCTCAAAAAAAGTCATATGCGTCGCATCACCAACTTCTTCAATATCCCCAGTCCGCACACACTTTTGGCAATCCACCAATCGTGTACCCGCTGGATGTTTTTCTCCCATCAAATAAGGCACCAACGGATGCATCCCCGCGGTAGTGAAGAGCACAGTCGGGTCATTATCCGGAATCAATGACGCTCCTTTGATTTCCGCGTGACCATGTTTTTGAACAAAAAAATCGATATACCGACGACGAATTTCCGATGCAAGCATGATGAGAAAAGTTAATAAAAGAGCCTAAATCAGCGTGCTAATTGTAAGGAAAAACCACACCCCAAGCAATAGGATGACCGCCCCTTTCCGCAACTTGAAATACCCCATCGCGTGTGGGATATTCTAAAGGCATCCTTAATCCGATTAGCCAAATGACAACAAAGACCAGCAAAAAGACCAAAACTAAGGAATCAACCGACAAACCTCAGAAGAAAAAATTCAATTTCCACGACCTCACATCAAAATGGACGGCCATCGGTTTCGGAATCTTCCTTTTGGCCTTCATCTCAATCTTTCTCTACTACAAACTCACACGGCCTCAGTCGATTGCCGAGCTTTTACCAGCCGATAAAACTGTCGGTTTTGTAGAAATCAACATCAATCCGCTTAGCGGTCAGCTCCAGGAGCTACATTCCATGCTCGAGCCATATGGTTTTTATCAGCAAGAAGACCTCTTGCCACGACTCGAACAAATCACTGGCATCGATTTTGAAAAACACGTAGTTCCTTGGCTTGGTCGCCGGATATCCGCCGCTCTTATCGCTCAAAAAGAAAACGCTTACCTCCGCCACACACCAGTATTTTTCATCGAAACCCGCGATCAAGAAGCCACAGTCAAGTTTCTCGAAATGTTTGCCCTCGAAATTGCCGGCAATGACCTCGTGAAAAGCACTTACCAACGTTTCCCTGTCTATAAATATAAACTCAGCCACAATATCCATTTTACTTTCATCAACAACTATCTCGTCGCCAGCCTCGATGAATCTGGAATTACCGCGATTATCGATGCCCAATCAGATGCCAAAGATCGCGTTAGTAACACTCCAGAGTTTCACAAAGTGCGCAACAATCTTCCAGCTACAAACCTCATTTTCAGCTACATCAACTTCCATCAAGCCAGCGACGCCCTCAAACGCAATCCTCGCCTTCTCCAGTTTAAAGCGCGAGAGCTCACCAAATTCGAACCATACCTTTCTCTCTACAATTCCCTTGGTTTCGTTGTAGTTGCCGATGACCCTAGTCTCAGCATTCAGCAATTTGCCTATCTCGACAAAGCCGCCCTCGGCGACAAAGGTTTCATCGAAAGCGATCATAAATACCGCCCAGAACTCAGTAAATACATTGAAAAAGAAGTCAGCCTTTACATCGGTGGCCAAGACATCACCCAGCAAATCCAACGCCT
>CAYGJQ010000076.1:2113-6528 GCA_964350285.1 uncultured Candidatus Peribacteria bacterium | reverse complement strand
GAATCTTTCGCCGAAATTCTCCACAGCTTAATTTCAAATTACCTCGGCACTAACGTTTCAATTGAAGAGCATCTCTACCCATTACTCAAAGGTGAATACGCTTTGGTAAAAGGCCTCAGCGACGAACCCAATGAATACAAACTACTAATCCGTTTCACTGAGGGAGAAAAAGATCTGTCGCGCTTCAAGATCATTATGAAAAACATTCAAAACGTTGGCGCTAGACTCGATCCCCAAGTAGTTACTCGTGAATTACCAGATGGCACTACCACTCAAGAATTAGTCGCCAACACCGAGGCCGTCACTCCCAGCAAATCAACTCATAAAGATGTTGAAATCCAATCCTACGATCTTCCAAATCAAGAAATTGGCATTCACTACGCCGTCATCGAAGACAAATCCGAAATGATCGCCATTATCGCTACCACTAAAGAAAGTATCGTCAAAAGTATCGACACTGTAGCCGGAGAGGCCAATTTCCAGGAGAGTGATTTCTATCAAAACCAAATCAATCCGCTAATTTCCTCGAGCGATGAGTTAGCCGCGGTTAAAATCAGTGATTTCCAACTCAATCAATTCAGCGAATATCTCAAACCATTGAAATTCGGGGTGATGAGTAAAAACTTCTTCGCCGACGGAATTTCCACCATTTACACTTTCAAACTTCAGTAGTCGATGGATGAAAAACAGCAAAACATCCTCCGCGACCTCTCCGAAAATACTGCCCAGAAGCAGTTGGATTTGCGGGATCCTTTAACGAAGAAGGAGCCGAAGAGAAAGCCCCAAAATGCTGATTCAATTTTTAGTAAAAAAGTTTGGAAAGGGGACCGGGCCAATCGCCCTCAAAAAATCTCCGACATCAAGTCTCCAAATCCGCAAAAAAGCAAAGTCACCAATCATTATGAGCAAGTAGGATTAGTCCCTTCTTCTCGCACTATCGTTTTACGCGAAGCCCTCAAAGTAGCAACTGGTGGCTCCTTAATTTTGTTTTTTCTCATTGTTCTCAGCATCACCTACCGCGGTTTCCAGGCTAAAGACCAATTCACTTCTGCTGCCATTCAAGGATTCGACGGCCTCAGCCTCGCCAGCGACGCCACTAAGCAAATGGATATCGACAGTGCCGAAGATGCAATTTACTCAGCCCAAGAACAGTTCCAGGAGATCAATCAAGATATTTGGTTTCTCAATCAAACCCTCTCCGCTCCCGGAGTTGGCAGTGAATTACCGGTTATCGGTGCCAAAGCCATCGCTATCGGCAATGAGCTTAGCTTAGCTATTGAACAAGCATTATCCGCTCTCAAAAACAGTGAGGAAATTTATGACCAATTTCTCCGCGGCAGCAATTACCCTTCTCTCCAAAACAAATCTCTCACCGAAGACCTCAAGCAACGGCTGGAAAAACTCAATCAATCCGCTCGCCACATTAGCCAAGCCCACCAATTATTCCAAGAGATCAATCCCGAGCAAGCTCCAGAAAAATACCGCGATACATTGATTTCTGCCCGCGAAAAGGTAGAAAGGCTCAATCAATTGGTAACTAGTTTCACCGAACACGCCCCGGCTATCCTCAAACTCCTCGGCGACCGCTACCCGCATCGTTATCTCATCTTACTTCAAAACAACTCGGAAGCCCGCCCAACTGGCGGTTTTATTGGCAGCTTCATTATCGCCGACACCAATGACGGCTATCTGACTAAACTAGATTTCCGTGATGTCTACGACGCTGATGGTCAACTTCACGAAGAAATTCCGGCCCCCGAAGAAATCGCCCAACTCACCGACAACTGGCGTCTCCGCGATTCCAATTATTCTCCTGATTTCGCCATTTCCGCCCAAAAAGCTGCTTGGTTTTTGGAAAAGTCCAAAGGCCCTGGAGTTGATACGATCATCGCCATCAATCAGAGCATCATCAAGGATTTGCTAGAAATCACTGGCCCTATCCAGCTCGAAGACTTTGATCAACCCGTCACCGCTGAGAATTACCACATCATTCTCACTTACCTCGTCGAATCCAAATGGGCTGGCGCCACCACTCCTAAAGACGTCATCAAAAACCTCATCCCCCGGATCCAGGAAAAGTTACTAACCAGAGACAATCTGCCTAAATTGTTAGATCTTGGTCTTAAACAAGCTAAAAGAAAAGAAATTCTTGCTTATTCAAAAGATTCACAAATCCAAGAATTTTTCCAAAAAGTCGGCATCAGCGGCCAAGTTCATCAGTCCGCTAAAAACGAAGATTACCTTTCAGTCAGCGTCGTTTCCATCGGCGGCAATAAATCTGATCGTTATATCAAGCAGCGAATTTTTCACCACACTTATTTCCAAAATGATGGCAGCATCATCAACGAGCTAACCTTATCAAGGACTCACACCTTCAGTCCTGATCTCGAACGTCAGTGGAAAAAGACACTCGCTTCATTCGGCTTCGAAGAACCATCACAAGACGTCATCCACATAATGGGGAAGGGCGAAAATAAATCCGCGATCAAAGTTTACGTTCCTGCCGGCAGCGAATTAGTAGATGTCATCGGCCTCAACCGTGAAGATGTCGCCGTCCGCGATGATCAAGAACTCAACAAAACCTACTTCTACTACCAGCAAAACGTCTTCCCTCAAAACGAAAGTACTGTCACTTTACGCTACCGCCTGCCATTCAAATTCGACAGCTGGCCCAGCGACACCTACCGCTTAATTGTTCAAAAACAGCCGGGTTTCATTTCAACAGTTGATTTCGAAAAGAAGATTATCCTCAATTCCCCACTTGAACAGTACCGTATTTATCCAGAGGGATGGGAGGAAAAGGACGGCACTATCACTCACCGTACCAATTTGCTATACGACCGTATCTTCGCTGGTGTCTGGGGTAGATAAATGGTATAATACCAAGATTTATCGCCCAAAAACCAAAACAAATGCTTTCAAAAATCTTCTCCATCGAAACCGCCTATGCGCAGGTGGGTCAGGTAGCTTCTGATAAATCTTCCGAAACTCTGGGCTTTATTCAAAGCGCAGTTGAATTTTTATGGTTACAAGTGCCCCGCTGGGTTGCTGCCGTATTTTTGGTGCTTTTCACTTTCCTTTTAGCTAAGCTTGTTAAAAGTATGGTCGAAAACAAAATGGCCGAAAATGGTATTGAAGAAGAGCATCAAGAGATTGCGATCCTCGCCGGACGTTCTGCCCATGCCGGGGTATTAATTATTGGTGTCACTATTGCGTTGAAAGTTGGCGGAATTGATCTCACTTCAATTATTGCTGCCGTTGCCTTTGGTATTGGTTTTGCGCTTCGCGATCTGATTATGAACTTTCTTGCCGGTGGGATGATTTTGCTCTCCAGACAATTTACTATCGGCGATTTTATTAAAGTTAACGACACAATCGGGAAAGTAGAAGAAATTCAAACAAGAGCCACGATTCTCAAAGCTCTCGATGGCACAAAGATCATTGTTCCTAACGCTGACCTTTTCACTAATCAGGTAATTAGTTTTACCAGCAATCCTTTCCGTCGGATTGAAGTAGTGGTTGGCGTTGAGTATCACACTAATCTCCAAGTTGCCTTCGCTACAATCATGCGCGCCTTGAAAAAGAACAAAGGAATTTTGCTGGAACCAGCGCCAGCAGTTCTCTACGACGAATTTTCCGATAGCTCGATCAACATCAATGTGCGTTTCTGGGTGGAATCACGCAGTAAATGGCTCGAAACTAAGAGTCAGGCAATTCAAGATATTAAAAGAGAACTCGATATCGTTGGTATCGGTATTCCGTTCCCAATCCGCACCGTTTTCAGTGCCACGGAACCAGACGCCGCTGCAGTTCAACAAGCACAAGCCGCTGCTTCACAGCAAGAAGAAGCCAAGATGTCAGCTGTGGCAACAGCAAAACCAGCTACTCCATCGCCACAGGCCCCACAACCAACTATCCCCGGGGCTCCAGCACTACCAGCTCAGCCACCTCAAGCTGCAGCGCCAGCACAACCACAAGCAGCACCAGTCGCACCGCAACCTCCGTTACAGGCTGCTCCCGAAGGAAATATTGGGCAATAGGGGACAAATAAAGTCAGGCCTACGTCGAGCCAAACCTTCAGCACTACGAATCTTCCTGCGGAAGCTTCTTCGGCTTACGGTTTGGTACTCCTCTTTCCCCACAAATTGGAAATTTGTGGGGGCCCCTGCTCGGTCATCCTCGCCTCCGGCTCCGGTAACCTGCGCTTAGTTCAGAATTGTAAAAAAATAGGGTACAAACAAAGTCAGGCCTAAGGTCTAAGAAAAAAGAAACTTCCCTTTTTCCGCTTACCTCAGTCCTTTTCGCTTTCTATCCGGTCTTCACCTTTATACGACACATTTCGAAGACCACGCTTCGTTCTTACCTAATTCCAAGCCTCTACTGTTAGCCAACATCTCCACCCTACCAATCAAATA
>CAYGJQ010000076.1:0-2078 GCA_964350285.1 uncultured Candidatus Peribacteria bacterium | reverse complement strand
GAAATTTTTCGAAAATTTTTATGAAAAAAAATGAAATTTGCCCCACCCCGCCATTTCCAGTAAAAGGAACTAAAAGCAGCCGCAAGCCAAAATTTTCCTAGCTCAACCCCCATGCCCTCAAAAAGAATCCCCAAAATTCTCAAAGCTCTAGCAGTTCTCACCTTTCTTGGCTTTACCACAATCACTATTGCGATCTCTTGGCGCGTCCATATCGATCGCAGTTACGCCGCAAAGATCCACACCTCTACTGAAACCATCTCTGACCAGAAAGTCGCCGTGATTCTTGGTGCTGCGGCTCATAATTTTCAGCCTTCCGACGTACTTAAAGAACGCCTTCTAGCCGGTATCAAACTTTACCAAGCCGGCAAAGTAGAAAAACTTCTAATGAGCGGCGACAACCGTTTCAGCCACTACAACGAACCAGAAGTAATGCGCGATTACGCCATCAAAAAAGGTGTTCCCGCAAAAGACATCGTCCTCGACTATGCCGGCCGCCGCACTTACGATACCTGCTTCAGGGCCAAACATATTTTCCAGCTCGATGAAGCAATCATGGTCACTAACGGTTTCCATCTTCCCCGCACTCTTTATCTTTGCGAAAATCAAGGAATGAAAGTCACCGGCTTTAACGCTGACATCTGGCAATACCCCGCTCGCATCACCCGTTGGTGGGAAATCCGTGAAACCATTGCTGTTGCCTTTGCTTTCGGCGACGCTAATATCTTCAAGCCAACACCAATCCTCGGTGAACCGCTTCCCATCAATTAGCTCCTCCTTTTCTTGATTAAAAGTGCTATAATTACTGGAACTAACCTCCAATAATGACTTTTCCTGATCTCAATTCCACCGACATCAAAAAACTTCTTCCTCAACGAGATCCCCAGTCTCACAAAGGAGAAAATGGTCGAGTTTTAATTATTGGCGGGAGCAAACAATACTTCGGCGCCCCAATCCTTAGCGCCATCGCCACCCTCCACAGCGGCGCCGACCTCGTTCATCTTGCCGTACCCGCATCAAATTTTGAAGCTACTCGCATCACTGCCGGTCCCGATTTCATCATTCATCAATTTTCCGGCGACCATCTCACGCCCGAAGCCATTCCGGAATTAATCAAACTCAGCCACCGCAAAGACGCCATTCTCATCGGCCCCGGCCTCGACGACCATGCCGACAGCCTTACAGCAGTTACTCAGATTATCCCGCAACTCAAAACCCCAATAATCCTCGACGCCAACGCTATCAGCGCCCTCAAATACCTCCAGCCAGAGCCAAACCAGCAAATTATCGCTACTCCCCACCAAGAAGAATTCAATAAAATCTCCGACCAAAAAATTGTCCAATCAACATCTACTGCGGAAAAAGCTCAAATTATTAAATCCGTAGTCCAAAAACTCCAAACCACCATCCTGCTCAAGGGCCCAACAGATTTCATCGTCTCACCAGATCAGGTCACCATCAATACCACTGGCAATCCTGGGATGACCGTTGGCGGTAGCGGCGATGTTCTTGCTGGAATAGTTACTAGCATGATTTCCCAAGGGCTAAATCCAACTGCCGCCTGCCAAGTGGCCGCTTTCCTCAACGGCTCAACTGCCAATGTTTTAGCTAAAAAACAACATTTCACTTTCTCAGCCTCCCAAATTGCCGCCAATATCGGTGACTCTATCAGCCAGCTGGTGAGAGAATAATGACAAGATGTGTGGCCACTCTTCTATTTTTGTCATTTTTTCTGTCATAATGTTTTTGATCTTTTAACTCATGATATGGAAAGAGTCACTCAGCCATTTCTTCATTACTGTTTCGACAATCTACTGCCATATAAAAGCACCATTAAGCACAGTGTTTTCACTAGAGTTGGAGGGATTAGCTCTGCACCATTTGATTCACTGAATATTCGTTATGGTATTGAAGACGATTCTTCGGCGGTAAATCACAATCGTTCCCAGATCCAGCATTTGCTAGATATCAATCCAGAGCAGTTAATTTCCGCTAATCAGACTCACAGCACCAATATTTGTGTCATCCATCGAGAGGACGATGGGATTCCAAAACAATATCAACTCGATCAAAACAATGAA
>CAYGJQ010000075.1:3223-9331 GCA_964350285.1 uncultured Candidatus Peribacteria bacterium | reverse complement strand
ATATGCAGCGGAAAAAATATCACAAAAACTCACCAGAGCCAAAGCTTTTCTCCCCTAAACAAAGGTTTAAGCCAAAGAAAAAAACACAACACCCCCCTAGCAGAGCACTAATATATAAGGTATAATAATCTGATAAATTTCACCTAAAAATACACAAAACAAAAAAATGTCCGAAAAGTTCAAATTAAAACAAAAAAACACACCTCAGAAACCAAATAAAGAAACCATCACCTATCAGGGGAAAATTAAACGAATCCAATTACACCAGGAAATCCTCAGGAAATATGGTAGTCATTTCCAATATGACCCCAAAGAAAAAGCATTCCGTATGACAAAAAATCATGACACGCTCAGCCTCAAAAAAGTCATACCTCCTCAAATAAAAAATCTCTACATCAAACCTCCGGGAACCCAAAAATATTATAAACTCACCAGGTTTCCTCAGAGCACTTTACCCAAACACCTAATTGGCCAATTTCAATGCCCACAAGATTACCCAGGTGCTAAATACCGAGGCAGAGCCGGAATATATCGTAACTACCTTTTTCGCTTCAAGGCTCCCGAGCTCCCCTTAGGAATCGAGCCCCAAAAACCAAACCAGCCTCTAATTGAAAAAAAGTACCTAAGTTACTTTCAAAAAACAGCTGATGGATATGAGATGAAAAAAAGTATCGACTGGCTAAATCTCAAAAAAGCCATCCCCGCCCCAATCACTCAAATCAGAATTAAAGTCGGCGGCAAAATATTCACTTTAAACAGATTTAAGCCCGGGGGACATTTCAAGGCACCAGACAACCTACCTAAATGGCTGAAAGTAAGCTACAAAAAATCTTACAGAGTAGGCATCTACAAAGGAGTAACCATCATACCTACTCCTCGGCCTCAACCCAAACTCGAGAATAAAAACGCTCCAATACAAATCACCGTTGGCACTCCAGAAATCTACAGCCTCCCATCTACAAACAGAAAAAAACCATCAGTCACCATCAGAAACTTACGCGAAAAATCCAAACAACTATGGTTAAGATTCGCTCCCTACCTCAAACGTCTACATCAATACCCAACAATCAAACTTCCTAAAATATCACTTAGAGTACCTCCCTTAGGACAAGCAAATCTCAACCTCAATGCCCTTGCCCAAAACGCCGATAAATTATCAATCACCAATCGCTTTGGTCGGAAGGTCCACGAATGTTCGAAATACAGTAGACTATTTCTCGGTAAACTACTAAATGCCAAAGAATACCGCGAATTAGTAAGAAGAGGAGGAATATTCCAAAACGCATGGGACATCTGGGCCTTTTCAAAATTTCGCGAAAGAGAAGACGGAGTCCCCCGTGGCACCTATGCCCGAATGGCTGGAGACATTAATCTCAACCATCACTACTTACGCAAAACCCGTTCAAACCCCATTTACCTCAGCCGCAACAAAGCCGAAACTCGTAAATTTCGCCAAGATTTAGCAAAACTCTTCAACGCCTCATTAAAATCCCATCAATCAGGAAACGTAGCGCAAGTTCTTTACTACTATCGAGGTTCAGGAAATCAATGGAGAGCAATAAGAGCCCAACGAAAACTAAAAATCCAGATATCCCGTTGGCGACGAAAATACATTGATAGACCTCAACAAGATAAAACCTTCTCTACGCATGTAGAGCCCTTAATTGGCCAGAAGGAAGTATTCCTCTACAAGCAAAAAATTGAAAAACAAAAAAGAGGGGGAGACTATCTGAGAACTTTAATCAAAATATATGCCCGTGACCACTTCTCTGGCAGCCGATATCGCACTTACAGAGCAATTCAAAAATTCAAAATTCTCCAAGAAAGCGGCACCAAAATGTACCTCACCGACACCAATGGAAATAAACGTGAAGTTATTATTAAAACAAACAAAGAAAATCAACCATTAGGCTACAGTCTCTACTATAAAGATGACACCGACCTCACAACACCTATCAGATTCACCCCGAATGATCGCCAATACTTTTCGTTCAACGATCTCGTCACTCGTAGCTACGACGGAGTAGATCAATACAAAGGATCCTCAGCTTCCAGTAGCATGCTAAAAAATTACCTCTTCTACACCGGAAGAGGAATCCCTAGGCGACTACCAATGGCAACAATAGAATACCCCGGAGTAAAATGGTCCTCCCATTCCAATCTTGATAAAAAAACACTACCGCTAATATCCACAGCCCACAAATCATTACAAGATTCAATAAAAGAATACCAAATCATTTCCCCTAATCTACGAGGCCGCATCACTGCGATACAACAAAAGAAAATCTTCGATCAATTTTTCCAACAGATCCTAGTTAAAAAACACGGCTACCTGCCCAAAGAAAAAAATTTATACCTTCACGCCTTAAAATTAGTAGGGGTCAGTTACGACCATCACCAAATCCTCAAAATACCTCTGCCGATCTTCGATCCTAAAGCTTTGCGCCACCCCCAAATTCGTCAAGCAGTAAATCTTCACTACCAAGAAAACATCAAGAGCCAACTACGTGAAAAAATGTCCACCAACTATCATGTTATTGAAATCACCGCAAATAGCAGACCTTGGCGACTAATTCACAAGCAACTACTAAACCAATATAAGTTTTTTAAAGAAAATCCTCTTACAACCCTCGAACGTCAATTTATTCTTCGGCATATCGACCGACTCAATACAACTATCGATCTCAACAAAATCAAAAAAGGAAAATATCTAAGATATAAGAATTGGAAAGTTGGCCACATGTTTTTTGTTCCGAAACAATTCATCAAAGAGTTAATCAAAGCAATCATCATCCAACGCAAAATATCCAAAGTTCCAGTACCCAAAAAAATCTTTGCAGGAATAGATAGCAATGGAAAATGGATCAAAGCTGAAGTTCCTACAAAAATTCGCAACTCAATTCTTTCGGCAGCACCTCATGACCCAGAAATACGCCGATTACTACTTGGCATTTATGCTCGAGAACAGGGGAGAGGCACCAGACGTAAAAAACTCAAAGCCTTTATCTCCAACTTCCGCACAATTAGATCTTTAGGAGCCTTACAAGTAAGACCAAATAACTTTCTTAAAACAATTTCTCTCAACGGGAAAAAAGTAAAACTCTGGAAAATTATCTTTCCCGAAATAAAAAACTACAAGGAATTCAAAACAAAATTAAAACTCAATCCAGAAATCAATGTAAAAGCCGCAGCTTACCTACTTAAACAACATCGCCAATCAGTAAAAACACAACTAAAACTTCTGAGCTCAGACCCTGAGTTTCCTCAAAAACACCCACGAATCACATCCATCGCCATCCTTAGCGCCTATAACTCTCGCCCCACTGCAATTACTGAAGCCACAATTGACAGCCGCCTGAGATACATAATCCACTTACTAAATAACAACAAAAATACCCCAACAAAATTCGACTTCAAAAAATACAGAGGACAAATAAACAAATTTATCTCCAAAAATGCTCCAACTCTTAGCTGGTATACAAGAGGAAGGTTTGGACGAATTGGACGAATAATACGCCGCAAGCTTGGAGGTAAAAAAATCTACATATCTAGAAATGAAAAACACATTGTGACAAGCAAAACCCGCATCGGAATAATCTTCTATATCACCGGACTCCACCTAAAAACTAATTTCCCAAAAGAATTCAAAGATTACACCAAAGCTCAGATTGAACTAGCTGCAACCACCTATATGCACAATCCGCTAACAATAATACTCCACGACAAAATCGTTCAACGCCTAAAACGTCTCTCAAAACTACCCCAAACAGCTAAACGTCAAAAACTCATCCGCAAGCTCAAAGCCCAAGTATTAGCCGGGAAAATCTACCAACGCATGACAAAAGTATGCCAAGAAAAAACCAACAAAGACATCAATCAATTCAACCTCCAATATCAACATCTCTTCCGTAAGGGAATCGGATACCAACTAAACTACGGTTTTGCAGTCATAAGAGGAAAAACCCCAAAATCACGCACCCAATTCGCCGAACTCCAATATGCAATCCCTGACACCAACGATTTATTAGGCCCCAAGATACCGCAACAAATCAAAGCTGTTCAAAAGATAAAACTTCCTTCAATGGAAGCCCCAAAGCCCAAAATAAAACCAAAACTTAAAAAAGCCCCACTTTTGGCAGAAAAAATTAAACCTTGGAAAGAAGGAGTAGTCTTTAGTTTTGATGACGGACCAGATCAAAAAGACCTTCAAATTATCCAGTATATGCATCAAAAGAACATCACAAATTATCGATTCTATTGGCTCGGAGCTAAAATCATAAGCCCTAGCAAACTCCATGCCCTCGGCATGATTAGAAAAAAGGCCGGAGGTAAAATCCCAATTGGCGGCTGGCAAAAAGCAATAAAAATCAAAGCTAAAGAAGCAAACAAAGACTACTATGATTACCTAAGAGATTTAATCGGGCCTCGCAAAATTAAATTTATTCAAACAATCCGCAAACAATTAGGGAGCCTCTCAAACTTCGAAAACAAAATTGGTTTCCATGGAATGATGCATCCACTTTCCCATCATAAACACCACATGGCCACTTCATCTCCTGAAGCCACAGCTCGGGACATAGAATTTTTCCAAGACTTAATTAGAGCTGCAATCGGAGAAAAGTTCACCGTTCAATTTGGACGCCCTCCTGGTGGAGCCGGATTCATTCGTGGCACCAAAAGATACGCTCCTCAAAACATGCTTCAAGCAGCCAACATCCAAACTAAAAAAAGCGGAAAATCTTTTACCTGGAGGATGTGGCGAACAGATTCACAAGACTGGAAACGTCGCCGACCGACAGCCAAAAATTTAGGCCTCCAAACGATAAAACGTATTTTCACAAAATCTAAAAAATCTTGGAACAATGGCCCCAACTCAGTGCTTTTCCATTCTGCAAAATTCAATCCGCAATACATGAATAGAATGATTAGAAAAATGCAAGAAATCCAACAAACACAGCAAAAAAGCCCCCCAAAAGTCTTAGTAAGAAGAAAAACAACTAAAACTACTTCAACTTAAAGGACCTAAGCACCGAAGTCACCAGCTCCACCAAAGTTTCTGATTCATTTGTCCGCATTGCCCCCGTGAGCACATAAGCAAATCCATCTTTCACTAGATAAGTCTGCACAAACTTCCGTTCTACGGCCTCGGGACTTCTTTTCGCCGTAAAAGTCACCAACACTGTATCTGCTGTCCCTTCTCCAACCGGCAACTGAATCTCTTCCCGGCCAATTTCCTGATAATTCACCAATCCATTCCGTTGCTCTTGAATCAAACGCTTAGCATAGTCCATTGTCACCGTTCCTTCAGGCACCGATACGCGGCCCAAATTCACATTCACAATAAATTCACCTTTCACATTTTGCTGAAACACTAGTTTCGTTTCTTTCGGCACGTCATTTGGAAAATCTTTCGAAGTCAATACTCGCCAATCACGAGGATACTCAATATCAAATTCATCCACTGAAAATATTTTTGAATTCGGCACTACAGACTGCTGCTCATCGCTACCTCCACCACCTAAACACCCTGTCATTGTCAACGCCAACAAACCAATTATCAAACTACGTTTCAATAAAGCAAAATTCATATTTCTAAAGTTAATTCTTTTCTCATTCTACTCATTCTTTTTCTTCTTTGCACGAGCAGTTTTGGCCTTTATCTTCTCAAACACCACTTCACCTTTCTTCACACTCACTTTCACAACATCACCAGTCATAAAATCACCTTTGATAATATGAGTTGCCAGCGGATTCTCAATTTGCCGCTGAATTTCTCGCTGCAACGGCCGTGCCCCAAACTCAGAACTATAGCCATCATTCACCAACTTTTCTTTCACTTTTTCATCAAAATCCAATCTAATATCCTGCAACTTCACCCGTCCAACTGTATCCGCCAAAAGCAGCTCCAAAATCTCACCAACATCTTTCTTCGAAAGGGGATTAAAAAAGATCGTATCATCCAACCGGTTCAAAAACTCCGGCCGAAACACCTGATGCAATGCACCGTTCATTTTCTCTTCCAATTCCTTCGAAACTTTCTTCTTCGTTTTAAAATGTTCCTGAATCAAATGTGCACCAATATTTGAAGTCGCAATAATAATCGTATTT
>CAYGJQ010000075.1:2487-3213 GCA_964350285.1 uncultured Candidatus Peribacteria bacterium | reverse complement strand
TCGAGGTCATGATGATAACCGTATTCTTGAAGTTCACCACATGCCCCTGCGCATCGGTAACACGCCCGTCGTCGAGGATCTGCAACAGCATATTAAACACGTCAGGGTGCGCCTTCTCAATTTCATCCAACAAAATCACCGCATAAGGATGACGCCGCACTTTTTCAGTCAGCTGCCCTCCATCATCAAATCCCACGTATCCCGGCGGCGAACCAATCAATTTCGCTACACTGTGCCGCTCCATATATTCACTCATATCCAATCTCACCAAAGCATTCCGATCATTAAACAATTCCTCGGTCAACGCCTTAGTCAATTCCGTTTTCCCTACACCAGTCGGCCCGAGGAATAAAAACACACCTATCGGCCGATTCGGATTTTTCAAACCCGCCCGACTCCGACGCACCGCTTCACTTACCGCCTTCACCGCATCACTTTGACCAATGACTTTCTCTCCTAAATATTTCTCCAAATTCACATAGCGATCAGCCTCTTCAGTAGAAACTTTCGTAAGCGGAATCCCACGCCATTCAGCAATCAAAGACTGAATATCACTCTCCAGCACAACTGCCTTCGAAGTTCCACGTTGAATCTGATTTTTTTCTTCCAGCTCTTTCTGCTTTTCCTTCAATTCCTCCAACTTTTCTTTAATCTCTGCCGCTTTCTTAAAATCCTGAGCCGCCACACACGACGCTTCCTCTTTTTCCATACTCTTAATTGAAGTCT
>CAYGJQ010000075.1:0-2477 GCA_964350285.1 uncultured Candidatus Peribacteria bacterium | reverse complement strand
TACTCAAATGAACTTTCGCCGCCGCTTCGTCTATCAAATCAATCGCCTTATCTGGCAAAAACCGATCATTGATATAGCGATCTGAAAGCTGAGCCGCCGCAATAATCGCATCATCAGAAATCGCTACTTTATGATGCGCCTCATATTTATCTTTCAATCCCAACAAAATCTTAATCGTATCTTCCACCGTAGGCTCATCGACAATCACCGGCTGAAATCTTCTCTCTAGCGCTGCATCTTTTTCAATGTACTTTTTATACTCCATCAAAGTCGTCGCCCCAATTGCCTGCAATCTTCCCCGCGACAATGCCGGCTTTAAAATATTTGCCGCATCCATTGCCCCTTCCACCGCCCCAGCTCCAACAATTGTATGTAATTCATCAATAAACAAAATCACACTGCCCTCAGCCCCATCAATTTCATCAGTCACCGCTTTCATCCTTTCCTCAAATTCACCCCGATACTTCGAACCAGCAATCAAAGAACTCAAATCCAAAGCCAACACTCTTTTTCCTTTCAAAGTGTCCGGCACATTTCCCGCCGAAATCCGCTGAGCCAACCCTTCAGCAATCGCTGTCTTACCAACACCAGGTTCGCCTAACAAAACCGGATTGTTCTTCGAGCGCCGCGATAAAATCTGCACCACCCGTTGCACCTCCGCACTCCGACCAATCACCGGATCGAGTTTTCCATCACGAGCTTGCGCCGTCAGATCAGTACTATACTTATCCAAATTAGGTGTATTCGAAGGAATCCCATCAGCTTCACCTTCAACAGTTTCCGTCTTCACCAACTCCGAAATCACCTGCATCAATTTTTCTGGATTCACTCCATGTTTTTTCAAAATCAAACTAGCCAAACCTTCAGCTTCCGCCGCCAAAGAAAGCAACAAATGCTCCGGTCCAATATAAGGATGACGCAAACGCTGAGCCTGACGAAAAGCATCATCAACCACATGCTTCATCCGTGGTGACAAATGAACCTTATTGCCCGAAAGCTTCTGTTCATATCGTTGAATATTCTGCGCCGTATAATCCGCGACATCTTCTTTATTAAAATCAAATTTATTAAAAATCTTTTCCAACAATCCATCCTTCGATCTCAACAAGGCTAAAAGCAAATGCTCTGTATCAAGCCGTTTAGAATTAAAATCATAAGCCAAGTCAGCCGCTTGCTGCAGCACACCATTCGCCCGATCAGAAAAATAATCCATCACATTCATCCCTTCGCGTCTTTTCTTCGCCCCAACTGCATCATTAAAAAAAGAATCCATCATCGACGATCCATCCACAAACCCAAACGGCTGCGAAGCACCACCAGCCTGCAGCTCCTGCGCACAACCATTACACAACTTCAAATGCTGTTTTCTACCATTAACAATTTGCGTATAAGCAAGATTTGCCTGATTTTTATGACAACGATCACATATATTAGCCATAATAATGTTGTTTACAATTTTAGCACTCATAAGTTTAGAGTGCTAAAAACGTTTTGTCAAAGAATTCACTCTCAAAAATCATCCCAGCCACATCAAAAAAGCCGCCCGCAGGCGGCTCTTCTTCAATTCCTCAATATTTTACTTATCTTTCTTCACCACTTTATCAATCAATCCATATTTCACCGCCTCCTCAGCCGACATAAAATTATCGCGATCAGTATCCTTCTCAATCACTGACATCTTTTGACCACTGTGATGAGCCAAAATCCCATTAAGCCGCTCCTTAGTTTTCAAAATATGTTTCGCATGAATATCAATATCAGTCGCTTGCCCTTGAATCCCACCAAGCGGCTGATGAATCATCACTTCCGAATTCGGCAAAGCAAAACGCTTTCCTTTCGCCCCACCAGTCAAAAGCACCGCCCCCATCGAAGCCGCCAAACCCACACAAACCGTACAAACATCTGGCTTAATATATTGCATCGTATCATAAATCGCCAACCCAGCAGTCACATGTCCACCAGGACTATTCACATAAACAGTGATATCTTTCTTCTCACTCTCATTCGCCAAAAACAAAAGTTGGGCAATCACAATATTCGCCATATCTCCATTCACTGGACCTGAAAGGAAAACAACTCGATCTTTTAAAAGTCGCGAGTAAATATCAAACGCTCTTTCGCCAGCATGAGTTTTCTCAATCACTGTCGGCACTAAATAATTAGCAACTACATCAGAATTCGCCGCCCCCTGAGCAGCATCGCCGAACCCCTGTCCACCGAAACTACCACCTGCCATAGAAGTCATATCAAACATAAGCTTGTTTTTTTAGAACTTAAATCAGCCCAAATTATATCACGCAAATTCTTCCAGCAGTAGCCGTGGAGCGTTTACATAAAGGAAAAAATTATGTAAAATATAACCTCATAAACAATTTCGTTATGCCCGCATCAATCCGCAAAACCCTCACCCAAAAACGCTACGCCACCATCGCGGCCGTCATCGCCGTCGCCCTTTTTTCGTTCAACTACTATTTGAT
>CAYGJQ010000074.1:0-9368 GCA_964350285.1 uncultured Candidatus Peribacteria bacterium | reverse complement strand
GACACCTTTTGTGAGGTAGGCTTGTTGGCGGAGACGGTTTTGGATGGTTTTGAAATTGAAAATTGTGGTTTCGAAGATTTCTGGGTCTGGTTTGAAAGTGATTTTAGTTCCGGTTGTTTTGCTGTCGCCGGTAATCTGTAGCTCACCAACTGTATTACCCTGTGAATATTCTTGAACGTGAATTTTTCCGTTACGGTGGATTTCAGCTTTTGTGCTGACAGAAAGGGCGTTTACTACAGAAATACCTACACCATGAAGACCACCAGATACTTTATATCCGCCGCCACCGAATTTACCACCGGCATGGAGGATGGTCATAACTGTTTCAAGTGCTGATTTACCAGTCTTTTTGTGCTTTTCTACTGGGATACCACGACCGTCATCTTCGACGCTGATACTGTTATCCTTATTAATAGTAACGGTGATGTTTTTACAGTAACCGGCAAGAGCTTCATCTATCGAGTTGTCGACTACTTCCCAGAGCATGTGGTGAAGACCAGCTACATCGGTAGTACCAATGTACATCCCTGGACGTTTGCGTACAGCGGATAGACCTTCTAATACTTGGATCGACTCGGCGCCATAATTTGATTTTTGTTCTTCAGCCATAAAAAGCGGTTAGGGTTTGAACCTTGGGTAAGGTAGCACGAAAAAGGGGTTTATCGCAATTCATTGTTGTGGTGTTTTGACAAAATTTGGTTTCGGTGGCAATGGAAAAAGTCCGGCTCAATTAGATGATTAGGCATTGCGGTAGATGGGTGCGCGGCCGGTTGTTTGGATGGTTAAAACCCTGAGGGGAGCTCTGGAGTGCTGTCTCCACCGATGATTTCTTCGAGGGCGGCTTTGGCGGCTTCACGTTCGGCGTCGATTTCTGGTTCGGGTTGAGATGGCGGGATGAGGGTGTCGAGGAGGCTGGCTCCAAGTTTTGATTCGGTGGATTCTGCTGACTCTTTCGCGGCTTCAGTGGCAGCTTTCTCGGCTTCGATGCGGCGGAGCTCTTCTTGTTCGGCGATTTTGGCTTCGCGGATTTTTTGGGTCTCAGTGCTGATGAAGCTGTTGATGTTGGTGGTTGAGAGGTCGATGGGGCCAGGGGTTTCAACGGTGCCAATTTCAGCGGTGAGAGTGATGTTGGTGATTTCGTTGGTGCGGCTCTGATAGTCGAAACTAATTGTTACGATTTCTTGGGCTTCGATTTCAAGGTTTTCGATGCGGAATTTCGCTTGGTCAAGATCGATGATGGAGATTGTTTTTAGCGGTGCTTGAATATTGACTTCGGTAAGTTTTTGTTTGATGAGCGCGCGGGCAGTGCGTTCGATTTTGGTTTCAGAGGAAGCTTCTGGAGTAGTGAACTCATCGGTGTCTACTGAAGTTCCGGCTTGGGAGGCTTGGTCGTAGGCTTGGATGAAGTCGGCGAATTTTTCGGCTTTGACGCCTTTGAGGGAAATGATTTTGTTTTTGTAGTTGATGTTTTTGATGATTTTGCGGCGCCAGTCGTATTCGGCTTGGATTAGTTGGCCTTGGTAGGAGGCACTTTTGATGATGATGTCTTTTTCAGTAGCAGAAAGAATTGGTTCGAGTTGGGGGTTTTCGAGTCCGGCATTTGTGAGAATGGTTTTGGCTTCGAGAATGATTGCTTCTGGAGTTTCAGTGGTTGAAGTTTCAGTTATAGGGCTATCGCCGAGGATGGTGTCTTCGAGGGCGGAGATTTCTTTGTTTTCTGCGATTGCCGCGAGGAATTTTTGGTAGCGTTCTTTGTGTGTGTTGCCGTGGATGCGACGGGCGGCTGCGGAAGAATACTCTGGTGAATTTAGGTAACGGAGAAATTGTTCAAAATCAGCAAGGCGTTCGGCGAAGATTTGTTGGACGGCTACTTGAGTGCGTTCGTCTTGGTATTTTTCGATTTCTTGGATGATGCGTGGCACGACATCCTTGGCATCTTCAACAGAGATTTTTTCGTCAAAGAAGAAGGCGCGGAGTTTTTCGAGGATGCGAGTTTTTTCTAAAATTAGCGTTTGTTTTTGTTCGCGAAGATCTGGTCCCACGGGAATGGTGTCGAGCCAAGCTTCTTCGAGAGTGCTTTTGATATTAAAGATGTCGAGATTATAGAGTTCTGGGTATTGGCCGATTGCTTGTCCGAGGATTTGGTTTTCTTCTTCGAGCAGGTGAGGGATTTTGATTAGTTCGTTTTGATTTTTATTGAGGAAAAGGTTGAGTTGTTTTTGGTAGAAAGCGAAGACGTTTGAGGCATTGTTGTAATCGATTGGGGTGGTAGAGACTGCTTCGATTAAGATTGGACGGAGATCTAAAAGGAGGTGATTGACTCCGCTAGAGTCTGTTTCTTTAGCTAGGCTTTCTTCAGCGATTAATTCTTTAATAGTGTAGAGGCTGTGACCTGGGGGAATTGGTTTGGTTCTAAGGGTCTCATACATTAGTCTCCAACTGATTTCTGATTTTGCATCGGGATCAGATTTGATTTGATTGATTTTTTGTTTGAATTGGTTGATGCGGATTTGAGCAGGGCCCGGTTCGTTGGTTAGCAATAAAAATTCTGCATCTTCTAGATCCTTGAATGCTCTTTTGACTTTTCTTTCCATTAGTTTTCGATTGCTCAAAGTGAAGGTTTCTTCGATTTGATTGATTGAATTGTTTTCAATGCTTGTAGGTGAAATTTGGAGTCCTCTTTTGAGGATTTGGTCTTCTTGTTCTTCGATCAGTCTGATTTGGAGTTCTTGGTCTTGTTTGATGTTCCATTGGGCCCATTGGTCTTCTTTGAGGGAGTTTTGGTCGGTGCGGCCGTAGTTGAATTCTTTAACAATTTTGGAATAAAGGAGTGGTCTTAATTGTTCGGTGATTTTGTTGTTAAAGATGGTTGCTTGGTAGTTGGTGTTAATTAGGAAAGAGTTGATGGCTTGATCGTTGTTTACGAGAGAGTAGAATCCTCCGCCTTGATTTCCAAATGCCACTTTTGCAGTGCCATAATGTGTGTTTACAAGTAGCCCATTGTCTTGATGTGTAATTTGAGTCACTGATTCAAATGGGACGGTTGCGGTGGATGTGTTTTCGTTGATTTCATTGAGAATGACAGTGCTTTGGAGTGGGTATTCTGAATATTTATTGTTAATCCAAATTCTGCCGGAGTGGAGTTTTATTGTTGGATAAGGTGAAGGTGATCCTGCTGGGAATTCAACTTCAGTGTTTTGGTCCATTCTGAGGAAGACATTTTTATCGATTTCGATTTCTGCGCGAGCATTTGCTTGAGTCTTGATTCGAGAATTGGCATGGAATTTGTAATTTTCAGGGAAGTTGTGACTTTCAGCGCTTCCTTTCAATACTTCAACGTCACCTGCGAATGTTGTTTTGGGATTTGTGAGAGAAGTTGCAGCTGTGAAACTAGGCTTTGAAAATGACAAAGAACTCTGCCTTTCAATATAAAAAGTTCCAGTAGTGAAAATAATTCCAATCAGCGCAAAAATTGTTGCCTTGAGTCCGATTTTAGGATTTTGAGTTGTCGGTTTTGGTTGCTCCATTAATTTTTGTTTTTAAATCTCTAAATTATAGCAAAAAAAGCGCTTTTTCTCAAGGGTCTGGTGATCAATATTACTATTAATGCCTTGGTGATTCTGATAAGGTTTTTGGTGGTTGTTGAAAGCCTTTAAATATTTTAATTTTTTTGACTATGAAATCGCTTAAGAAGGTCGTTTTGGCGTTGGTTTTGAGTTTGGCGGTGAGCGGGGTGGCGTTTGCTGATTTTAATGATGTGCCGCAGGATCATCCGAATTATGAAGCTATTCAGCATTTGGAAATGACCGGTGCAATTGATAAAAATGATAATTTTTATCCGGATCGGATGATTCAGAAGGCCGAATTTTATAAAATGATGTTCAATTCTGTGGGGTATGACCCAGTGGTTTCGCAGCATCCAACGCGCTTTCAAGATGTGCCTCGTGATGCTTGGTTTGCGCCGTTTGTGGAGCGAGCTTTTGAGTTGCATTTTCTGCAATTCAATCCAGATGACCCTTATTTTTATCCAATTGAAGGGGTGACGAGAATTGAGGCATTGCGGGTAGGTTTAGCACTTTATGGGGTTCCGGCGCCGCAAGTTGTGAATAAAGGTGATTTGAAATGTACTGATTTGCCGTTTGATCGTCCGTTTGCCTATTTGTTTGTGGGGGCTGAGCGATTGGATTTGTTTGCGGATTTGCAAGATGGATTTTGTTCTCCAGCGGTGCGTTTGACTCGGGCGGATATGGCGGAATTGATTTATCGGTTGTATTTAAGATCTGGTGATGCAGCTTACGAACCGACTAGAGATGTGGCGCCAGCTCAGCGCGATGAAAGTGTTGGCGTGCGGTCTGGTGAAGAAGAGATTTCGATTACTTTCGGTGACGATAAGGAGTTGGCGGATAATGTTGAGGAGTTATTGAATAATGAGAAGTTTAAAATTTTCTTAAATGTTTGGAGTAAAGTTCAGGATGATTACGTGTTTAAGGATGAAGTTGATGATGACGAATTGGTTTATGGGGCGATCAATGGATTGGTTGATCGATTGGAAGATCCATATTCTGAGTTTCAAGAGCCAAAGGAAGCTCAGCAATTTACGGAGTCTTTAAATGGGAATTTCCAAGGAATTGGAGCATCGGTTGATATAATTGAAGGCGAGTTTACGATCGTGGCCCCAATTAAAGGTTCTCCGGCTGAAAGAGCTGGTTTGAAGCCTAATGATGTGGTGTTGAAAGTTGATGGTGAAGATATTGCTGGTTTGGCTTTGGAGCAAGGGATTGATTTGATTAAAGGCCCGGAAGGAACAACTGTTGTTTTAACGATTGATCGAGATGGGCAAGTGTTTGATGTGAGTATTGTGAGAGCGGTGATTGATTTGCCGTTTATTGAGTCTGAATTGAAAGATTCTGGTGTGGCTTATATCAGGATTGGGACATTTGCTGAGGATACTGATGAGAGATTTTTGGAGGAGATGAAGAAGGTTGAAGAATCAGAGCCAACTGGTTTGGTGATTGATTTGCGAAGTAATCCAGGAGGGTTTTTGGATGCAACGGTTGAAATTTTGAATCATTTTGTGCCAGAGGGCGAAAGGATTGCGACGATTGAATTGGCGAGTGGTAATAAAGAGGTTTATAACTCAACGGGGCCAGGTGAATTGTCAAAATATCCAATTGTAATTTTGGTTGATGGTGGTTCAGCTTCAGCTTCAGAAATTTTGGCTGGTACGTTGCAAGATCAAGGGATTGCAAAATTGGTGGGAACTCAGACTTTTGGGAAAGGTAGTGTGCAGCAAATTGTGAGCTACTTGGATGGTTCGCAGTTGAAGATTAGTGTGGCCAATTGGTTTACTTCTGGTGGGCGTAATATCAATAAGGTTGGCTTAGAGCCGGATATTGAAGTGGAAGATAATGGCAATCCTGATGAAGATATTCAATTGCGACGAGCAATTGAGGTGATTAAAAGCTGGCAGTAGATTGAATTTAATAAAGAGCCTGCTCAGCTAACGAGCAGGCTCTTTTTAGTTTTGTTTTTTTAGAGACGAGCGCGGATTACTTTGCGGAGTTCTACAAGTTCTGGGAAGTTGTAGAAGAATTGAACTTTTTGGTCAGCGATGGTGTTGCCGGTTGGTTTTTCTTTGAGAATGAAGGCGGTCCAGCTTTCGGCGATGTCTTCTCCGGGATTGGTGGCGGCGTAATCGGTGACGAATTGGCTTTGGTATTTTTCGTAGAAGTTGTTGGCGATTTCTTCTAGCTTGGTTTCATCTTCGACGTTTTGGTTTTGGGGGAGTTCGTAGTAGATAGTTTTCCAATAGGCTTGGAAGAATTTGTTGATGTAAGAGTTTGTTTTTGAACAACCTTCTTGGAGGTAGAAGTTTGGTTGGCATTTTTTTGTCTGGTCGACGAGGAGTTGGGCAAATTGTTCTTCGGTGGTTTCAGTGGTACCGAAGACAGCTGTGTCGGCTGGGATTTGCTCGTTGCCGAGGGTGAGGACATGGCCGTATTCGTGAATCAGTGAGTATGTAAGATCAGTTTTATCCATGGTGTTGCCATCTGGATAAGCATCGACGATATCGATGAGCAAAACCCATTTAGTTGGATCGTCTTGGTCTTGAGTGACGGCGGCCATAGTCCCCTCTTTGCCGTCGGTGAATAGTTGGTAGCTAACGAACATTTTGCGGTTTGCTTCGGGGATTAAGGCCGAGAAGCGTTTCCAGATAGCTTGATGTTTGGCGGTGTCGGCTTGGTGTTTTTTGATTTCGTCAGTGGAAGCAGTGCCGTTTACTGGATTAGTGATTTGATTGTCTTTGATGGTGTAGGTAATGAAACTGTCAGCTTCGTCTTGATGGTTTGGTTGATCGAAGTCGGCGGGGCCTCCGTGATCGTCAACTGGCTGGTAGGTTTTGTCGCCATCATAGTAATCTTCTCCGATTTCTTCGGCGGCAGCGATGATTTCTTTTTCAATGGCGTCACATTCGGTTTCATCGGCACAAGGGATGAGGCACATTTGTGATTCGGCGTCGTAGATTTCGTCTTCGTAACATTCGTCGGCGCTGGAGGCTTCGATGGCAATGAAGTATTCGGTCTCAGCTGTTGATTCGAGTGGGTCTTGTGCTCCCTCGTCGGTATGTGAGCCTTCATTGATTTTGTTGGCGATGTCTTCATCGATTTTAAAGATGAGATGGGCCATTTCGCCGCGAGTGATGGTTTGTTCATTGTTTTTGATGGAGCCGGGTTTGGCTTTTTTATTTGCAATGCTTTCAGTGTATGGAGTAAACCAAGCTTCCCCTTCTTCAACGTTGAATTCTTCTTCGATCACGGTTGCGGCCCCAATGGAAATGATTTTGGCAGCTTCTACGTAATTGATTGGGTTGGCGGGGCGGAAAGTATTATCGGGATAGCCGCCGATGATTCCGTCGCCGATTGCGACACAGAGATATGGGGCGTACCAATCACCGGGAGTGTCTGTAAATTTAATCAGTCCTTGGAAGCAGTTTTCCCAGTCTTCAGGAAGATAGTAGGCGCCGATGACAATTTTGGTGAATTCGGCACGGTTGATGACTTGGTCTGGTTTGAAAGTGCCATCTTCGTAGCCTTCAACGATTCCGGTTTGTTGGACAAATTCGATCGCTTCGGCATATGGATGATTGCTCGGTACATCGCTGAATTTTGCTAATGCGGTAGCGGAAAATGCACTGAAGGCCACTGTGGCAGTGAGCACAGTAAAAAAAAGTTTACCTTTGGGCATGGTAAAAGGTTAAGGGTAATCCTTTAATATATACCACAGGCAAATTTACTGTTCGAGGTCTTCAGGTTTTTGGTCGCGGAACATTGGGAGTTCATTACCATACTCGACATTCTCGCTATTTAGTTCGGTAGGGCGAGGTCCTGATGGTGTTTCAATTTCCGGGTTTGATTTTTTTGTTTCTTCGATGGTTTCAGGTGTTGCTGAGTTTGGTTCTGTTGGAGTGATTTCGATTTCTGGTTCAGTGGTTTGGGCTTCTGGGGCTGCAGTTTCGTTGGTGATTTCTTTGGTGGCTGCTTTGATGGCATCGGGAATGTTTTCATCAGCGAGAACTTGGGCTTCTACTGATTCTGATGTGGTTGTTGGTGCTGGAGTTGCTTCAGGGATTGCTTCGGCACCACCGGCTTCTTCGGCTCCTTCAAATTCAGCTAATTGAGCTTGGGTAGAAAGAATTTCTTCGGGATTGGTGGTGATGAGTTTGTCTTCGGTGTATGAAGCGATGATTTGGAGGGCAACGTGTTTGAGGCCGGCAAAAAAGAGTCCTTGGCCGACGGCGCTATTTAATAGCAGGTAGCGTTCTCCTTCTGTAAGGTTGAACATTTTTACCACGTTATCGATAGCTGCAGGGGATTGTTTGAGCAGGATTTGCATCGCACTGTTGGTGACGATTGGTTTTCCGTATTGGTTTTTGACAAAGTCTTCGACATCTTGGGTGATGGTGGTGATCCCGAGGTAATATTTGCGGGCACGTTTGACGAGACCGAAGAGGAATTTAGCGGAATCTTCGTGTTGCATTAATGACCAGGCTTCATCGATTACGAGGAGGCGACGTTTGAGTTTTGAGCGGACTTTGTTCCAAATGTAATTAAGGATGATGTACATCGCGATCGGGCGAAGTGAATCTTCGAGATCGCGAATACAGAAGATCATCAGTCCAGTGTGGATGTCGACGTTTGATTGTTGATTGAAAATACCAGAGTAGGTGCCATGGGTGTATTTGTGGAGTCTTTCGGAAAGACTTTGGGCGCCTTCCATGGTGGAGAGGATGTTGTAGAGGTCCATCATTGTTGGCATTTCGAACTCTGATGGGTCGATTACATCCATGGTGATCCCTTTGAGGGCGTAGGTGTCGATGAGGGCGCGATCGAGAATCCCCTCTTCAGATGGGGTGACACCGCCCATCATGATTTTCATTAATCCGTGGAGAGTGATGATGTTGCCGCGGAGAATATCTCCGGGTTGGACCTCTTCACCTTCAATTGGTGGTGGAAGGTCAAAGGGATTGAGACGTTGGTTCGAGTTGAGAGAAATGCGGAGATAGCTGCCGCCAACAGTATTGGCTAAGGCTTCGTATTCGTTCTCTGGATCAATAACAATCACATCGGTTCCGAGCATCATGTAGCGGAGAATTTCTAGTTTGATGGTGTAGGATTTACCAGCACCGGATGTCGCAAAGATGACGGAGTTGGCGTTTTCGAGTTTGAAACGGTCGAAGATTACGAGACTATCATTGTGGCGATTGACGCCATAGAGGATGCCTTCGTTTGAGGTGAGATCGGATGAGCTGAAAGGGAAGGTCGACGCGAGTGGCGTGGTATTCATGTTTCGGGTTACTTCCAGTTCGTCGCTGCAGAGTGGAAGGCAGGAGTTTAAGGCTTGTTCCATTCGGAGGTCGGCGCGTTTTGTGAGAACTAGTTTACTGCCGAGGAGGCTTTCTAGTTGTTTGCCGATTTTGGCTAGTTTCTTTTCGTCATCGCTGTAAACAGTGAGATAAAGAGCGAATTGGAAAAATTTTTCTTCACCACGTTGGAGTTGGGTGCGGAGTTCTTCGGCATCTTGGAGAGCGGTTTCAATTGCTGGGTCGCGGACTTGGCCACGAGCACTTTCCATCCGAATTGTGGATTGCATTTGAGCTACTTTCTTTTTGAGGATGCGCATGATGGCGCTGGATTCGATTGGGTAGATGAATTGTGAAATATCCATCGTGGCGTCGAAGTTGATGATTGGCGAAAGCCAGTTGGCTTCGATGTAACGTGGGTAGGCGTAAACGTAAAAACTTTGACTGAAAAGACCACCGATTTGCATGTGGTTGTGCTTGAGGTTCATTGCTGATGGGGCAATGAGGT
>CAYGJQ010000073.1:5895-9390 GCA_964350285.1 uncultured Candidatus Peribacteria bacterium | reverse complement strand
ACGAAAATATACCTATTTATAACCTTAATATTAATCAACTATGAAAAATTCACGATCAACTCTAGCAAACTCACCCAAAACCGCAACGCTAATCATCTGGAGCTTAACCCTCATTCTCAGCTGCCTCATCGGTTTTTTACTCGGCCGCTTCCACCACCTACATATATATAAGGATCAAATCACGACCATCCCCGACATTAACAATTGCATTACAGAAAGCCCTATACTATAGTTCCTAACGCTTACATATCCTTCAAAACCATAGCAAAGAAGGAACGAATAAAACCCAAAGACTAATGCCAAAAGACCATCACCTTCATACACTGATCGTATTAATGGAAAACAAAACCGGTGTTCTCAACCGCGTTACCTCCATGATCCGCCGTCGTAAATTCAACATTGAGAGTCTTTCAGTCGGTCACACCGAAAAAGAAGGCATTTCCCGCATGACAATCGTCGTAGATGGAACCAATACCAATATCGAACAGGTGATCAAACAAATGTACAAAATCATCAGCGTCTTGAAAGTATACGACGTCACCAAAGAAAGCGTCATCCTTAGCGAACTAGCAATCATCAAAGTCCATGCCACCAAAACAACCCGCCTCGAAATCCAACAAATCGCTCAAATGTTTGATGCCAAAGTTGTAGATATCGCTTTAAACTCACTTATCGTTCAAATCGTTGCTGAACCAAAACAAGTAGATAGTTTCATCGACCTCCTCCGCAGCTTTGGAGTAAAAGAAATGGTTCGCACCGGTGCCACCGCCATGATTCGCGGTCCGGAAGACAAACTAAAACTAGGAAAATAATTGATCTGTCACTGATTCAGTGCACAGATCCTTCGCCCATCATCACTGCTGGGCTTTTCTTAAAACATCCTGTATCCTCGGCACACAAAAATAATATTACCTAGACTCCTATATCCTAGCTCCTAACCTCCCATTTTATGGCCTTTGCACTCAATCGCGCTCAAGTAATCGGAAACATCACCGCTGATCCAGAAGTACGACAAATCCCTAGCGGACGTACCGTTGCAACCTTTTCTGTCGCCACCAACCAAACTTGGACCGACGCCAGCGGACAAAAACAAGAACGTGCTGAATTCCACAACATCGTTTGTTGGGGAAAACTAGCGGAAATCGTTAGCCAATATATGCGCAAAGGACGCAAAGTATACGTAGAAGGACGACTACAAACTCGCAACTGGGAAGGTGAAGACGGCGTCAAACGCTACAAAACAGAAATCATTGCTGAAAACGTCATCATGCTCGACCGCTCACCAGGCGGCCCAGGTGGAGAAGGAGCGCCAATCAGTTCAACACCTCGTGCCGTAGACAGCGCCCCAACATCAACCCCAGAACCAGCAGCAGCCGCTGCCGCACCAGCTAAAGAAAGCGAAGAAGTAACAATCGATGATCTCCCATTCTAAACCTAACCTCCTAATTCCTAGCTCCTAACTCCTATTCCCCATGGACGTCGTAAAGATTTTCGACACCACCTTGCGTGACGGTGAACAAGCCCCAGGCTATTCAATGAATACCAAAGAAAAAATCCGCCTCGCACTGCAACTGGAAAAGTTAGGAGTAGATGTAATCGAAGCCGGTTTTCCAATCGCTTCACCAGACGACTTCACTGCCGTCCAAGAAATTGCCGCCAGATTAACTAAACCAGAAATCTGCGGCCTTTCCCGCGCCAGAGAAGAAGACATCAAACGTGCCTACGAAGCGGTGAAAGGTGCACCGAAACCAAGAATTGACACCGGCAGCTCCACCTCCGAAATCCACACGGAGTACAAATTGAAAATGTCCCGTGAGGAAGTAGTGAAAAAAGCGGTCGAAGCAGTAAAATACGCCAAGAGCTTGTGTGATCGAGTAGACTTCTCACCTGAAGACGCTGCCCGTTCAGATCGCGGATTCTTAGTAGAAGTCATCACTGCCGCCATCGAAGCCGGCGCCGACACCATCAACATACCCGACACAGTCGGCTATTCCACTCCCGAAGAATTCGGAGATTTGATTAGATTCTTAATCAAAAACACCCCAAGCGACGACATCATCTTCTCAACTCACTGTCATAATGACTTAGGTTTAGCAGTAGCCAATTCACTTTCCGGCGTCCGCAACGGAGCTCGACAAATCGAATGTACAATCAACGGAATAGGGGAACGTGCTGGTAACGCATCACTAGAAGAATGCACCATGGCCATCGCCACTCGCAAAGACTTATTCCAAGTACAAACCAACATTAATACCGAAGAAATCGTCCCCAGCAGCCAACTCCTCTCACGGATTACCGGTAAAGGAGTCCAACCAAACAAAGCAATCGTTGGCGCCAACGCCTTTGCCCACGAAGCCGGCATCCACCAACATGGAATCCTTTGCCACGAACAAACTTACGAAATCATGAAACCAGAAAACGTTGGTTGGAGCAGCAACAAATTAGTCCTCGGCAAACACTCCGGCCGCCACGCTCTCAATGATCGCCTAGAAGAACTCGGCTTCAGCATCGAAAAAACAGAACTCGACGCCATCTTCAATCGCTTCAAAAACCTCGCCGATAAAAAGAAAGAAATCTACGACGAAGACATCGAAATGATCGCCTCCGAATCCCTAGAAGAACTCAACACCAAACAAGCATTCACAATGGATCAGGTACAAGTGTCATGTGGCTCCCACAGCATCCCAACTGCTTCAGTTGCCTTAAAAACCGACGAAGAAGAAATCGTCAAAGACGCCAACGTTGGTGATGGGCCAATTGATGCAATTTATAAAGGCATCAGTAGACTCACTGGAGTAGAAACTAAACTGACTGAATATTCGATTCAGACTGTAACTGAAGGGATGGATGCTCAGGCTGTGATTACGATTAAGTTTGAGAAGGACGGGAAAGTTTATTCAGGACGGGCGTCGGATACGGATATTATTGTGGCTTCGGCGCTGGCTTATTTGAATGGGATTAATCGGTATCTGAATTATAAAAACTTGAAAAAAGAAAATTCTAAAAATCCTTAGGCAGGGGAAAAGACAGGCCTGATGGTGTTTAAAAAGAGATTACCGCTCTCCTCCTACCATTCAGGCCTTTTCTATTATCCAACTTTTGGCCCTCACCTTTATACGACATTTTTCGAAGACCACGCTTCGTACTAACCTAATTCCAAGCCTCATTGTCTAGACACCCCAACCCTAACAAACAAATATGAAAAAAAACGAAAAAATTTATGAAGAAAAAATGAAGCCCCCAAAATAGACCCCCCTCCCACAACAAAGTTTTTGCGCAAAGCGCAAAAACGAGTGGAGCCCAAAGCCCCCAACTCAATAGAATCACGGCCCAGAATCAATCTAGTAGTGTAGTTGCAAGGCGCCAAATTCAAAAAAACCGCAACGTAGAAGGTTGTCTATTAAGCGCAGATCACCGGAGCCGGAGGCGAGGATGACCGAGCAGGGGCCCCCGTCCCGCACTGCGGGATGGGGTAATCCTTCCATAAGCGTATAG
>CAYGJQ010000073.1:4450-5885 GCA_964350285.1 uncultured Candidatus Peribacteria bacterium | reverse complement strand
TGGAGATTTGAGACGCCCTACCATTTCACATATGAACCTTTAAGAGTTAGGTTAGCACAGAGGTGGATAAGGCGCCTCAACATATAGCTCATTGATCTTCACTCGGGCTGGCAGATAAGTGCCAGCGAGTGAAAGCAACCAAAGAGCGGTGAGAATAATAGCGTCGACTATGGCGCTATTACTTTGGTTTCATGCGCGAACATGAAGCCGAGTCTCCCTACCGTTCTTTGGTGATATTGTTTAGTGACGTTTATACCATTCGTCTTTGTTTTTGTTTTGGTTTTTCTAGGAAAAACTTTTTGTTGATTTTGTTTTGGTTGTTTTTGGTAGGACCTGCCACTCTTCCGAAGAAGAAGGAGGCTACTTTTTGGTGAGGTGGTAGTCGGCCACCTTCATCGAAAAGTAGGGAGGAGGACGGATGCAAGAGTCGCTTTCACAGCAAATTTACACTTGGCAAACTCACTGTGAGGCGGTTCTACACATCCATCATCCTCCCGGCTTTAGTCGCGCCTAATTTTCAAAGAAATCTTATTATTCTAGCAAACTTTCTCCTAGATTTCAATCCCGATCTTTCCTATATTGCTTATGCACTAAAAGATTGAATTAAAATCATCAAATTAAAATATTATAAAACATCAATTTAAATATGTCAACAAAAGGAAAACTTTTTCTTATCATGGGGCCCTCAGGAGTTGGCAAAGGAACCGCCATCAATATCATTAAAGAAAAACACCCCGAATTCGTTTTCCCTACCTCCGTCACCACTAGAGATATCCGCCCTGGAGAAAAACCGGGCGACGTCTACCATTTCATCAGCAAAGAAGAATTTAAAGCTAAAATCGAAGCAGGGGAGTTACTTGAATACGCCATCGTCCACAACAACAATTACTACGGCACCCTCAAATCAGCCATCATCAAGCCGTTAAATGAAGGCAAAACAGTTATCCGTGAAGTAGACATGCAAGGAGTCATTTCCATCCGTGATCTCATCCCCGCTGATCAACTAGTAGTAATTTTCATCACCGCCCCAGACTACGAAACCCTAGTTCGTCGAATCAAAGGCCGCAGCGAACTCCCCCAAGACGAAATTCAACGCCGGATGGAAAGCGCCAAAAAAGAATTCGACTACGCTGACGAATGCGATTACGTCATCCCCAGCCTCGACCACCAAATCCCAAAGCTAGTAGATGACGTTGTAGCGGTAATTGAAAAAGAAACTCAAAGCTGATTCCGGCCTGCAGCTTCCCAATAAATATTAAATATCGACCGCATTGAATTAGCGATTGTCTTACTTTCCAAAACCGTCGCAAAAATTTCCTCATCTCTATAGAAAAAGAAGGCTGTTTTATTCCCAAAAATATTGATCTCCGCCTCAATCGGAAGCGGGTTTCGCTCAATAAAACGAGTTTCCCCATTGCCAGTTTCATCCTTTTCC
>CAYGJQ010000073.1:0-4440 GCA_964350285.1 uncultured Candidatus Peribacteria bacterium | reverse complement strand
CACCTTAGTCTTTGGCACTGTTACCAACAATTGACAGCAACAAATGATAATCCTACCCTAATCACACTATTTGAAAAAAAACTCTAATCTTCCCACCAATGAACACAGCAAAAAAAATAATTGCTCTCATCTCTATCCTCGGACTCTTAATCCCAAATCTGACATTTGGTAATTCAACCAACTCTAAAAGCGTCACGCTAGAAATTTATGAACAAGAAGACCCAGAAATAGCAACAATGGTAACTGTTAAATTCGACACCATTGAGGCCGGACAAGAACAAACAATAAACGTAACTCTGAAAAACATTGATACCAAAAACATTGACATCAACCTAACTCACGAAACAGCCAATGAATATGGCTCCCTCGAACCATTCATCATAGACCTACCAATTCAACAGACGATCCCCCCAAATGAAACAATATCTTTTGATATCACTTTTCGCCCCCACACGTATTCACATTATGGCAGCATGGTAGATCTAAATGAACAACCATCGTTAATCTTAAACCTTGAAGGTGAAGCCCCAGAACATTATGACAATGAACACTACAAAGTAGGATACAATTACGATTATTATAAAAACCGGATCACTGCAATATCTGAAAAATACAAAATATCAGAAAAACAAATCCTGAAAGCGAACAACGCTGAAGACGAAGCAGATTTTAGAGACAAATCATGGATTCTAATCCGAAAAGACGAAATAGGCATTGACCTAAAAGGAACAAACAACCAGCCCCCTGCCGCCCTCCTCCCACCCGACCCCAAAGAAAAACAAGCAGAATACCCAGCTGTCTGTGCCGATCTTGGCAACTCAAAACTCCACAACGAATTCGGACAACTCCCAGTAGAAGCTGGCATCATCGAATGCAAACACGACACCGCCGAATACAAACTAGACCAACCCATCAACCGCGCCGAAGCAGCCAAAATTTTATACACCCTCAAACTATTTTCAATTAGACCTGACTTGACCGCCGAAGAACGTGAAGTAATCAAAAACACCGGCAATACTCCCGCTAATATCAGCAGGAATTACCCCGGCTTCACCTATCAACCTGGTCGCTTTTCTGATGTCCAACCATCCGATTGGTTTGCCAATTACATCGAAACCCTCAACCAATGGCACATCATCTCCGGCGACGAATTCAACAACACCTACCGACCTGGCGACCCATTAAATAATGCTGAAAGCATCAAATTAATCATCAGTAGCTTTTTATCCGGCGGCAAACTCGACCTCCAAGGCCCGGTTCAATACGGCACCGACCTCATCTCCCAACAAGAGTCCGCCCAATACTTCCAAAAAAAATACGCTACCAACCTCAACAACATCAAACAAGGATTCACCAATATTGACGACCAAGCATGGTACATCACTTACCTCGCCGAAGCCGATGCCAATGGCCTTTCCGCAAATCAAACAAAATACACTTCAAACAATTCAACCCCAATCATCTACGACAGCACCACCCGTGAAGACTTCATTCTCTGGGCGATGAGAATCTACACTTCCGAATTCAAAAAACTTGCAGACAAAAGACAAAGACTCTTACCCAACGATCTCAATAAACAATTCACCATGGGAAGAGACAACCTCAGTATCAAAAACGGAACTTTCGTCATCACTTTGGGAGACATTATCCACGCCTTCGATTTCCGCTATACCATTCCCGCAAACGACACCAACTTCAACGACAAAAGATATTTCTTCGAAGGTGATGAAATGCAACTAAACTATTACCAAAGCCCTTCCGGTGAACTAGATCCACAAAAACTAGAAAGAACTTTCGAAAAATACTCAATTCGCAACCAAAAAGGCGAAAAACTCAACGCCCAAGAAATTCTCAAAAACTGGGAACAAGAAGTATCCGGCGGAAACTGTAGTGGATTTCCAGCCTTAGCCGCTAGCGTCTTCAACAATTACGCGCAAATCGAACATTACACTAGCAGCAACTACAATAAACTCTTCCAAATTCAAAAAAACGATTCTGAACTCCGAAACTTAAATACCGAAAACCCCAGCCAATCGACCTACCTCATAAATATGGCTGACCAAATCCGCATTGCCTGGCTCAAATCAGAATTCGCTGGCTCACCAGTAAATGACACCGATCATTTATCACCAAAACAATTAGTTCAAGCATATCAAGAATTCTTCGACCGAAACCCAGGAATCGATTATTCTAAAGGATTTCACACCATTCCATACACCAATGGTTACAAATTAGCTTCCGGCGGAGGCCACGCTATTCTTTTCTATAGCTACAAAAAAGAAGGCAACAAACACTTCTTCGGCACCTACGATTCAAACTTCCCCAATGTCGACAACCTTTACTTCGTGGTTACTGACGATGGCTCAACTCATTGGACCATTGAATATCTTGCAGAGGACAAAGCGGGAAATTTCTCTAATCCATACAAAAACAACTCCGACCCCAATGGCTGGAAAGTAAACTCGAAATCTTCCCAACCAGTCAGCATCAACAAAATCGACTACTTAGGCAACACCAGACACAACATCAAATCCAGCTGGCTCATCAGCCAACCTTAAATCACTCTCACTAATCACCTTCAATGAACAATCTCAAACTCTCAATTTGCCTAATCGCTTCATTGTTACTTATTGGCTGTTCCTCTCCGACACCAACCGAAACCACAAAAATCTCTCACGCTTTCTGCCAAAAAGAATATCCGCAATACGAAGACAATCGCCAATACATCGAATACGATGATCAATTCCTCAATCAAAAAAAATGTAGTGACTTTTACATCTACCCCAACCAGACCACAATCCGATACGGCACATCAGCCGACAACAACCAAAACCTCGCCACCACAATCGACATCGCCACCTTCCAAATCTTCAACAAGACATATGCTCGCGACTACTACAATATTTACCTCAACAGCGAACCAATCCAACACGCCGACCCCGAAACTTTTGAACTACTGTCATCTACAAATAAAAAATGGAACTGCACCCATGGATGCTACGGCAAAGACAAAGACAATATTTTTTACAATGAAAACCAAATCCTTGAAGCCGACCACCAAAGCTTCTCCCAACTCCAAAATTTCGCCAGCAATTACGCCCGGGACAAAAATCACATCTATTTTCGAGGCAAACAAATCGAGTCCGCCAATCCGGAAACTTTTGCTGAAATCGAATACGGCTATTTCAAAGACCAAAACTCATTGTTTTTTAAAAAATCCCATTCATTTGCGGCCCCTCAAAAAATCCCCAACAGTCACAGCTCCAGTTTTGAACTCCTTACAAGTAAATACGCCAAGGACCAAAACCAAGTCTACTATGTTGGCCAAATTGTCACCGACGCTGATCCCGAAACCTTCGTAGTCGAAGACGGAGAATACTTCGCCAAAGACAAAAACCACTTATACGTCGGCGCCGAAAAACGCGACAAAAAAAGTGCCATCAAAAACTACATCGAAGCATACTTGGCCCAGTCTTCGCCAAACACTTGCTATCCGTACAACTTAGCCGTCAACAATACCGACACAGAGTTAATCCTCAAAATTAACTTCGGCAACGAGGAATACAATTTCGACAACATCGCCCCACCACTAATCACTTGCTGCTACGAACACCAAGCCATCAGCTGCGTTACCAGAGCCGATGAAAGAGTTTTCCAAGACCTCGAGAAGCAACTCAAAGAACAATTTTCAAATGTCAAAAAACTCACCACCTACTATGGAAAACAATTAGCCTACCAAGACCAAAAATATCACTACGAAACCACCATTCGCGGACTTTCCCCAGATGGCCGATACGCCAACCTCGAATTTTCCTACAGCTACGGACCCGGCCCCAATTATTACGATTGCCCCACTTTCGATATGCAAACTGGCAAGTGTTTAGCTGAAATCGATTATGACCGCGAAGAGTGGTATCAAGATCGCGAATCAATTGAAAATGAATTTGATCAAAAATTCGCCAAGTTAAACCAGCAATATCAAGTCACCAACAATTTCGATAAATCTGCTGGCTTTCTAGCCTCCCAAAAAACTATCGATGACGAAACCACACTCAATTTTGAAGCCATTGACTCCCGAGATGAATGGATCAAAGACGCTGACCCAATAGAAAAAGAAATGTTTCAATGGGCCAAACTATACTATTATCACAAACCATCAGGCGTTAAACATACTGTCAAAATAATTGAAAACAACCCTTTCCAATTCTACGGCCACGCCAATATGAAAGGACTAATTTTACTCACCTACAGCTGGTGGGAAGGCGAAACCATCATCAGCCCCACCATCATCTCCCAAGACCACCTCAACAAAAAACTCGCCGAATTCTACAACAACGTCGCGATGCACTATTACAACCAAGGCAACTTCCAAACCGCCATCAAATACTTCGACCAAGCAATCGCCACCGATAACAATTACGCCCAAGCCCACTTCAACAA
>CAYGJQ010000072.1:283-9435 GCA_964350285.1 uncultured Candidatus Peribacteria bacterium | reverse complement strand
GAATTCTTTGGAGAGACGAGGAATGAAGTTGTATTTATCTGGGTGAACATTGAGTGAGTTTTGGGCTTCTTCATTGAGGATCATTGTGCTGGCGAAGTGGAAGGTTGAGTTGCGTTGGCTAACTGAGAATGAAACTGCTTCGATTAGTTTTGCTTGTTCCATGAGAATGGTTTCTTCTGCATCACTAAGGCCAGCGCTAAAGGCGAAGTCACCGATTAATTCTTGGTAAACTTTGTTGCTGAAGAAAAGGTGGAGGAACCCTTCGCTGAGGAGATCTGGTGAAATGCGTTGGAATCCGTCTTTGTTATTGAGTTTTGGTGAGCTTGAATTGTTGATGCCGTCGATAAGTTTTTTGATGGTTTCAGCGTCATCGCTGAGTACGAGGTATTGTCCGTCTACGTGACCAAAAGTGTCGCCGCTGATAGTGCGGATAGTGTTGCCTCGGTAATCTTCAGTAGTGACGATTTCTTCGTTTTCTTCTGTTTCAGTTTCGTTTGATTGACCAGGGATTGGGGCAAGTTCACGTTCAGCAAGCGGGTTGTCTTCAGCGCCGATTACTACTTCGTTGGCGGTGTTTTCTTCTGCGGTTTCTTCAACTGGAAGGAGGAAGTCTGGTTCGTCGAAGCTGTTGAAGTATTCGTCGATGGCTTTTTCGGCTGCTTCGAGGTCGGTAGAAAATTTGTCGAATTCGTCTTTAGTAACTCCTTCAACAATGAGATATCCTTCAACGTCGCTTCCATATTCGCTAGCAATAACGCTGAGGGCAACAGCAGTGGTGCCATTATTGAGAATCACTTCAGCAATAATATTTCCTGGTTCGTTGAAAGGGAGTTCGCTGTTGCGGCTTTCTTCAACCATTTGTTTAATCAAATCGCTGATTGGATTTTCTTCAGTAAGATCCATTTCAACGTAGATATCAGTGTCTGCTGGAACAATGCTGTGGAGACCTTTGTCCACTCTGGCAAAACCAGTAGTAACTTGCGTCGCGAAAAGCAGCGAGCTAATGACGAGCGCACTGAAAAACTTTTTCATTTTCTAGGGGTTAATAAAAGTGTCCCTAGATTATATTGATTGAATGAATTGGTCAAAGAGATATTCGGTGTCGGAAGGTCCTGGTAAATGCTCAGGATGGAACTGGACAGCGGTGAAGGGGAGTTTCTTGTGTTTGATGCCTTCAACAGTTTGATCGTTGGCGTTGATAAACCAAGGTTCCCAATCTTTGGGTAAAGTGCTTTCTTTCACGGCGAATCCATGGTTTTGACTAGTTATGTAGCAGCGGTTGGTGTCGAGGTCGATTGAAGGTTGGTTTTGGCCGCGGTGGCCGTATTTGAGTTTGTAAGTTTTGGCGCCAGCGGCGAGGGCCATGATTTGGATGCCGAGACAGATGCCAAAGATTGGAATTTTTTTAGTGTAAGCTTTTTTGATGGTTTCTTGAGTCGCTTTGGCTTTTACTGGATCGCCAGGGCCGTTGGAGATGAAGATGCCGTGGAATTTGAGGTTGTTGTTGAAAATGTCGTAGTCCCAAGGTACGCGGATTACGGTGATGTTCCGTTTGAGGAAGCTGCGGATGATGTTGTTCTTGGTGCCGCAGTCGATCATGACGATGGTTTTGCGGCCGCGTTTGTAAATAACGGGTTCTTTAATTGATACTTGGTCGACGAGGTTTTCTTTGTTGGGGTCGTACCAATCGGTTTTTTCTTTTGAATCGACGATGATTTTTCCAAGCATTGATCCTTTAGTGCGTAATTTTTGGGTGAGGGCGCGAGTGTCGATGCCAGTGATTCCAGGGATGTCGTGTTCTTTGAGCCAGTCGCTAAGGCTGCGTGATGCTTCCCAGTGATTGTAGTTTTCAGAGTATTCGCTGACCACTAGGCCGTTGATTTGGATTTCGTCGCTTTCGAAGTGTTTGCTGAGGTTGTCTAAGTCGTATTCATCACGAGGAACGCCGTAGTTGCCGACGAGGGGATAAGTTGATGTCAGAATTTGACCGCGAAATGATGGGTCTGTGAGGCTTTCAGGATAGCCAACCATACCGGTGGTGAAGACTACTTCGCCGCTAGTATTGGTTTCGGCGCCGAAGCTGAAGCCTTCGAGTTTGGTTTTGTCTTCGAGAATGAGGGTGGCTTTTTTCATCGAGGGTTATTGTAGGGGAGAATTTGGGATCAGGGAATAGGAAATTTGGGGAAATGGAAAAGCCCTTTAAATGAGGTGATGTTTTTTGGATTAGCTGTATTGATGGGAGGTGTTTTTTTATATATAATGTTGATAATATCGTTTACTGACTCGATGGCTAAGAAAGCAGAAAATCTGATGGATGTGATGTCGCTTTTGAGTGACGTAGAGGCATTTGAGCAGTATTTAGAGAAAGTGCGAGATGGTCGCGAATTGAAGTTTTATGATTTTACGACGGTTGAAGCGCTTACGGCTGAAGATTTGCAATTGTTGTTTGATGTGGCGACGGTGTTTCGAGTATTTGTGGAGTCATCGAATAAGAAGATGTCTTTATTGAGAGGGAAATCGATTTTGAATGTGTTTTTTGAAAGTAGTACCCGGACGCGGATTAGTTTTGAATTAGGTGGGAAACATCTTGGTGCTGATACGATTAATTTTGCTGCCAAGGGGAGTTCTAGTGATAAAGGGGAAACTATTGGCGATACGGCACGAACTTTAAATAGTATGAAGACGGATTTAATTATTTGTCGGAATGCTGAAGCTGGTGTGCCGGGAATTATTGCGAGTGAAGTTGAATGTCCGGTGATTAATGCGGGTGATGGTTGGCATGAACATCCAACTCAAGCTTTGTTTGATGTTCATACGATCTATCAACATTTTGGTCGTTTAGAAGGAGTGAAGTTGTGTATTATTGGTGATATTTTGCATAGTCGGGTGGCTGGTTCATTAATGAGATTAGCGAATATGTTGGGGATGGAATTGATTGTTTGTGGTCCGCAGACTTTGATCCCGGATCATATCGATCAGTTTACTGATCAGGTTCATTACAATTTAGATGAAATTATTGATCAGGTGGATGTGGCTTATGCTCTTCGTGTTCAGACAGAAAGGAATGCGTTGCAATACATCCCAACGGTGCGTGAGTATTCGAAATGTTATGGGATTAATCCTGATCGAGCTGGTCGGATGAAAGATGATGCAATTGTGATGCATCCGGGGCCGGTGATGCGGGAAGTGGATGTGATGACCCCAGTGTTGGAATCAGAGCGATCGAAGATTGATGATCAGGTGACTAACGGATTTGCAATGCGTATGGCACTTATGTGGCTTATGATAGGGAACAAGTAACGTGATTAACGAGAAGGCGCCATTTGCGGCGTCGCTACGGAATTTTTATCCTCACCGTACCCTTCAGTACGGCTCGAATGAAAAATTCCTAGGCTCCTTGCAACTAGCACCTTCTCGTCAATCAGGACACAATATCTAACGATTACAAAATAGCTTTCAAAACTAATGTCAAAAATCGTAATTAAAAACGGGCATGTAGTGGATCCTTCTCAAGGAATTGATGGAGTAACGTCGATTTTGATTGAGAACGGAAAAGTTGCGAAGATTGCGAAACAGATTCCGGCTGGTAAAGGCGTGAAAGTTATTGATGCCAAAGGTCAGATTGTCACTCCAGGTTGGGTGGATATTCATGTGCACGTGCGGGAACCAGGTCGTGAAGATAAGGAAACAATCGCTACTTGTACTCGGGCGGCTGCGATGGGCGGGGTGACGACGATTTGTTCAATGCCGAATGTGGAACCATTGGCGGATAATCAGACGGTGATTGAATATATCGTTTCCCGGGCGAAATCTGATGCAGTGGTGAATATTTATCCTTATGGAACGATTACTAAAGGATTGGAAGGAAAGGAGCTAACAGAAATGCGTGATATGCAGAAGGCGGGGATGATTGGAGTGAGTGAAGATCATAAGGATGTGGCTGATCTTGGTTTGTTTAAGTTAGCTTTGAAATATTGTAAGACGTTTGATATCCCGGTGATTTGTCATAATGAAAATGAAGATTTAAGTCGGGATGGAGTGATGCATGAAGGGAAAGTCTCTACTTATCTTGGGTTGCCGGGGATTCCGGCTTCTGCGGAAGCGGCTTCGGTGGCGGCGCAGATTATTTTGGGGGAAGAAGTGGATTATCCTGTGCATTTTACTCATGTTTCAACTGAAGCTTCGGTTGTGGCTTTGCGAGCGGCGAAAAAGCGGGGGGCGAAAGTTTCGGCGGATTGTACTCCGCATCATTTTTCTTTAACTGATGAAGCTTGTTTGGATTATGACACCAGCGCGAAAGTGGCGCCGCCGTTGGCGGGGGAAGAGCATCGCAAAGCGGTTTTGAAAGGTTTGAAAGATGGGACTTTGGATTGTATTGCTACTGATCATGCGCCCCATACGTTGGTGGAGAAGTATGTTGATTTTCATCATGCGGCGAAGGGGATTTCTGGAATTGAAACATTGGTGCCGCTTTGTATGACGAATTTGGTTGATAAAGGAGTGATTACTTTGACTCAATTGATTGAAAAGGTGACGGTGAATCCAGCAACGGTGGTGAAACTTGATAAAGGGACTTTGAAAGTTGGAGCTGATGCTGATGTGACGATTATTGATCCCGAGTTAACTAAAGTTGTTGATAAGGCAGAATTTATTAGTAAGGGAAAAAATACTCCTTTCGATGGTATGGAGTTAAAGGGATGGCCTACTACGACGATTGTTGGAGGGAAAGTTATTGTGGAAGATCGGAAATTGAAGGTGTAAGTTTCTGTTTAATATGGATTACTCTTGGTTACAGTATATTTCTGGCCAGAATATTGAGAAGATTATTAATACAATTGCGCAGTTTTCGACGCGTCCAGGTGGTGGAAGGATTGCTTATGGTTTTAGCCAGATAGAGGACAATCTATTTAAATATGTAAAAGCTTATATATACCAACTGAATAAAGGGTATACAGTTTTGAATCGGAACTTGGATTTTTATGAAGATGCGATTGGTAATCTATATATAGTTTTAGATAGTGATAAAGATTATTGTGTGGCTTGTGGGTCTCATGTGGATAGTGTGACGGATGGGGGGAATTATGATGGGGTTTTTGGGGTGGCGGCGGGACTGGAGATGTTTCGAGTTTTGTTTGAGCATAATATTCAGGGGGAGCATGGATTTTGTTTGATTGTGTTTCGAAGTGAGGAGAGTTCGGCGACGGGTGTGGCGTGTTTAGGTAGTGGCGTAGCGACTGGGCAAATTGATGCTCAGAAGTTGGAGAATGTGACTTATGGCAAGGATCCCAAAGTGTCGTTCCGTAAATTTGTGGAAGGTCGTGGCTATGATTGGGGGAAGATTTTGAAATTGTCGCAGGATCGGTTTGTGATGTTGGATCGTTATAAGTGTTTTATTGAATTGCATATTGAGCAGGGAACGGTGTTGGAAAAAGCGGGGGAAAAGGTGGGAGTAGTTGAGAAAGGGATTGGTGGAGCTGTACGTAAGATTCTACGTAGGAAGTTATCGTTGGAAGATTATGTTTTGGCGGAGGGGGAACGAATTTATACTTTGAAGATTAAAGGTAGGCGGGATCATAGTGGTGGGACGCCGATGAATGGTTTGCGGGGGGAGAATTATCGTGATGATGCTTTGGTGAAGAGTGTTGATGATGTGATTTTGCAGATTGTGGAAAAGTTGGATGCGAAGATTGTAGGATGGCGAACACCGGATGCGGTGTTTAGTGCGGTGCCGGGATTGGTGGAATTGGATATTGTTTTGTCTGATGAGGCGAAGGAACGATTGATTAAAAATGTTCGGGCGGATATGGAATTTGTGACGGATGGGGATCAGCGGGAGGTGAAAATTTGGAGAACTGATGATTTAGTGGCAGTGGGTAAAGTCGTTGATGGTGTGCGTGATTTGGGAGAGCGTTATGCTCAGGAGACTAATGGTTTAATTACGGCGACGGTTGGTGGGGTTGATCATTCTAATGGGAATTTGGAAATGAAGTTTGATCTGCGGTTTTTGGATGTGAAAAGAGCGGATCAGCTATTGGGTGAATTGGCAAAGCAGTGGGGTGATTTTGGATTTGAGATGGAAGATGTGTCGCGGGCGGAGCCTTCGTTTTTTGATCAGAAAGTTGTGGATAGTTTAGTGTCGATGCATCAGGAGTTTTTTGATGAGAAAGCGTTTATGTTGCCTTCGATGCCGGGGCATGATGCGCGTAATATGATTAAAGCTGGTGTTCCCACGGGGATGGTGTTTGTGCCTTGTCGTGATGGGGTGAGTCATTCGGTGGACGAGTATGCTAAGCCGGAGGCAATGGAGGCGGGAGCGAGGTTGATGGCGGGAGTTTTGTGGAAATTGGCGCAGTCTTCGTAGCGTTGGGCCTTTTAAAAAAGGCAGTGATTTTTTTTAAAGTAGAAACTAGACTATTCTAGTCTTTGATTTAATCTATTTTAGTCTGATATGCCTAAACAAAAATATTACGTAGTTTGGAAGGGAAAAAGAACTGGTATTTTTACTAGTTGGGATGATTGTAAAAAACAGGTTCATGGTTTTGATAACGCCCAGTACAAAAGTTTTAAAACTAAGGAAGAGGCGGAGGCAGCTTTTCAAAAAAATTATTGGTCGGTGGTAGAGAAAAAAGGGGAGAAAAAGAAAATTTCTGATGGTGATTTGAAAAAATATGGAGCACCAATTCAAGATTCGATTTCCGTTGATGCTGCTAGTTCTGGTAATCCTGGCATCATGGAGTATCAAGGAGTTCATACTCAAACGAAGAAGAAAATTTTTAAGAAAGGTCCTTTTAAACAGGGAACTAATAATGTTGGTGAATTTTTGGCTTTAGTGCATGGTCTCGTTTACGCTGCGGAGAATCCTGCGGTTAAATATATTTATTCTGATTCGAAGATTGCGATTGGTTGGGTGAAAAAGGGGAAATGTAATACTAAGTTGAAGCAAACAGCAGTGAATAAGCGTCTTTTTGATTTAGTGGCTGTTGCCGAAAAATGGTTAGCGGAAAATAATTTTTCGACTCAGATTTTAAAATGGGAAACAAAGGCCTGGGGTGAAATCCCGGCGGACTTTGGGCGGAAGTAGTTGGGATTAGAGAGTGATTTAAACTAGTGAAGGGGGAGGTTTTGGCATATATTGTTTTTAGCTTTTAAAAAAAGAGATATGGATTTATCAATTGAATGTTGTGGAGTGAAATTTCCAAACCCGACGGTTTTGGCTTCGGGGGTTTTGGGGATTACGGCTTCTTCGTGGAGACATTGTGCAAAAAATGGAGTTGGGGGGATTACTACTAAATCGGTTTGGTTGGAAGAACATCGGGGACACCCGAATCCGACGATGGTTGGCTATGATGCATTTATGTTGAATGCGGTTGGTCTGCCGGATGCGGGGATTGAAAAGGCGCGTGAAGAAGTAGCTGATTATTTGAAAGATCCACCAACGCCGTTGATTTTGAATATTGTTGGAGGGAAGAAGGATGAGTTTTTAGCGATTGCTGAATATGCGGAAGAACTTTGTCCGGATATGATTGAATTGAATATTTCTTGTCCGAATGTGGAAGATGAATTTGGCAAACCATTTGCTTGTTCGCGGGTGGATGCGGCTGAATTGACGAGAGCGGTTCGTGAGCGAATTAAGAATACCCCCTTGTTTGTGAAACTTTCTCCGAATGCCGAGGATATTGTTGGGGTAGCTCAAGCCGTTGTGGATGCTGGGGCTGATGGAATTACGGCTATCAATACTCTTGGTCCAGGGATGGTGATTGATTTGGAAACCCGCCGGCCAGTGCTAGCAAATAAGGTTGGGGGAATTTCAGGTCCGGCGATTAAGCCATTGGCGGTGAAAATTGTTTCTGATATTTATCGAGCTACTGGTGTGCCGATTATTGGTACTGGTGGCGTGACGAGTGGACGCGATGCGATTGAGATGATGATGGCTGGTGCGCGACTGGTGGGAGTTGGATCGGCGGTTTATTATCGTGATGTAAGTGTGTTTAAAGAGATTTGTGATGAGATGGAGGAGTGGTGTGAGAAGGAAGGTGTGAAGGATTTAGAGGAGATTATAGGCTGTGTGAAATTATAGATTTATTTGGACTGATGAATCGATCCTTTTTTTTCAAATGTGGGGTTGCCTTAATTGGAGTTTTTTTGCCGTTAGTTGTTTCGGCTTTTTCAGATGTGGCTAGTGATTATTGGCATTTTGATGCAGTAGATTTTGTGAGTAAGAAGGGAATTATGTCTGGATATTCCGATTTAAGTTTTAAGCCTAATAAAACGATGAATCGGGCGGAATTTATGAAAGTCTTGGTTGAGTCTGCTTTTGAGAAGGATGAGGTGAGAGGAGGGGGGTGCTTTAAAGATGTTGGTGATGAATGGTTTGCAAAATATATTTGTACTGCAAAGGAAAAAGGGGTGATAGAGGGCTATCCAGATGGATTTTTTCGACCAGAGCGGGAGATAGACTTAGCTGAGGCAGCGAAGATTTTGGTAAATGTTTTTGAGCTTGAGACTTTGACAATGGAAGACTGTGTGAATTATGAATCTTTGTTGGGGTTATGTGGCATTGATGGAGGGCTTAAATATAAGTGGTCGCAGGATTATTTTTTTAATTTAGCTGCTCGTCAAATAATGCCTCAGACTTTGATTGCTGTTGATCAGAAGCCAACTCGAGCTGAGATTGCTTTTATGATTAATAAAATTATGACTGGGGATTTAGTTCCACCAACTTATGAAGAAGCTGTAAGACTACGTTATGATCAATTTGCTGGTGGACTGTATGTGAAATCTGATGATGGGCGAATTGTTTATGAAGATTCTGGAAAAGTGTTGGAGATGGAGGGGGCTGATTTTTATTCTTTTGAACTATTAGATTTTCCTTTCGCTAGAGATAAAAATTATGGATATCATTTTTGGGAAAGGATTGAGGGAAGCGATGGAAGGACTTTTGAGTTGTTGGATGGTGGGCCTTTTTCGAAAGATAGAAATCATGTTTTTTATGATGAATATCTTTTGCCGGAGGCTGATGCTGGTAGTTTTGAGTTTTTGGGATATGTTGATATTCGTGATCATACTGTTTATGCCAAGGATGCGAATAAGGTTTTTTATGGAAAGGAGATACTTGATGGAGCTGATGCTATGAGTTTTGAGATGTTCGAGAA
>CAYGJQ010000072.1:0-235 GCA_964350285.1 uncultured Candidatus Peribacteria bacterium | reverse complement strand
CAGTTTAAGTATTTAGGAAATTTTTATGGTAGTGATGGCGAGAATGTTTATTTTCGAGATAGGTTGGTGGAAAATGTTGATGTAGATAGTTTTGAAGTAGTTTTACCCGATGGGAAATATTTTTGGGCTAAGGATAAGGATTCTGTATTTGCCGGTCCTTATAGATTGGAGAATGTCGATGTGAATAGTTTTGAGCCATCAATTGATTTTTCTGCATTTACGGATAAGAATGGTT
>CAYGJQ010000071.1:0-9448 GCA_964350285.1 uncultured Candidatus Peribacteria bacterium | reverse complement strand
CATCTTCATCGTGGTGTTCATCTTCATCGTGGTGTTCATCTTCATCATGGTGTTCATCTTCATCATGGTGTTCATCTTCATCGTGGTGTTCATCTTCATCGTGGTGTTCATCTTCATCATGGTGTTCTTCTTCCATCGTGTTAGCAATAGTCTTTATGTTTTGGCTGGTATTGACGATTTTGGCGGAAGAATTGCTGAAAGATTTTTCTAGGAACTCTTCTAGTTCGAGGCCATTGATGATGATGATGTCGGCAGTTTCAATGGCTTTGGCATCACTTGGGCGGAGCTGGAAAGTGTGAATACTAGCACCAGCTGGGACAATGTTAGTAATTTTGGTGTTAGTGTCCTTTGTGATTTGAGCGGTAAGGGAGTAAAGAGGTGGGATTGAGGTAACAACCTCTAGCGGCTTAGCGGTGGTTTCGGTCTTTTCTGCAGTTTCCTTGGGAGTTCCGTCTGAAGTATTCATCGGTGCGTTGGAACCGCATCCAGTAAAAATGGCCAAGGATAAGGCAATGGCCGATAGCTTTTTATAGAACATAAAATGCTGGGTTAAAAAATTAATTACATGATTGGCAGAGCCCAGATAGCTCTAAATAGTGATTAGTGATTGATAGTTTCTCGAATTGTTTTTGGAGTGATTGGATGAAATTGTGGTCTTCGAAATGGAGTTCGGTGACCTGGTGGCAGTTTTCACAGATGAATTGGTGATGGCAGTGTTGTTTTTTGGAGCAGGTTGTTTTTTGGCATTTGATGTAGCCTTGGCTTTCTTTTACAAATTGGACCAAGTGGTTTTTTTCCAAGACTTCGATGATTCGGTAAATTGTAGAGGTGTCGATTTTGATTTTTTGACCTTTGGCCAACTCGGCAACCTGGTAGGCATTTAGGGGCTGGTTGGATTGATCGAAAATTGTGATGACAGCTGCTCTTGATTTGGTGATGCGAAATTTTTTATTTTTTAGTGCTTGAAGCGCGTGTTGGACGTATTTCATGGAAGTAATGATTAGAAGACGGAGTTGATCATAGGTTAAATGCAATATTATTGCAATAGTGAAATGTTGCCTTTTGGAGAGCTTTTGTTAAGGTGTGGGTATGTTTGAACTAGCGCCGAAAATAAACGACTTTCTGGTAATCCTCTTTAGTATTGTGGTGGAGGGAATTCCTTTTATCCTGATCGGAGCGATGTTGTCAGCGATGATGGAGTGTTGGCTGACTCCGGCGAAGATTGCGAAGACGATTCCGAAGAATAAGATTTTGCAGTTTGGGATGATGGGTTTTTTGGGGAATTTAGTGCCGGTTTGTGAATGTGGGAATATCCCATTTGCGCGGCGGATGATTTTAAAGAAGGTGGCGCCGTATTTAGCTTTGACCTTTTTGTTGGTGGCGCCGGTATTTAATCCAATTGTGGTGGCGGCGACGGTGGCCGCATTTCCGAATGATTTATCGGTAGTTTTGTTGCGGGTTGGGTTTAGCTTATTGATTGCGATTTCAGTGGGGGTGGTATTTTCGTTTTTGCCGCGAGAAGTGGTATTGAAAAAGAATATTGAAGATATAGATCATGCCGGACATGATCATCAGCATGGTGAGGATTGTGGTGATGGCCATTGTCACGATCATCATCATGAATCTACCGCTGGATGGCGGGGAATATTTGCGGTGGTGCGGAAGGAATTTTTGGAGATGACCGGAATTTTTTTGTTTGGGGCGGTGATTGCGACAACGATTCAGCTTTTTTTGCCGAAAGATATTGTGTTTGCGTTTAATGGGCAGCAATGGGCGTCGATTTTAGCGATGATGCTATTGGCTTTTGTGGTTTCGATTTGTTCGAATGTGGATGCCTTTTTTGCTTTGGCTTACGCGCAAGTGTTTCCGATGAGTAGTATTTTGGCGTTTTTGGTTTTGGGGCCAATGATTGATATAAAGGCAATTCCGATGTTTAAAACAATTTTTACTTGGAAGGCGGTGGCTTTGATTGTGGCTTTTGTTTCGACTCTGACCTTTCTCCTGTCTTATTTAATGTTTTTGTTTTATTAGATGACGAAAAAATCTGTAAATAAAGGAAGTGGATTTTTAAGTTGGCAACGGCTGACCATTTTTATGGGATTGCTGATGTTGGTGAAGATTATTTATACCGGAGAGTTGGCGTTTTTGATTCATCCGCGATATTTCTGGCTGGTTTATGTGGGGGCGGCGGTATTGGCGGGAGTGATTTTATTTGATCGGCAACAAAGGAAATCGAGTGCCTTTTTTGTAATGGTGATGTTGATTTTGAATACGTTTTTTGTTGGTGGGTTGATGATCAACTTCCAACCGTTAACTTCGTTTGCTCAGGAGCAAAAAATTGTTGGAGGTGGAGCGTTGTCTTCAGTGGATTATAGTAGAAGTAAGAGAATCACTTTATTTGGAGCGGATACTGAAAGTCGGACTTTAGGTGATTGGGTGAGAGCATTTTCGGTCAATCCAGAGCCGACAAAGTATGATGGTCAAGCGGCGAAGATTGTTGGTTTTTATTATGTGAATGATCAGTCTCAGCCGATGATTGCGCGTTATGCTTTGAATTGTTGTGCGGCAGATGCGCGGATTATTGGTATTCGGCTAGCACAGGATTTAGAGTTAGCGCCAAATACTTGGTTTGAAGTTAGTGGAACAATGAAAGCAGCTGAGTTAAATGGCGAACGTTTTGTGCAGCTTGATGTGGTGGAGACTGAATTAATTCCTACTCCTGATAATCCTTATGTCACAAACTAAGAAAGCAAAATTTGGTTTTATGGGGGCGTTGATGTTGGCGATTTTGATTGGAATAGTTGGGGTAGTGTTGGTGGTTTTATTTCCAACGCGGCCGCCGCGGGTTTTAGAAGTAATTGGTGAAGATTCGCCGGTGGATCCGCAGATTAAGGTTGTATTTTCTGACGTGATGGACAAGAAGAGTGTGGAAAATGCTTTTGAGATTAATCCTCCAGTGGAAGGGAAATTTAGTTGGTCGGGTAAGACGATGGTTTTTACGCCGGATGAAAATTTGAAGTTTAGTGCAGAGTACTCATTGCATTTAGATAAAAGTGAGGTGGTTTCTGAGCGAGGTGAGAAAATGGACTCTTGGTGGAAGGGGTTTTTTACGCCGGATCATTCGTTTTTTTACTTAGATGAAAATGGAGTATTGAATCAGTATACTTTGGGGATTGGTGGGAAGGTGGTAAGTGACGAAAATTTGTTTGTGAAGTCATTTGATTATGATCCATCTTTAAAGAGGCTACTGTATGTGGCGGCGGAGCGCGAAGGTTTTAAGGAAGTGGAGAATCCTCGGTTTGCAATTTATGAAGTGGAATTGATTGAACATTTGAAGGGACCAGCAGCGTTGAATGAAGAAAATCCAGCTGAGTATCGTAGCTGGCCGATTGATTATTTTGAAGATAATGCTGATTATGTGATTCATTTTGCGAAATGGTTGCCTTTTGAAGAAGCTGTTTTGGTTTCGCGCACGAAAATTTTGAGCAATCAGGGCTTTGAATATCCTTCTTTGCATGAGGAGGACCGGGAGTTGATTTTGTATGATTTGAAAGCTGAGAAGGAACGGCAATTGAAAACTGGTAATGCCTTGTTGTATGAGTTCTTCCCTACTCCGGATGGTAAGTATGTGATGTTGATAGATGATGCGGGTTCGTTGATTGCTCATAGTTTGAGTAATGGTGAAGATGCTTTTTTGGCTAGTGATTTTTTGAATCATTTTGGTTTTAGTGAGTATGGTGGCTATCTGTTGTATACGATTTTACCGGCGGAAGGTGTGTTTGCGTTGGGGAATGACTTGGTAATGAAAGGGCAGGATGGTGAAGAGCAGTTTTTGTTGCAAGGGGCACAGGGAGTGGTGGATCATCCTTCATTGTCACCGGCAGAAGATGCGGTAGCATTTAAGTATTTTCCAAATTTAGGTGATGCGGAAGCGCAGACAAGCTATGTGTTGGCAATTAAGGATTTAGCAGATAAAGATTTTGATATATTCACAAATGCCAAGGAAGGCTCGGTGGATCGACCACAGTTTTCGCCTGATGGCCGGTTGGTGGCCTTTATGTTCTGGGGCCTAGATGAAGAGAATCCGTGGATTGGTTATGACGAATCTGAACGCCAAATAAGATCGGCGCCTGTGAGGGTGTTTGATCGTAGAGCCAAGGATGTGCAAGTTTTAAAAATCGAAGCTTCCCAGTTGGAATGGGAGTATTGATTAGTTTTTTTGCCAAACTGTCGGGAAGAACAAAATGAGGACAGTGATGATTTCGAGGCGTCCGATAAACATTTGGAAGATTAAAACCCAATGGACGACGGAGGGAAGATTGGCGTAGTTGCTAGCAGGGCCGAAGTTGTTTAAGGCGGGGCCAACACCACTGAGGGTGGCGAGGGAAGCGGAGGCGGCGGAAATGAGGTCGATGTTGTAGAAGGTGAGGATCAGTGTGCCGAGGGCAAAGGTGATTGAGAATAAGAGGAAGAGGATGATCACTGATTGCACGATTGATTGGTTCATAGAGCGATTACCAATTTTGATCGAAGTGATGAGGTTTGGTTTGGCGATTTTGAGGACTTCCCATTTGATGAATTTGAAGCTGATGATGTGGCGGAGAACTTTCATGCTACCGCTGGTGGAGCCGGTACATCCGCCGATAAACATTAGTAGCAGTAGGATCATCAGTGTGGTGACGGGCCAGAGATTGTAGTTTGCAGTTGCGAAGCCAGAGGTTGTAAGGATGGAGGTGACTTGAAAGACGCCGTAACGGAATGATTCAGCTAGTGACCAATCTTGGAAGTGTTGAGTGTAGAGATAGAAGGTGACGATGCCAACGGCCAGTGCGTGAATGCCAGCGTAAACTTTGAATTCGGTGTTTTGGATGGCAAAACGGAGATTCTGTTTCCAAATCATGAAGTAAATGAGGCTGAAATTGATGCCGCCGAGCCACATAAAAAAGGTGATGATGTATTCGGCATTAACATTATTGAGGCCGGCGACGGAATTGTTGTAATTGGAGAAACCGCCGGTGGCGATAGTGCTGAAGGTGTGAATGATTGAGTCGTAAGCGCTGACACCAACACTAAACAATGAAATGAAAAGGATGATTGAGAGTGTGAGGTAGACGGTGTAAAGGATTTTGGCGGTTTGGCTGATGCGGGGCATTAATTTGTCGTTTTTTAGCGGACCAGGGCTTTCCATTTTGAAGGCTTGCATCCCCCCTACTCCGATTTTTGGCAGCATAGCGATGGCTAAGATGACAATACCCATTCCTCCAAGCCATTGACTTAGTGAACGCCAAAAAAGAATGCCGCGAGGCCAGGATTCAATATCTGTGAGGATGCTAGCACCAGTGGTAGTGAGGCCAGATACTGATTCAAAGAAGCTTTCGGTGAAGGTGAGGGCGTGTGCTGGATCAACTAAGGTGACGCTGTAGTAAGGGATGGCGCCAAAGATGCAGGCAAAAAGCCAAGAACAAGTAACAATGAGACATCCTTCGGTGATGCCAAGGTTTTTGGTGGAGGACTTGGCAGTTAAAAAATATAGTCCGCTGCCAACAGTGATTGCAGTGAAAGCGCCGATCATTAGTGGCGCGGGGTCTTCTTTGAAAATCACTGAAATAAGGCTGCTAAATAGCATTGCTGCGCCAATGATGATGATGACTGGACTGGTGATTTTAAGGGTCCCGAGGATTTGCATAGGTGCTTAAACAATTTTTTGGAGCAGATGCTTTTCTTCTTCGTAAATCAGGAACAAAATATGGTCTTTTTCTTGAAATTTTAGGTCAGGTTTGAGGGCAATGATGCGGCCGCGTCTTTTGATGGCGATGATTCTGGAATCGGTGAATGGAAGATTGGTGACTTTTTTGTTGCGGAGTGGTGATTTACGATTGATGAGGATTTCTAAGCATTCGACCTGTTCGAAGTTGAGGATGGTGCGTGAAGCAATAGTGTCAATTTTATGGTACTTCATGATTTTGTTGGCGGTGACGAGGGCGGGGTTGATGAAGGATGTGAGGGGAATTGTTGAAATGAAATTGACATGTTCAGGGTAGCGGGCAAGGGCAACGGTATGGGGGACATTTTTTTGGTAAGCCACGAGACAAGAGAAAAGATTTTTTTCGAAATTTTTTGAAAGAGCAATAAAGGCATCTTTACGTCGAAGGCTTTCAGATTTGGCAAATAAAGGTTTTGCTGGGTCTTCAAGGATAATCGGAATGCGGGTTTTTTGACTAAGAAAACGTGCCTGTTGTTCGTTGTCGGTAATGATTTCGATGTATTTGATGCCGCGTTTTTTGAGATTGTTTCCGAGGCGAATACTGGTGTCGTTGCTTTTGTATCCGCTGCCGTAGATCATTGCAGTTTTAATTTTTCTTTGATCGGGGTAGAGGTATTTGTGGATTTTCTCTAGATCGTTCGTGGCGAAGCCGAGGTAGAGATATGTGAACTCGTTGATAGATCTTTCTTCATTATAAGGCTTGAATTTATCTAGTTTTGTATACCCTAGTGGGGTTACTGGAACTGGAAATTGAAGTTGCTTGAATTTGTGGCCAATGTGAGGGGAGTTTTTGTTGAAGGAGAAAATGGCAACGCTATATTTTTCACCGAGGAAATGTTTGATGTCGGTGGTGCCGGGGTGAGTGAGAGTGGTGGTGATTTCTTCGATAATGCTTTTTTCAGTATCGATGATTTCGTCAACGCCTAGTTCACGGAAGACGTTGGCGTTTTGGGGGTCGAGGTGGAATGGTTGGTTGAGGCGAGCGATTTTCCTTGGTACTTTGGCGTGTTTGGCGAGGTTGCAGGAGATGATGTTTACTTCATCGTTGTCAGTGAGGGCCAGAAATAGTTCGGTTTTGTGAATGTTGGCTTTTTGGAGAACAGACATATCAGTTCCCTGTCCTTCAAGGACGTTGGCGTCAAGAACCTCTTGAACTTTTTGAAGACGAATAAGTGAACGGTCGATGACGGTGACGTTGTGTCCTTCACGGACGAAATATTCTGCTGTAATGAAACCGACGCTGCCAGCGCCAAGGATGATGATGTTCATAGTTATTTTTTATCATTCTTTTGTGAGCTAGTGAACCAAAAACCCTGAGGAAATAGTGATTTTGTTGTTATAATTGGAATGTATTATTTAAATTTTTGAAAATGGCAACTGAACAAGAAATGCAGCGGGTACTACAGTTTTTAAAAGATAATGCTTTTGGGAATTTAGCAACTGTGGGGACAGATGGCAGGCCAACTGTTGCTTTAGTTTCATATATGGTTGAAAAGGATTGGCAGCTTTGTGTTTTGACAAAAAGTGATAGTAGAAAGGCAGCTAATTTGAGGGAAAACAATAATGTTTCGATGGTAGTGAGTGATATCCCGAAAATGATTACTGTGCAGATGGATGGAGTAGTGGAAGTGCTGGATAATCCATTGGAGAAATTGGAGATGGTGAAGAAGATGTCACGAAAAATTTATGATGATTCTTTTTTTCTTACTCCCTTGTTGAAGATGGAAAGTAAAGGGTTGATGGCGATGTGCGTGAATCTTAATTGGGTGAAGTGGTCACATTTCGGGAAGGAGAAACACGGTGAGGTTTTTGAATTTAACGTGTAGTTTTTTTTGTGACCATTAGAGTTTTGGTGCATTCAGCGCCGAAGAAAACAATGATGGCGCTGTAGAAAATCCAAATTAGCACAAAGATTAAACTGCTGGCGGCACCGAAGGCTGAGAAGTCAGCGAATTTTTGGATGCCAACTATTAAGAAGTAGCGGCCAAGGATAAATAATGAGGTAGCGATCAAGGCGCCGAAGGCGCTGAACTTGATGGGAATGTTTTTTTTGGGGAGGACTTTGAAAGTGAAAAGAAACAGCGCAAAAGTTAAAAGGATGGAGATGATTGGATTGATGCTGGCAACTAGATTGATGCCGTAGGGGATTTTGTCGACGAAGTAATCGTTGATTAAGGCGAGGCTGGTGTCGGCGATGAAGGAGGCAAAGAGCAGGAGCATGATGAAGATGACGAAAACAAACGAGATCAGGCGGCGAGTGAAGAAGGCAATAATTTTTTCGCGTCCTTTGCGTTTAGGAATTGGGAAGATTTTGTTGAGACTGCTGATGAGATGATTGAATAAAGCGGAGGCACTGATGGCGAGGAGTACGATTCCCAGAATTGAGCTGGCGCGTTCTGGTTTGTAGGCAATGATGGTGGGGATAACTTCGGAGATAATGTTGGTCCCCTCTTTGCTGAGGATCGTATTGAGAAATGAATAAAGGTATTGTTGCGCGACGTCGTCTCCGAGGTAGAAACCGATGCCGGCAAGAATTAGAATGATTGCTGCTGGCAGTGAGAAAACAGCAAAGAATGAGATGCCGGCGCCACGGATGACGATTTCATCTTCACGGGCATTTTGAAGTACTTGTTTGAAGTAGTTGATAGCTGAGTTCAAAGTAGCGGGTTATTGGACAAGGTTTGGGTTGATGATCATTGTTAACAGTAACATCATTATAATAATGGGGACGTGGAGGAGGTAGATTATTAGAGCATGTTTGCTATTGAAGAAGATGAATTGAGTTAGTTGTTTCGGTAATGGGAGATTTGGGGGGAGTTTTGATTTTGGTGTGCGGTAGAGGCTGTTGCCGAGCGCGATGCCGAAGAAAATTAATCCGAGCCAAGGAAATAGGGGGAAGTAATCTAATGATCCTGAGGTGTTGCGGATGGTGGCACCTACTGGGTAGAGTAAGGAGTTGTCGCTGATGATGCTGGCAATTCCAGGGGCGGCAGCAAAGATGGCAATGCTAAAAATTAAAGCAAGATAGCGACTGCGGGCAAAAGGTGCGGCCAGAATAATACTGGTGCCGATGAGGTGGAGAATGCCAAATCGGATGCTAACATCGGGAACTAATAAGGTAGTGACGATAGTTATTAAGAAGCCAAAGGCCAAAATGATTCCACCTCGGCGCCAGTGGTGGAGATAAAATTTAGCGCGGGTTTTAGTGGAACTGATTCTTTTTTTTGCGGAAATAGAAAGTGAAATTCCAACGATGATTAGGAAGGTGAATTGGATGGCTCGAGCGAGGATCATCCAGCCGCCGGTTTGGATTGATACAGACTTGATACTGAAATAATCGAGGACAAAAAAGAAGTGATAGACAATCATGCCGATGACGGCGAGTCCACGAAGGAGGTCGATTTCAATGATTCGTTGAGATGTTTTTTTGTTCATGGATTACTTGGTGGAAACCTTGAAAACCTTTAAAAGTTCTTTAATAAATTTGTTTTTTTTGCGGTTGGTGAGGTTGTTGAGGCCGCAGGTGTGGAGGTGACTTTCGAGGAGAAGGCCAGTGACTCCTTTCAATGCTCCCTGAACAGCGAGGGTTTGAGTGATGATGTCTGGTGAGTACTTATCATTTTCAATCATACGAATAACTCCATCGATCTGGCCTTTAGCTTTTTTGAGCCGGGCGATGGATTT
>CAYGJQ010000070.1:0-9609 GCA_964350285.1 uncultured Candidatus Peribacteria bacterium | reverse complement strand
CAAATTTATGGGCGAACTGAAAGAAATGGTTCAGACTTTAATCAACAACGTAAAAAACGCCAGAGTAACAGCAAAAATCGCCCATCTCACTCCAGAGGACGAAGAGAAAAGCAAAGAACCCAAATCAAAATCCAAGGCCTCAAAAAAATCCCCCCCCGCCGATCTCACTTGCCCCAAATGTCAAACCGGCAAAATCATCACCGGCAAAACCACCCACGGTTGCAGCAATTTCCAAAACTGCCAATTTCGCGTCCCCTTCAAATTCCACGAAAAGAAAATCACCACCAAGCAGCTAGAGTCACTGATCAAAAAAGGAAAAACCCCAAAAATGACCGGTTTCAAAATCAACGACGAGAAGGTTTCTGGAAAGATAATTCTGGATGGGGAGTTTCAGTTGAAGTTGGAGCAGGGTGAATAGTTCCTTTTAGGGCTCATTCACTGTATAATTAGACAATGGCTAAAATAAACAAAATCACCAACATTTCTTACTGGATCTTTCGCAGTTTGCTAGTAATTGCAGGATCTTTCGCCATCTGGCAACAAAACTGGATGACATTTGGCATTGTATTAATTACCATCCTCCTTACGTTCATCCCCAAGCTAGTAGAAAAGAAATTCAACTTCGATTATCCCGACGAAGGGGAGTTGATCATCCTCGCATTTATCTTCATGTCGATGTATCTCGGCGAAGTCCACACTTTCTACGAGACCATCTGGTGGTGGGACCTCTGGCTCCACGGCCTTTCCGGCTTGATCATCGCCGACGTTGGATATCTGCTGGTGCATTTATTAAACCGTAAAAAACGCCTCAACCTCAGCCCCATCTTTATCGCCATCTTTACCTTGTCCTTCGCCGTTACCATCGGTGTCATCTGGGAAATCTTCGAATTCGCCATGGATTCAATTTTCGGCCTCAATATGCAAAAATCCGGCCTCAATGATACGATGTGGGACCTAATCTTCGTCCTCCTCGGCGCCCTCGTAATTTCCTCAATCGAATACCTCTACCTCAAACGCAAGTTCTTCAGCCTCTTCTTCAAACGCGCAGAAAAACGTTTCTTTCGGAGGAATAAGGATTTTTTTCAGCGGAAGTAGTTTTGACGTTAATTTTGACTTAAAGTATCAGCTATTAACGTTATAGTGTTGCTCCATCAAAAATGGGGAGCGCGCCTTTGACAAAAATAAATTTTTAGCGTTTAATGCTGCCCACTGTTTTACTACAAGCGATTGTCGGTGAAGCAGTAGCTATTTGAAATCTTTGATGCGAAATTTGTCAGCAGCTGTGAGCTATTATTGATATTTCACAGCTGCTGACACTAGATCGGCAGGTAATTTCAAAATAGGAGATAAGACATGGATCTTATCAACCGGATCGAGAAGTTCGTCCAGGAGCAGTCCCGGAATCCAGGGCCAAGAGCAATTGCTTTGAACGCGGCCATATTGTCACTTCAATGGATTTTAGCCACATGGGACTCTGGATCAAGTGACAGTGAGGTGGCAGAGGCCATTGAAACGGTTTCTTGCGGAGGGGAGACCTCCACTCACCGTTACATCCAGAATCTGATCAACTCTACGGGACGAGCCCCTTCCTCAAGCGACCTCGCAGCAGAGGGCGCTCAGATCATCATGCGCGACCTCAAAATCGTCCCTATTGAAAAGGACGACTACTAGCCTCACCTCCCCCCCGCATCAAAGACCCACCCGGGCGCAGCAAACCAAATTTCTGCGCCCAACCTTCCCCAATTCCAGGTTCATTTCAATTCAGAGCCAATCATTTCTGTATTATTTCCGCTAGCTCCCGTCTAGCAACTTCCCATTCATCAGGATTCTCAGACCAGCTTATTTCAGTTCTTACCCACGATGGATCATTTGGATCATCAATTCCGTATTCCCACAGCACTCGTGGAATCATTTTTCTCACAATCTCATCAGTAGCAGCCGGATCAATTTTGGCCGCCATTGCCAGGTAATCATGATCTTGAATCCCTCTCCGCCAGTGTTTTAGTCGCAAGCTAGCGATCGGCCCCGCAATCCCATAAGAATCTTTTGGGAAGATCACATCCGTACCTGGGTAAAACAAAACTCCATCACCATTACTATGGTTCCATCCAGTTTCACCGAGCGAGTCATCAAACCTATCATTCCCGCCAAACGTATGGGCTTCAGCAAAGAGATCCGTTTCGCCAAGACCAGCCTGGAAGTTTTTCCAATAAGTTGACTGCCAATAAAACCATCTAGAAATCCCCATTTTAAACTGACTCCACGCTACTTGCCTCAACGCCACCCCAACATCATCAGTCATAAAAGATCCATTACCAGGCCGACCGCTATTGTACATATAAAAATCTTTATCATTGGCTGATTGATAGTAATTCACCGCCTCTTGAGTAGAATCTTTATCTGCCACCATCAATGTGGAAGCAGGCAAATCCAAACTCGGCATTTTTTCATAAGCATCCACCACCCAAGTTGTAGCCATTGATTTCAGGTTTGCACCAGGTCCATCAGTCTCATTAATCCAACGTGCCCAAGTTTCAATCTGATCAAAATCATCACTTTCATCAATCAAGTAAATAAACCTTTCTACATCCGGGAGGTTATTTTGAAACCATTCCTCCCATCCATTCACATGTTTCTGCATACTTTCTTTGCCTTCTCCCTTCCATCTCCAACTACTATACAAACCAATAGAATACACATTTGTCCCAATTCCCACGCCAGGCCCATCATATCCATTTGCTGCCGTAAATAGGCTTCCGTTTAAGCGCGGAAGATATTCATCATTTGGTCTATCTTCCAGATGATGATCTCCATATCCAACAAGTGAAACCTTATGGCGATGTGCTAGCTGAAAGTGTTTATCAACAATTTCCTTCGATTGCCGCAGTAAAGACTCATCGATTGGATAACTTTCTCCTAAATAACGACTATTCACCTCGCCATCACCAATTACCAGCATAGTCTTTGCCGTAGGCGAATCTGGCAGTTCAAAATTAAGCACCTCCAATTCAACCGGCACCAGAGACGCCCCTTCATCACTCCAAATTTCAACTTCACCTGTAAAAACACCTCCACCAATATTTTTTGGGATATACACATCTACCCAGATAGATTGATTCTCACCTTTAGCTACTTTAAAAGATTGTTCAAGTTCAAGCGGTACAGCTATTTCGGGGTAAAACTTATTGTGATTAGGACGGTCATCCCAGCCACCAGTAGCTATTCCATTTTCATCGTGCGGTGCTCTGAGATTTTTCGGCAGATGTCTTTGGTCATAATTTTCTGCCATAAAAGCACTAATACCTTTGATTTCCAAATACCTCACAAAGAAAAGTTCGATATTCCGATTGGTCCAGTTGAAAACGTCGTTTCCAGTTGTTTCAATTCTTTCACCTTGGGGATTAGTAAGTTCATCAAAGGCCACGGTTACATTAGTCAGATCTTGTTCATCAGCCTCGATAATTAAATTGAAACTCACAACTTCATTCTTCGCCCCAAATATTCTAATTTTTTCACCATCCCACACACTGTTTGTAGTTGCCTCAATATCTCTGCTGGCCCTCAATTCATCCTTCACAATTTTTTCCCCGCCATCATTAGCCCAAACAGCTAAATCATTAGCTTTGCTTTCTGATGGTAAAGCTGAGCTAGGATCGGACTGATAATTTGGATCATATTCATCGGAACTAGGAGGATAAAATTCTTCATTGTTGGTACGGTAAAAAGTTTGATCTTTTAAAGTCGATTTCCCAAGTGCCCTTACACTCATTTCGCTTACCTCTCCGCGATTTACCTGCTCACCAGGGGATAGAAGCTGCCCATTATTTATCAGGATTCTTTTTTCCGCTGCTATCTGTACATAGCGAAAAAACCAATCTTCTTTCGCCACATCATCAAAATAGCGCTTTAGTGATGGCGAAGAACTATCGATATATTGGCTATTTAAAATCATTTTAATGGCTTCCACTCTGTTCACATTTTCCTGCGGACGAAAATTGCCATCTGGATAACCCTTTACCCATCCTCGATTTTTCGCAAAACAAACATATTTTGCAAACCATTCTTCCTTAACATCCGGAAAACAGTTCTTTGAGTTTTCAAAGTCAGACTTTGAGTAACTTGAGCTTAGAACTAGTACTTTCATCAGTTCCGCCCTATTAATTTTAGCTAATGGCCGAAAACTCCCATCCTCATATCCATTGATAACACCAATACTTTCCAGATAACGGATAGAGTCCCGAAACGGGGATTGCCCTATATCACTAAATCCTTGCAGTACTTGAGCTGGAAACAAAAACACCGCAATTAGAATCCCAAGAGTTAGTTTTTTTATCATTTGCTGCATATAAGAGAGTTGGGTCTTAGAAAAATAGAGAGTTTTGATAGAGATGCTATCTAAAACTCACTTCTAAATACAGCCCAATAATTCTATGAGATTTCAAAAAAGCCAAAAACAAAAAAGCACAGCGGAGTGCAATAAACCCATGACTCAAGAGCGCAGCCAGCCGGAAACGAGCGGAGCGAGTTGAGGACTAGGCGAGCAGGGGCCCCCGGATTTCACAGAGTGAAATTTGGGGAAGAGAAACGGCAAGGATCGAAAGAGTACTAGCTTCCGAAGGAAGATAGAGAGCGACAGAGCCTGGGAAAGCAACGAGCGCAGGGCACCGGAGCCGGAGGCGAGGATGACCGAGCAGGGGCCCCCACAAATCTACGATTTGTGGGGATAAGGAGTACTAAACTGTAAGCTGAAGAAGCCTTCGTAGCGAAGCGGAGAATGATTCGTAAGCTGGAAGTTTAGCTCGACGTGGAGCGGGATTTGTAGAGAACATATGACTCTAGAGCGCAGCGAGCCGGAGCCGCAGGCGAGGACGAAGCGAGCAGGGGCCCCCGGGAATTGCGCAGCAATTTTTGGGGAAGAGGAGAAATAGAAGGCCGACAACGAAAAAGCCCGCGGAGCGGGATTTGTAGTGATAGGCCTTCTATTTCGACGTGGAGCGGGTGACGGGAATCGAACCCGTATATTCAGCTTGGAAGGCTGACGTAATAGCCATTATACCACACCCGCGTGGCTTTAAAGCTCCAACATTGTAGCAAAAAAAAGAATCAATACAATTGGATTTTCCTAATTAATCTTGTTAATAATGCTGCAACCAAACAACCAACAGCATGGAAACCAACGAACAAACAGTCCTTTCGCAGCTTTCTTTAGATGTTTTAGGCGACATCCAGCTGCACTCGCAATCCCTGATCGTTAGTGATTTTATGAATCCATTTTCCGTCATCTTCAGCTACATTCAGTTTTTAGAAAGCCCTGAGCAGCGTGAATGGGCTCAAGAACGAATCGACCATATTTTCAGTAGTATTAAAGACACCAGCTATCAGCAATACCTCAATACCACATTCCGCCAAAACTGCGCCCAAGCTATCGCGCGCTACCAGCTTTCAGTTTCCGTTTCTGACATTCTTGAAATCGCCGAAACATCACCAAATTACAATCAATTCGATACCGCTGTTAAAGAAATCCAAGCTCTTGATGTCAATTCACCAGACTTCATCAAACAATACTCCGCCATTTATCAAAGACTCTATGCGGCGGCTTACATGAAATAGTTAAGTGAATTTAGACTGATCAGAGTTCCACTTGCTTCGCCGTCACAATTTCATCGGCAAAAACTAGATAAAATTCAGTCCGATATCCAGGTTTACTCGTTCCATCTTCCGGTCTCACTTCCTCAAAAACCAGCACCTCAGCTGTGGTTGGCAAATCAGTTGCATCAATTACTATGCCTTTTTTTCGGCCTTCCTCTCCATAGTTGAATTCAATCTCACAGGCAAATTTAGGAGAGTGTTTGCACATTTCTAAAGCGGGGAATTTTCGAAACAACGGGTGGTTCCCTTCGGATCCGCCTACCACTGCCAAAAGATCAGTGCGGGCATTAAACTTCTTGAAAACCGGCGCCTCAATTGATGGCAAACCATCATCAGGTTCACGGTAGAAGTTTCCTTCCGCCAAATTTCTCTTAAAGTCAGCCACTAAAATACTTCGCGCCATATTTTGCATTGCTTGGCGAAAATTTCCCGATTGCGTTTCCCTCTCATTTTCTGGCGGGAAGGCATCAAATCCGTCCATGCTATTGAATGAGTTTGGTCCTTGAGACATCACGAAATAGTTAATTCGACAGGCGATTACTATAGCGACAATACCAGATTAGTCAATCCTAGAGCTCAAATTCCTGCAATCGATGTGGCACATGCACTTCTTCAAAACCACTTTCTCGCAAGATATCCGCAAAAATCAAACCTTGGTTTTCTTCGCCGTGCACCAAAAATGTCTTCTTCACATCCTTAATCCTACCCAGATAATCCAAGAGATCACTACGATCAGCATGGCCGGAGAATGGATCAATGATTTGCACTTCGGCTTTTACTCGATAAGGCTTCCCGAAAATATTCACCACTTCCAATCCATCTACTAGTTTACGCCCCAAGGTATGTTCCGCTTGGTAACCCACAATCATCACCATATTCCGCGAATCCTCAATATTATTTTTCAAATGATGCAACACCCGTCCGTGTTCACACATTCCCGAAGCCGAAACAATAATCATCGGCCCTTTTTGAAAATTCAGAGCCTTTGATTCCTGCACACTACTAGTATATTTCAACGACCCAAAGCCAAACGGGTTTAAGCGATTCATAATAAATTCCTGGCTGGTTTCACGATCAAAACATTCCGGATGCGCCGCAAATACCTCTGTCACATTTCCCGAAAGGGGACTATCTACATAAATCGGAAATTCTGGGATCTTCTTTTCCTTCCATAGCATATTCAAGTGATAAACCACTTCCTGAGTCCGTTCCAACGAGAAAGCCGGAATAATAATTTTCCCTCCCCGCCGACACACTCGATTGATATGTTCCGCTAAAATATCCCCGACATTCAAGATCGACTCATGAAAACGGTTTCCATAAGTGCATTCGGAAATAATAAAATCTGATGGCGGCAAATAAGCTGGATCACGGAGGATTGGCAAATTCTTTCGTCCCAAATCACCAGTAAAGGCAAGGGTATACCGTTCATCTTTCTTTTTATCATGAATTTGCAGGTGAATCTGCGCTGAACCTAGGATATGCCCCGCTTCAAAAAAACAGGCTTTCACACCTTCTGTCACGTAATAGCACTTGTCGTAATTTACTCCGTAGAACAAGTTTAAAGTCTCCATCACATCTTCCATCGTATAAAGCGGCTCTACTTTTGGTTCACCGTCTCTGGATCGCTTTTTATTCATATATTCTGCCTCTCTTTCCTGGATAAAAGCGCTATCCGCCAACATATGGTTGCACAGATCAGGAGTGGCAAAAGTCGTATAAATCGGCCCGCTAAAACCTTGCTTCACTAGCAAAGGCAACAGTCCACTATGATCCATATGCGCATGTGACAAAATCACCGCATCAATTTCTTTCGGATTGAACGGAAAATGACGATTTTTCTCATCGGCTTCCTTTCGGTGGCCTTGAAACAAACCACAGTCCAAAAGTACTTTTTTCCCATTCACTTCGATCAAATGTTTCGATCCAGTTACTTCCCGCGCAGCGCCACCAAATGTGATTTTCATAATTAAGAAGGTTTATTACTTCCAAGCATTATAGCACAAGCCGTTGAGCTAAGTAACCCAAGTCTCCCCCACAAAGGGTCAATCATCTCATTGACAAGCGTTCCAAAAACAGTATAATCCTCATCCTGTAATTAACAATCAAGCTTCCCATGAAAGAAGTTCTCCAGCCTCAAGCAACTACTACTCAGCCTGAGCACAACAATATTCCTGATGATCACCAAGTAAGCAGTCTTCAGGTCAATACTCGCAACGCGGCAATTTTAATGGCTACATTAGCCCAGGCATTCACCCCGCATTCTCCCGATGCCAAATACATGCCCCAGGCGAAACCTCAGCCGCCAGCACCTATCGCCACTCCAGATATCCGTATTCCTAGAAATAGACCTACATCAGTTGCTGCCAGGCCAAATTCTGCCCCTCAAGCAAAGCGCCCTGATCTCAGTGATTTCAGTAATCTACTTAGTAGAATCGATTTTGACCCCCAGATCAGCAGAAAAGACATTCCAGCAAAACTCGGTAAGCTGATTCAAGGATTTGGAACAGTCCTCAAGTCTCCAGAAAATTACGACCCCAAGAAACCAAATTTTTACATTGTTGGTGTCGAGCACGTTTTTGGAGCTGATGACTACAAAAACTTTTATCCTACCCAAGCCGATGCCCTCCGGATCTTCCACATGCTTTTTGCTCTTGGTGCCAAGCGTCAGTTGCTCGAAGGCAAAAGCCAAGGATTCGAAATCGAGCATAATCAAGAGTACCCATACCTTGATGAAAGCCCAATTACTGCCCTTCCAAAGTACCGCAAGGAAGGAAAAATTAAGCGCGCAAATACCGCCGCCGAAGCCATTTACGGGGCTGATCTGAAATCTATCGGCATCGAAAATCCCGAAGACATTAATCTGATCGCCAAGTACTACCAAATTATGAATACTGGCCATCAACATAATGGCGATATCTTCACCATGCTTTCTAGACTATTTGGTCTAGAAATTGACCCTTCCAAATCAAATGAAGAGCTGCGTAAAAGTATTCTTTCGCACTTCACTAAACTTTCTGCCGAAAAGCAAATTGCTCTTCAAACAGAAGTAGTTTCACACCCAACCAGTAAGTATCTTCTCAATCTCGCCGCTAATGCTCACTACCTCAAAATTATCGGACGAAACAATGATTGGGCCAAGAAAATCCCTCAGCTTCCGAAGGCTGATACCACTTTCCTCGTAGGAGTAAATCACTGTACTGATCTAAGTGAGAAGCTTGCCAGCTCAAAGGCGTACAATACTTTCATTATTCTGCCTAATAAAGTCGACCCAAAATCGGCAAAAGTCCATTATCACAATTGGAAATACGCAGATTTCATGCAGGCTGTGGTTCAGGATTTTCTCTACACTTACGGTCTTCATGAGAAAAAGTTCCCAACCGACTACTAGCAAGCGACTCTGCCTAGCTTAAATAAGCCATTTATGCTATAATTCATAGATTATATCTCAATGGCTTATTCGGCTAAAAAACAAATAACTTCACGATCGCTGTGAAACCGCTACACAAAAACAAAAAATCAATATTCCGAAAGGTGTTTTTTGAGCAACGTTTTATCTTCCATGAAGGTTGCGACAAAATCGGTTCTGATCGTCATGAGCATCACAGCCAAAACACCAAGCCAAAAGGTAAACCCCGCAGCGCCCCTCAAATCCAACAGTCTCGCGATAAAACCAAGAAAGCCGCCACTCTTCAGCGTAAAGCGATGATGCGCCAAGTTCTCCAGCAAAATGCTCAGGCACAAGGCGTTGATTTTTATCGCATCAAAGGGAAAAAGGGACCTGAGAGCATCGACAAAGAAAAGGTCTACCAGCAACGAAATTCCATCTCTGCCGACACCGTCCGCAAACTTCAAAAGATTCGTCCCAAAATTTTCTTTGAAGTTTTCTGCAACCCTTATCCGCCCAAGGACAATTTCCAGTTCCTCGTCGATAAAAAAGGCCAACCGATCAATAATTCC
>CAYGJQ010000069.1:6948-9649 GCA_964350285.1 uncultured Candidatus Peribacteria bacterium | reverse complement strand
CTCGAACTCGCGACCTCACGACCCCCAGCCGTACGCGCTAGCCAACTGCGCCACTCCCCGATACATATGCTTAATTTTATTACTATATCCATCTAGAAAATGCAAAAGGGTGGGTTGATTAGTGGGGGGAGATTTATTAGTTTGGGTAGGGGTAAAGTCAGGCCTAATCCTCCAAAAAAAACGAATCACCGCTTCCTTCCTAGTATTTAGTCCCTTTCTCACCACCCATTATCGATTTCCACCTTTTACGACAAACTTTTGGAAATCATCCTTCGATTCTACCTAATAAATTACCTCTGCTGTTAGCCAACACTCCCACCCTAGCAACCAAATATGAAGAAAAGTTAAAATTTTTATGAAAAAATTATGAAGAGAAACACCAAAACCTGGAAAGAATTCGAACAAAACCCACTCACCCACAGCGCTGCGCATTACTTGATTGCCATCCACGAACTCACTCAAAACCCTGGCTACGCTCGTCTCACTGATATCGCCAAGAAACTCGATATCACTCCTGGTAGCTGCTCTATTAGCCTCCGCGCCCTCAAACGCAAAGGCTTCATCGACGAAGACGAAAACAAATTCATGCGTCTTTCCAAAGAGGGAGCTCGACTAGTCGAAATCGTGGAAAAAAACGATACCCTTTTGCAGGTTCTATTCACCAAAGTTCTTGGTGTGGCCCCCAAAAAAGCCGAAATCGACGCCTGCAAGATGGAGCATCTCCTCAGCATGGAAACTTCTTTCAAACTCGCTGCTTTCATCAATTTTATCGAAAGTGACAATCCAAAGGCTCAGGAATTCCTTAAAGAAGCCCAAAAACACCGTACTGCCTGCTGGAAAGAAGTCGGTGAAAAATCCGAAAATGACAAATAGCTAATTATAGCTCCGTAAAGCCTCATCCGCATTGACAAAAAGCGCTTTTCAGTGTAGACTCTGCGCCTCTTCAGCGAGTGACTTGAAGAGCAGCACCCCTTAGACTTCTGATGCTGCGCCTCAACGGTCCCCTGGAGGGATCTTTGACAGCATTGGAAGACAACAAAAATAGATCAACCAACCCGAGTGCCCGTCCATCAGTGACGGGGAGGAAAATGGATTATGAGTAAAAAAAAGAAAAAGAAACCCGCGTCCGCAAAAACCAACTACGGCATCCCCATGGGGGATGTCGACCAGACTTCGTACGTGCCAGTTCCCGACCTTCTCATTCCGGAGGAGGAAAAAGGGGAGTTCGGGGAAACGGAGCAGAAACTATGGCAAGAGGCCATCAGTGGTATTCGAGTCTCCCCCAAGCAAGGGGTCTCGGATACCACGCATTTCGTTCCGCCCACCGAGGAAGAGATCGCTGAAAGCACCACCAATCTCGATGACCCCCTCGAGGGCATAGAGGTGCTCCCTCCTCCTCTCCCGACCGAGGCCCCCAAGGCTAACGACCCCGGCGCCACCCAGCGTCGACAGTGGGTCGACCCGAATGCTTCCTACGAGCCTCCCCCCGAGGAGACTCTGAAGAAGCCGCCCGGTAAGCCTCGGCCCAAGCGGGCGTCCCGGCGTCTCCGTCTCCCCTCTCCGGCCCAGGCCGTGGATAAGACCATGGCGCGAGACTGGAACGTCACCGGTACCGCCACCGATGCCAACCCGGCAGACGTGGCGAGAACACAGTTTGTCCCGACCCCCACCGACGCCGAGATTGAAGGCACGGACGTGGTCCACATTGACAACCTCCACGTCCGGGCCAACCAGGTCCACGTCTCCACCCGCGATGAACCGACGAACCCGGACCGGACCCGCAACGAGCCCGCCCCAAGCAACCCCAACGAGCGAACCGACCCGGATAAAACCGGTACCGAATTCGACCGTTCAAAGCTCGACGGGGCAGTCGGGCGCACCCAACTCCTCCCACACGAGGATCAGGCCTGGCTTGAGCGCCAAAAACCCGACCACGTCGGGGAGGAGGGCTTCAAGCAGGTCTCTCTCGACGGAGAGGGGCGGCCTAAAACGGTCGCAAACTTCAACCTCTTCGAAGAGGCAATGAGCGCCCCCGCTCACCTCGAAGAGGAGACCCACTCCGGCCCCCCTCCCCGGGAAGAAACCGCTGAGTTGAAACCTGACCAATCGGTCATTTCAACCCAGCAACTCCCCACCCCCAAGGAGGAGCCCCAGGGCGACATGTCCTTTTGGGAGCTCGTTGAAGGGCACAGCAAGCCTGCACCCGCAGGCCAACAGTTTCCTTTCAACGCCCCGACCCAACAAGTCGGGGCCTCCCCCTTGAACCAGGCCACCACGGTCGAACCCGCCTTCGGGGCAACGACTGTGGAACCGGCTTTCAGCCCAAACGTCGGGGCTTACCTCCCCGAGACCACCGTCCTCCCGACGGTGGGGGCTGACGGCCAGGCCACTCACCTCTCAACAGCAGACCATCTCCGGCTCGATCCAGAGCAGCCAAAGATGGTTCACCGTCTGCCTGCCAAAAAAAAGATCAACAAACCCAATCCCAAACCCGAATCGGAACCAACCATCGACTGGCTGATGAAGTTCTTCATCGGCGACCCCGGCCCCCGTTTTGGCCTAGTTGTCCTAACGGCGGTTTTGGTCCATTTCGGTTTGATGGGTCTGGGATTGAGCTTTGGCTGGTCCCTGATCAGCATGCTGACTTTCGGCACCTTCACCTACCTCGGGCTCACCCACTATGCTCAAGGCATCTTCCTCA
>CAYGJQ010000069.1:3202-6938 GCA_964350285.1 uncultured Candidatus Peribacteria bacterium | reverse complement strand
CCGAAGAAGAAGAGCCCAAGGTCGATGTAAACGACCCTTTCGGCATGAACAAGCGTTGATCTCTCCCTCAGGCGTACAGCACGCCTCAATCCTTCCAATGCTGTCTATCTCCCAATAGGCATTTTCATCTAAGCGCATCAGCGTCAGCTTTTTTAGCAATTAAAATTTTCAGGTTAGACAAATTTGAGTCGGCCGAATATAATTTCTGCAATTCAAATTTAACCATAAATACTATGCGTAAATTCAACGCTCTGTTGGTGCTCATGGCTTTGGTGGCACTCTTCATTCCTCAAGTGTCATTCGGCTTCTGTACCGACAATGTCCCAACAGAATTCATGGATGCCGCAAAATCTCTCCATGGCGAAAAAGTCCTCCGCGGAAACCCCGACGGTGGCTGTAATCTTGGCGGTTCCCTCAATCGCGTTGAATTCGCAACTTTCGTCCTTCGCAACAATTACACTGACGAAGACATCAAAGATCTCGCGGCCATGGAAAAAGGTACTTTCCCAGATCTCGAATCCGGTATTTGGTATTTCGACCTCGCTAAAGCTGCAAAATTCGAAGGTCTCCTCAAAGGTGACGGCGACACTGGCAAAGGACGTTTCGCTGACGGCGTAAACGCTGCCGAAGCCGTAATCATCACCCTCCGTGGTACGGCAATCGAAATCCCCGCTCCAGCATCTGGTGAAGCTTGGTACGGCCCAGCAATGAACATTGCCAAAACCGCTGGCGTCAAAACTTTCGACCCAACTCACAAAATGACTCGCGGTGATGCTGTGCTCCTCATCCACCAGGTAAACGAAAATTACGATGCAATCGAAGCTGCAGCCAAAAACTATTCTCCAAGCAATTCTTCTACATCAACTACTAGCAGCCGTGGCGACCTCACGAAGCTAATCGTTGAATTCGAACAACTTTCATCTAGCGAAGGAAACAAAATTTACGACGGCCTCACTGATACACAGAAGAAATCAATCAACGCTCTCGCTCAAAATTTCTCTCTTATTCTTCACGTTGGACTTTGTGAAGCCAACTCTAGCCGCGTTCTTGATTCTCCAGTCGGCCGCATGGATTGTACTCAAGGAACTCAAGCTCTCACCACTATGCTCAATAGTTACGACGAAGCAGCAATTCAACAACTTCAATCCTCACTTCAAAACGAATTACTGATGCTCATCGTTCGCGAAGCATGTAAAAATCAAGAATACGAAGGAGACATCACCGCTGAATCATGTGGTCAATTCCTCGGCCAAGTAGAACCATATATCGCTCAATACTCGCCAAATACCACTGCAACAACTGTACCTGATACCGGTAGCACCGGCGGCAGCGAATGGAGTCAACCAGAATACTGGCTTGGCGAAGATTCCGGTAGCAGCTCCGGTGGTGCCATTGATCCATCCGTTTATCAAATGATGAGCGACATGAGCGCCTCAATGCACAACACTAATATGAGTATCATCAACAATATTGGCGGAGGAACCAACTGTACTCTCGGCACTGCCGGCTGTGTTCCATTCTAGAACAACTCAACCAGATCTATTTCAAAGGCCCGGTCATCTGACTGGGCCTTTTTCGTAGACGTTTTAATGTGATCGATGTTAATCTTTTCTCATCCAACGCATATGGCAGAATAATCATTAACCACCCCATCATGCGAAAATTTCTTTCTATTATTTCCATCAGCGCCCTCTTCGCCCTGATGATCCCGCAAGTGTCTTTTGCGTTCTGTACCGACAACGTCGCCTCAAATTACAGAGATGCCGCTGAATATCTCTTCGATCAGGAAGTCCTCAAAGGAAATCCCGACGGTTCTTGTACTCTAGACAAAGGTATCAACCGCATCGAATTCGCCGTTATGGCCATGCGTGCCACTGTTGGTGACGATGATGCTCAATCAGAAAATTTCTCTGCTGGTCTTTTTAATGATCTCAACGACGGCAACATTTGGTACGCCAAATACGCCGCTACCGCTAAACACCTCGGTATTCTTAAAGGCGACGGCAACGGAAATCTCCGCGCCACCGATCCCGTAAACGCCGCTGAAGCAGCAGTAATTACCGCTCGGGCTTACGGATTCCCTGTAGGTAGTGAAACTAGTCCAAACTGGTTCCAACCAACAATCGACGCCTACAATCATTACAACATCACTACTTACGGCTCTGATCACAAAATGACCCGCGGCCAAGTAGTATTAATGCTTTACGAAGTAGGTAACCGCTACCACGATCTCGAAAGCTACGATGCAGCAACTCACGACACTACGCCATCTCAGCCAACACAGCCAAGCCAGCCATCACAGCCAACCCAACCAAGTCAACCAACTCAGCCATCTGGGCCGTCAGTTCCAATGACTTCTTCAAATCAACTTCCTCACATGCAATTGAATTACCGCGTAATGGTGGAATACTTCGAATATCTCACGGCACAAGAAATCGCCTATGTCTTCTACACTCTAGATGATACTCAGTCACTCACATTAGGGATTTACAGTCCATTTGGTAGTCTTGCCCATCTCTACGCTTGCCAAGCGGATCCATCAATCGTCTTCAACGACGGAACTGGTATCCCAAAAAGCTGTGCTGCCACCACTCAAGAGTGGGCTTACACTCCACAGCCATACTTCACCGCTGATTCATACGCCAATCAAAAACGTAACGACCTCTTGATTAGCATCAAATGTAGTACTGGTGAAATCGACCGCGGTTCATGTAGTGCTTATGCTGGAGCCGTTAGCAACTACAATACAATGTCTAACAACACTAGTTTGCGCATTATCACTAACATGAGCGAAAACGGTTGTCTCGTAGGTGACCCAGGATGTCTTCCTTACTAGTCATCAATTCCACATTAATCAAAAAGGCCTCGTTCACAACCGGGGCCTTTTTTAGTATGATGCCCCCATGAAACTCGCATTATTTCTCCACGGCTGGGGTGGCACCAAACGTACCTGGTTCATGCCCCTTCATTCTTTACCCGGATTACTCGAAGACCGCGGCTACCAAACATTGGTGCCTTCACTTCCCGGTCGTTTCATCGATCCCGATAAAGACCTTTCTTGGTACGCCGATTACATCGACGGCCTGATCAAAGAAGCCAACCAAAAAACTCCATTCGACGAAATCAACATCATTTGTTACAGCATGGGTGGGGTGCTCGCTCGACATTATCTCAAATCTGACATCGGCACGCCTGAGTTAAAGAATAAAGTCACACGAGTAATCACTATTGCTTCTCCTCATCATGGCACCGATGCTGAAATGATTGATCTCGCTGCCGAGCTTTCTCAAAAGGCCAGTGACATGAATCCCCTTTCTAAAAATTCCGGCCTCGTCAACGACCTCGTTCAAGAAATCGCCCAAGCTCCCTGTTATCTCCAAGTAAAGCCTGATAGCGACTTTCTCCAAGAGCTCAACACTCCTACTGAATGCGTTCCTGGGATTGAATGGCATAGTATCCGCACTCGTGGCGACAAAGTTGTCACGCCACCAATTACAGCTGTCTTATCTGGCGCCCAAAATTACTTTATCGACAACAGAATCATCGGCCACGTTATTGTTCGTTGGATGCCGATCGTTCATGAAATTATCGAACAAATTCTCGACGGCACAGCAAAACCCAGCGGCCTGCAAGCCTTTCCGGCTCCAGAGGGGTGTTCGAAGCAAAAATATCATCACTGGTTGCCGTTAAAACATTGGGATAAAAAAACACCTGAGAAAGACCCCAGATTCCTTTT
>CAYGJQ010000069.1:0-3192 GCA_964350285.1 uncultured Candidatus Peribacteria bacterium | reverse complement strand
CTGGCATCGGGATTAGACTTTTTTACTGATTCTTGTTAAAAACAAGGTACTACCTAATTAAGTTCTCATCATGAAAACTAAAGTACTTTCAGCATTAGCAATTTCCGCAGTAATGATTTTGAGTATTGGTTGTACATCAACTCCTGAAGACAATAAAACTGAACCAGAAACCAAAGAAGATTACCATTTCGAAGGCATGGAAGCTCTCCGTTCCGGTGACTTCGATGCTGCAATCGAATCTTTCAATAAGGCTACTGAGCTCGACGGTGGTTTCGCTATGGCCCACTTCAATCGCGGCGTAGCCTACGCCAACAACAAAATGTACGCTCGCGCCATTATCGATTACAACCGCGTGATTGAGCTAGAGCCCAACGCCCCTGACGCTTACTACAACCGTGGTGTTGCTCACCAAATTGTCGGCGACAACGAAAAAGCCCTCGCCGATTACAACAAAGCCATCGAATTAGCCCCAGGAAACAAAGTAGCTTACCTCAACCGTGGCATCCTCCACCGCCAAATGGAAAACTACGAAGCCGCAATCACCGATTTCACCACTTCTATCGAACAACTTCCAAATGACACCCGTGCTTACTTCCAACGCGCCCTAGTCTACGGCGCTCAAGGTAAAACCACCGAACAAATCGCCGACATGAAAAACGCCGCCGAAAAAGGCAACGTCGCCGCTCAAACCTGGATGGAAGAAAACGGCCACGAATACACCAAACCTGAACCCCCAGCCGAAGCCGAAACTCCAGAAACCACAGAGCCAACCCCAACTGAACCAGCAGAAGACACCCCACCAGAAAACTAATAGCTCAAAACGATTAGAAAAGCCCCCATCAATAAAGTTTAAAAAAAGCAGCCACTCCGGCTGCTTTTTTAAATCCGCTTCCCTTCACCTAAAAAAAACGTTGAGGTGAAAATTTTAGAATCATTGATCATGTGAATGTGTCCTTAGACACGGAGAAAAATATTGGAACAAAATAGCTCATCTTTTTCGAAAGGCTCATGAGCCTTTCGGTTCATAAGCTCATGAGCTTGTGAACATTAAAAAGATGCTATTTTGCGGAAATCTTTTTCTCCGGGGCTAACTTAATAACCCCAGCAATCCCACCCCATTTCCCCCCTTCTCGCAACTCCATTTAACCTCTAACCCTCAAAACCCATTGTCAACGCAAAACACACAATATATAGTATGGTGGTCGGCGCTTAACTACGACATGTTGATTCCTTCACCTCTAAGGTAAGCCAAAAAACAGACTTTAAAATGGTGAAGATAACAATCCTCCCGAGCGCGCAATCTAAAATCCCCTCTAACTATTTTTCCCGCCATGATCCTTATGGCAGTATGAGGTTCCCATTGGAATCGGTAAACAACCATAGCGCATCCTTGATGCGTCCATTCTTAGTCTCTTTGATTCTTTATTTCTTTATTCAACTACGCTCATGCACACTATTCAGAAAATAAAAAAGCGCAGTGGCGACATCGTTGAGTTCGACCCGAAAAAGATTAATGTTGCCATCCAAAAGGCTTTCAGTTCGGTAGGGACTCAAATCACCGAAGCTGATCTCACCAAGATCACCGAAGAAGTTCTCACTGATCTCGAAGCTCGCTTTGCAGAGCAAACGCCATCTGTAGAAGAAACCCAAGACGTGGTGGAAACTGTCCTCATGAAAAACGGCCATTTTGAAGCCGCTAAAGCTTATATCCTTTACCGTCACGAACAATTCCGAGAACGCCAAAAAAAGCATGAGCAAGTCTTGGAAAAGATCGAAAAAAATAAGCTGACAATTACCAAATTCAATGGGCAAAAAGAAACATTCTCACTAGAAAAACTCGCGACCTCTATTAGATGGGCGGCCGCAGGATACGAAGACATCATCGATATCGAAGGCATCGCTCAAAAATGCCAAGACAATCTCTATGACGGCATCACTACCGACAAAATTTCTAAAGCAGTAATCCTCTCTTCTCGTTCTCGCATCGAGCAAGATCCAGCTTACGCACACTTCGCATCACGTCTTCTCGCCGACGTTCTCTACAAAGAAGTAGTCGGTCCAGAAGTATATGATCACAAAGAACTCGAACGCCAATACCGCGACGCTTTCGTCAAAAACATCCAACACGGAGTAGAAATCAAACGTCTCAACGAAGATCTCCTCAGCTACGATCTCGAAAAAATGAGCTACCACCTCAAGCTCGAACGCGACGATCTTTTCCGCTATCTCGGTCTGCAAACTCTCTACGATCGTTACTTCATCCGCAACCCCGAAAACCAAAACATCCTCGAGCTACCACAAGCTTTCTGGATGCGTGTTGCCATGGGCCTTGCGCTTAATGAAGAAAACAAAGAAGAACGTGCAGTTGAATTCTACGATCTCATTTCTCAGCTGTACTTTGTGCCATCAACTCCAACGCTTTTCCACTCAGGAACCTGCCACCCGCAGCTCAGCTCATGTTACCTCACCACAGTCGACGATTCTCTCGACCACATCTTCAAATGTATCGGGGACAACGCTCAGCTTTCAAAGTGGTCTGGCGGACTCGGTAACGATTGGACTTCCATCCGCGGTACTGGTTCGTTGATTAAAGGGACCGGCGTGGAAAGCCAAGGAGTTGTGCCATTCCTCAAAATTGCTAACGATACTACCGTTGCTATCAACCGTAGTGGTCGTCGTCGCGGCGCTACTTGTGCTTACCTCGAAACTTGGCACTACGACATCGAGTCTTTCCTCGAACTCCGTCGGAACACTGGTGACGAACGTCGCAGTACTCACGACATGAACACTTCAAACTGGATTCCCGATCTTTTCATGAAACGTGTCCGCGAAGACAAAGAGTGGACGCTCTTTTCGCCAGATGAAGCACCAGATCTCCACGAAACTTTTGGTAAAGAATTCGAACAACGCTACGTCGAATACGAACGCCAAGCTGAAACCGGCGAAATCCGCCTCAGCAAAAAAATCCGCGCTAAAGATCTCTGGAGAAAAATGCTTTCAATGCTCTTCGAAACCGGCCACCCATGGATCACTTTCAAAGACCCCTGTAACGTTCGCTCTCCTCAAGATCACTGCGGTGTAATCCACAGTTCAAACCTCTGTACTGAAATCACTCTCAACACTTCGGCTACTGAAACAGCCGTATGTAATCTCGGTTCAGTAAATATGAGCAAACACGTCAAAGACGGTCAA
>CAYGJQ010000068.1:2731-9873 GCA_964350285.1 uncultured Candidatus Peribacteria bacterium | reverse complement strand
GGCGCCCTTCAATCTCAGTCAGATCCTCGTCATGCAGCGGTTCGTTATGGCCGTTTAATTCTGGACCACATTAGTGTGCCGGATAATCAATCAATGGTTTTACCTGATCCGCAGCTGTCTAGCTACCTATCAGTTTTTGTCAAAATTATCGAACAAGCAGTAGGCAAAATCCAAGGTCGCAGCATGGCCTTGTTTAAAGCTTTTTATAGTCTTGATGAGCAAGGGCGTCCAACTCCTCAAAGTCCTGACCAGAGAGAGCAGTCACAGGGCCTAATGAAACGTATTTCCGACCGTCTTTCTGGTGTCTTCCGCCGTTCGTCTCAATCCCAGGCTCAGGCAAATCAACCCTCAGTAGACGATGATATTAATACGTTTATCAACAAATATACGAAGGAGCAGGAAATTAAAGAAAGTCGTGTCCAAATCAACCAAGCCAGCCAGGTTGAAGATGCTCGTGATGATCTCGAAGTATTTACTTTGATGATGGGTGAACCTTTTCCTCCGTCTAGGGCTAATTTTATCGATGATCCAAATCACGAGTTAAGAGATCTTGCTCAATCAGCCTGTGAGAAATTCGACACTCGCCTTGGCGACATCGAAAAACTGCTTAAGGCCATTGTGTCAGGCGCTAATTCAGTAGTAATGGAACAGCAGATGAGGCTAAAGAACAAATAAAAACTGACCTGATAGTGACAACCTAAGTACAGCGGCTTGCTAAAAAGCCGCTTTTTCAGTATAATAACAAGATTGATTTAACCTTTCGTCATGTTGAAAAAAGGAGCTCATTACACTGTCTTCATCACCATGCTAGTCAGTTTAGTTGTGGCCACTGGTTGCGTCTCTATGAATTACCTGAAGAAACAAGAAGAAAAGGCCGAGATTGAGCCCATTCAAACGTCTGAGTTCTCTCCTGAAATTCAAAAGATTTTAGTCAAAAAACTCAGCACATTGGAAAAATTCGCCGCCGATGATTTATTTGTCGACTTGATTGCTCAGGTGAACGAAGAAAACCAACAGCTTACCATCAAAGACATCGATCGTATCGATCAGCAATGGCGTAACGAGAGCGAATCAATCGAAGAATTCATCAGCGAAAAGACCACCAACGATACCGCTTTAGCTCTAATTCGCTTCCAAGAAAATTTCCCTGGGTTTATGGAGATTTTTGTTACTGATCGAAAAGGCGTCATTGCTGCCTCCACTAATGTCACCAGCGACTATTTCCAAGCCGATGAAGATTGGTGGCTCCGCTGTTTCAACGACGGTAAGGGCGAATCCTACAAAGACACAACTATCGATTACGATCAAAGCGCTCAAACTGAAGGCGTAGCGCTTTACGTCCCCATCTACGAGAAAGACTCGAAAAGATTTCAAGGCTGTATCAAATCCTTCTTTTCGATCACCGCTATTTACCAAGAAATAATTAATCAAGGCAAATAAGCTCATGATTAAGCACTCATTACAAAAAAGGCTCAGTGTGATCTATGGGATTATTATCATTGTCCTCGTTTCCCTTAGCGCCTTTACCGCCTTGAGTTTAGCGACTCTCAGCGATTCTGTTCAAAATATTACTCAGCGTCAGACTCCAACAATCAAGAGTATCAATGAGGCTCTGCTAGCGGTGAACACAGCCAGTAATGCTATCAGCTTTAGTATGCAGAAAAACCGCTTCAAAGATCTTGCTGATATCCAGCGCGCCGAAGCTGAATTCAATCAAGCTGTAATCCAATACAATATTTTCTCTTATGCTCTTCTTTTGGGCAGTGATAATTCAGATTTTAAAGAAGTCCACGGTGGAATTCTATATCAGCAGTGGGATTATCTCGGATACAGTCGTAGCATCATGGTCCCGGAAGTAAACGAAGTACAAAAGAGCGCTCTGATGGCCGCTAATGAACTTTTCAATGACTTCGTGGGTAAGTCTCAAGATGCCTTCGCACTCAAGAAGCGCTTTTTACGTTTAGAAATTGACGACGTAAACAATGAGCGCAACCAGGTAGAGCAAGAGCTGATTGTAGTATCTCAAGAAATCCAAGATTTAGTAATTCAGGTTAGCAGTCAAATGCAGGCTCTCGCTCAGCGTAGCGAACGCCTCGTTCAAGAAGACGCCAATATTCTCCAGCTTCAGCTTGCCGCTTTAAGTCAGAGTCTCGTTGTGCTCGGTGTTATCGCTCTCTTGATTATCATCACCAACGTTTGGTTTCTCCGAAAATCGATCATTGGACCAATTCAAAAGCTTTCCAAGGCCGTTGAACAAATCATCCATGGTGACCTTTCTCAGCGCGTTAGTATCAAGTCAAAAGATGAAATTGGTGTGTTAGCTCATTCCTTCAACGCCATGACCTCCAAGCTCGAAAAATCTCATGCTGAATTGGAAGATAAGGTTAAAGAGAAAACCGAAGAACTAGCAGAAAAAGTACTCGAATTCGAAAAAATGAATAAACTAATGGTCGGACGAGAATTACGAATGGTCGAACTCAAGCAGCAAATAAAAAAGGCTCAAGAACGTCTCGCAAAACAAGGGGAGCCATCGAAGGTAGAAGGTCACAGCAGTAAAAGTGATCAGCCCGAAACCTCTTCCGAGCCAGCAGCTACTTTATCGCAACAAGATTTCACCTCGCCTCCAGCTGAGAATACAGCATCTTCCGAAGCTTCCATCTCCGCCCAAAATTCCGCGGACGCCTCAAATGAGGAGCAAAAAAAAGAGGCCCCTTCCGCAGAAGAGACCTCTTAACTCTAGAATGAGTTTAGAACCAGTAATCGTAGTATCGTCCTGTGTTTCTTAGCCAGTCAGCTCGACGACTAGCATAGTTTTCATTGTAGTAGTCTGCGCGTACATAGCGATCGTCATCATATTGGATGTATTCGCTGCTGTAGCTATTGTACCCACGGTATCGTGGACCGTAAGTGTCATAACGATAATCGTTGTAACGGTAAGTATCGTAGCGATCATTGTCGTAACGGTAGTTGTCATAGTCTACTTCACAGTTTCGATCTCCACATCGGTAAACGAAAGTGTTGTAGCGGTCATAGTCGTAATCGTAGTCATAACGATCATAGTCATATGTTCGCGGAACATAGCTATAGAAAGAGTCATAACGATAATCATCGTTACGATCATAATCGTAAGCGTAGTAACGATCATAGTCATTGCCATAGTAATCGTCATAACGGCTATCCGCACGGTAATAACGATCATAATAATCATCGAAACAATTTGTACTGTAGTATCCATAACTAGATACGCAGTCACGTGAAGTGTTGTATCGATAATCGTAAGCAGATGCAAATGGGGCCGCAATCGCCAACGCCGCCACAATAGCAGCGATTCCCCATACAAATGCACGTTTAGTGATAGTCATATTGAGATATGATTAATTATCAAAGGAGCGCATACTAGCACAAGGCCTCACCTCTGTCAACCTTTGTGCTCATTTTCTATACTGACAATGACACTCCTGCTCCCAAAATTCAATCATCAAAAAAGGCCCTCAGAGCGAATCCAAGGGCCTTTAAATCAATTCTGACTAGTAGTAGCGGTAATAGTCGTCATCCCAAGAAGTGCCACGGTAAACATCATCGTAGCGGCCGCTGCGGTAGTCGTAGTAGCGGTCATACCATTTGTAGTAGCTTCCTTCATAGCGATAACCATCATAGTAGTAATCATCGTAGTAACCTACGCGTGAATAGCGATCATTGTAAGGGTATCGGTAAGAAAAACCATTGTAGTAATAGTCATAATCACGGTCGTAATAGTAGCGATCGTAATCATAGTTGTAGTAGTCATCGTAATAATAAGATGACCGCGTTACTGGCCGATAGTAGTCGTAATCATTGTAGCGGTCGTAATCGTAATAGCGACCATAAGTTCCATAATCGTAATATCGATCATAGTCGTAAGAATCATAGTAACGACCATAGTCATAACGATCGTAATCGTAGTAGCGATCATAGTAACTATAAGCGCCAACAGTTGGAGCCAGCATCACCATGCTGATAGCCACCAAAACCGCCGCAGTTACCGCCGCCAACTTGCGTGAAACGTAAGTCATAATGGGGTGAATTAAGAAATGATTAGTCAAAAGTCTTAGTGACTTCAGAATATAAGTGAATTTTTCTAAATTTCAATAGAAAATCAGAATTATGCAACTTTGTCAGTTGGTGATCCATTAGAATTCCGAGGCGCATATTAGTGCGATATAGTCACGGACTATCATTTTGAAGATGCAAAAGTAGATATCAACATTGAGCGGTTTGTAAATGAGCTGCCAAAGTATTTTTAGACTCAACTTCAGCAGCTCAATTTTCCCCAACGTCCTACTTTTTCACCGGACAAATTTTTGCACAAATCGGACATACCGGCATCCAGGTATTCACTGCAATAATGATAAACGCAATTCCACTTAGGAAAGGCGGATTTGGCCATCCTGAATTGCTGATCATATACGCCCCAATTACTACCAGGGCTAAAGCCGAAATACCTCGAATAAACATTCTCATAGCAAAAAAGTTAAGTATTTCCCTCAAAATATCATTCTAGCTATTTGATCACCTAACAAAAAGGAAGGAATACAGCATGGAATAGTACAACGAGGATTCCTTCCCTACCAAACGCTTAGATAAATAATCCACGCGGTGGCGGTAGACCAGATGATCACCAGCCAAATCCAGTTCCGGCGGTCGGTTCCTTTACTGGCAACCTTCATCAGTTCTTTATCTGAGGAGGCCCCCATGATCCGGTAAAACATTGATCCCAAGCGGGCGGCAGCTTGATCTAAGATCACGTTGCCAAGCACCAACAAGCTAGCAATGACTGCGATACAAAGCACAACGGTGATAGCCATCATAGTGGCCCTCGTTTTCGGCGCAAATTTGCGCCTTGGTTGTTGCCTAAACGGCAGATAAACGTCTTTAAATCTTTCATCAATCTCAAAAATTCAAAGACACTCATCGGCACAAAGGCAACCTGCTGTATTCCTGGTTTTCAAAGTGAAAGGAATTTAACATGTTTCTCTGAAGAGTCAACTTTTTAAGGGGCTTCAATATGGATGGCTTTCTAGAGGCGACTTCTGGGGCTTAAGTATTACAATACAACAAAGTCGAGATTGAAGATTTTAGCTTTTTCTGTATAATCCGGTGACAAAATAATGACAAGAAGCATTCGATTGTGCCAACTAAAATAAAAAATATTCTCTCCTTGCTGCTCCTTTCTAGTCTTTGGAGCTCTCAAGTTTTTGCCACTGATGTGCTGATTTACAGCCAGGAGGTCTTTGAAGAAGAGGCGAATTCTTTGATCATTGATTTCGATGACTCCGGTGGGGATGTCACGCTTCAATTCGGAAATACCCTCAATGAGCAATTTTTTTGGGATAATGCCAATAGTCGTTTTACTTTTACCGACGACTTAAAGGTTCAAGGAAATATCGCTCTAGACGGCACCACCATTTTTCTCGATGACGACAATGTTGGCGCAGGTGCCGATATTAATGTGATTGCCAGTCAAGGCAGTGATAATGATGGAATTCTTCGTTACAGCGCTACCGAAAACGAGTGGCAGATCAGTAATGATGAGAGTGACCTTGTGATGGTTGGAAGTGGAATCAGAGTGGTTTCTTCAGATGCCACTGCTAGTGTGGTCTCTGGCAGTGGGTTTCTCAATGCTAAAACCGTAACCATCCCTGGTGGCGCCCTTGGAACCTCAAATACGCTTCGTGTCACTGCTCTTTCCCGTCGTATCTCCGGCAGCGGAAGCGCCCGTTTTCGTTTAAACTACGGCGGTTCCATCGTGGCTGACATGATGGGGGCTAATAGCAATAACCCTGCCCATATTCAATTTTACATTCTCGCCAAAGGCACAAATTCTCAGCGTGGATATACCGATCACTCAAATTCCGGAAACACTGGTACTGGCACCAATCTTACTTTCATCGATTCCACCGTTTCCCAAGATTTAATCCTCCAAATCGACCCCAGCGGCGGAGATCAATGGACCACTGATTACTTCCTAGTAGAATTGATCAAATAATCAAAGTAAAAGCGCAGAACTTATTGCTCTTCATCTTTTTTTTATAAAAATTTTCGAAAAATTTCATATTTAATCTGTATACTCCCCCTATAGCGGGCGGGGGGCTAGGAGGAGGGATATATAGTAATCGTTAATTCCAGTAATTTTTGGGGCAGAGGAGAAATGAAAGGCTGTAATGAAAAAGCCTGCGAAGCAGGATTTGTATAACTCTAGTAAGCGCAGGAGACCGGAGCCGCAGGCGAGGATCTCTGAGCAGGGGGCCCCGCCCCGCAACCGTCCCCTGACGGTGACTGCGGGGTGGGGATAAAGGAGTACTAAACTGTAAGCCTGCGAAGCCTTATGACGCTAGTAAGCGCAGCCAGCCGGAGCCAAAGGCGAGGACGAAGCGAGCAGGGGCCCCCGGGAATTGCACAGCAATTTTTGGGGAAGAGGAGAAATGAAAGGTTGTAATGAAAAAGCCTGCGAAGCAGGATTCGTAATGTAAGCCTTTTATTTCGACGTGGAGCCACCTGTCGGATTCGAACCGACGACCTACTGTTTACAAGACAGTTGCTCTACCAACTGAGCTAAGGTGGCTAATTTTCAATCAATTTTCACTGCCAAAATCTCGACAGCAAAGGAAATATACTGAAGCTCCTCTATTGAAGTCAACCGGAAACTTTAATTATTCCAATTTCTGACTAAACAGCCTGGCTTCAAACCACTCTATCATTTAGTATTTACTTAATTTAACCCGCGAATGTGACGACTAATACTTTCGAAGCAAAGTTTCCGGAAATCCAAAAATCAGTCCCCCTTTCAAGTTTTTCGGCTTTTAAAATCGGTGGCCCTGCTGATTATTTCTATGACTGCAAAGACATCAAAGTCATTCCTGATTTAGTAGTCGCCGCCAAAGAATCCAATTTACCCACAATCATCATTGGCGGCGGTAGCAACACGGTTTTTAACGAGAATGGTTTTCGGGGGCTGATCATCAAGCTGTCATCTTTCAACCTCAATATCACCGACGAAATCGTCACCGCCGACGCCGGCATCATCCTCAACGCCCTGATCATGCAGGTTTTAAAACATGATCTTATTGGCATGGAAAATTTATTCGGTATTCCTGGCACTCTCG
>CAYGJQ010000068.1:0-2721 GCA_964350285.1 uncultured Candidatus Peribacteria bacterium | reverse complement strand
AAGACCTCCTCCAGGACATCACTTACTACGATCCTGATTCAAACCAGATCATCACTCGGCCCAAAGCCGAGTTCGATTTCTCATATCGCAACAGCACCTTCAAGCTTTGGCAACAGTCCAGCCATCCGAAGTACATCCTCAAAGCCACTTTGAAATTAAGAAAAAATCCTGAACGCGCCCAATCCGCCTCCACCGAAATTTTCCAAATCCAGAAAGTCCGCAACGCCAAATATCCTTCAGAACCCAATTGCGGCTCATTTTTTAAAAACCCCAGTCAGTTAGAGGCCGCCGACCTTCTGCTTGAAACTCCAGATATCCCCCTCTCCTCCGGCAACGTCCCTGCCGGCTGGCTCAGTGAACGTGCCGGTTGCAAAGGTCTCAAAATTGGTGATGCCCAAGTTTCCGAAAAACATGGCAACTTCTTCATCAACCTCGGTGCAGCCACACAAACCGATCTCCTTGAGTTGGCCCACACCGTCCAGTCAAAAATCCGTAGTGAATTCGGCATCACACTTGAAAAAGAAGTTCAATTCATTAGCGAGACTGGGGTAGTCATCGAATAGTTTTCGAGGCTGTTTTTCATCAGACGTTACATTCTACATAGCATTGAATGTGGCTTTTTATGTCTGTATCAAGCCAGTAGTCCCACTTCAAAATATTTCCTTCACCCCCACAAGTCCATTTCTCCGCAGTTTTAAAACAACTTCATCAAAACTTCATAATTTCTTAATAAAAATTTCATTTTTCATTGTTAGGGTTAAGTCACAAAATCAATAACCCCATAAAACCATGGCAACAAAAGATCAAAAAAAATTTATTGATCGTTGTATTTCAGAGAACGAAATAGTGCTCGAGTTAAAAAAAGATACCCAAGAAATCCGTTACCTTCTTCATGGTCATTCCGAGTTATTCGAAGTAGTGATCAGTGAGCTCAAGGGGATTCGCAAGGTCCTCGAAATCATCACCCCCAAAGTCACTCGTCACGACGACCTTCTTATCGACCACGGCAAACGCATCAATAAATTAGAAACCCAATTCCTCCCCTAACCCCTAACTGCACTCATTATGAAAACAAACGACCTTAAAGGCTTCATTGATTTCTGTATCTCAGAAAATGAAATTATCCGCGAAATGCGCCAAACACTTCGTGATCATTCTGAGCTCTTTGACATTATTCTCGGAGAGTTAAAGGTAATTCGTCAAAACATGGTACTTAACCCTCAAACCCTCACTCGTCACAACGACCTTCTTATAGATCACGGCAAACGCATCAATAAATTAGAGACCCAATCCACTCCCTAATCCCTAATCCCCCCCCCTACCCCAACCGTTCCTTCACAAATTCCTCCTTACTTTTACAAGCCAAGAAACGATTCTCTTTTTTTTCTCTTCCAATCGTGGAATAAGGCCTTTCGCCATAGTCATGGCCAGGATAGATCTCCGTCTCATCAGGGAATTTCGCTAAAATTTCAAACAAACTCACATACATCGCTTCCACATCACTGCCAGCCAAATCACAACGTCCACAGCCTCCTACAAACAACGTATCTCCAACAATCAGCTTTCCCTCAGCTAAAAAACAAACTGCTCCTGGGGCATGGCCAGGAGTATGAATCACCCTAATTTCTAGCCCGCCAATAGTAATCAGCTCACCGCCCACGATCTCTTTAATTTCGGCACCAGCATTCTCCACCTTATGTCTGCCCGCCGCATGGATATAAACTGGAACACCATATTTTTCAACGGTCGCCGGCACTCCCACTACGTGGTCTCCATGTTCATGGGTAATCAAAATACCTTTCACTTTTAGTCCTTCCTCCGTAATGATTTGGCTCAACATTTCTAAATTATCCGGATCCACTACCATCACCTCCCTTGTTGCTTCATCACCAATTAAATAACTAAAATTTTCATCATATCCTCCAATTTTTATTTGTCTAAAATACATAGCGATTTAAATTAACAAACATCAATCTACCCCCTACAATACCAACCATAACTCTAGATTCATATTTCCCTTCAATCAATGAAAGCAAAAATTCACTTCACTAGTCATTTATCACTCGATCAATCCACCAAGGACCTCATTCAACAACATATCGAATGGACTTTAACTCCTGAATCAATAATTAAAGGTCGTTCCGGCTACGTCCATCTTCCCGAGCCAATCGGCGAACACCAAGTTAAACTCCTCAAATTCAAAGGGATTGGCTATTTCGATCCCGAAAATCAGATCTCACTCAAGCCAGGTCAAAGCGCTTATGATGGCGGCAAGCAAGTAAACGACCAGGGGATCACTGAGTTGGCTAATCGACTCATCGTCAATCAAGACGGTCAGTTTGAAATTGTGGAGCTTGAGGAAAAACCTTTCGGCGGACAGTATCTGGAAAGAGTTAAAACCGAATTCACCGTTGCCGAGACTCTTTATCAGTCAAAACGACCGCTGATCACCTACGCCCCCGTCGCTTACGCTGAATATACCGACATTGCTTTTAATGATAAGCCATTGGGAGTAGTGATCCTTGGCCTGCCCAGTAGTCATCTCACCTTCCTCGAAGAATATTTCATTTTCCGCCGTCAGGGAGAACAAATGCTAATCACCAACCGTTTTACTCCCAGTATTACGCCGCCGCAAATCTTCGAAGTCCTCCACGATTTCTGTATCGAAATCGGCGCCAAACTCCGTATTCTCCATCAAGATTTTGTTGGTGTGGAAGGGCA
>CAYGJQ010000067.1:3977-9905 GCA_964350285.1 uncultured Candidatus Peribacteria bacterium | reverse complement strand
AATCCGGGAACTGTTTATGGTGAATTTAAGCATATTACTTTTGTGCCTGGTCCGAGCCAGTTCATTGGGGCATTGCATACTTTGCTTGGAAAAAGTGAACGCGAACATTATGTAGCGTTTGCAAAGAAAAACAGTGAAACTTTCCGTGATACTTTGGGCCTACCGCATAAGGGAAACAACTACTATACCGTGTTTGATCTCAATGAGATTAAAGGCTGTAACAAACAAGATGTACCACCGGAACAAAAGCTAACTGACTTAGCAAAACGAGGTGTGCTCTTTATTCCAGCGATCCGTTTCTTTAACGAGGAAGAAAGAGACAGCTATGACCTCACTAATTTGGTGCGTGTTTCTCTGGCAAATGATACTCATGAAAATATTCAGAAGGCAGCGCAAATCACGAAGGATTATTTGTGTGAGTAGATAGTAGAGAATGGAAGGGAGGGAAACGAAGGTAGGCTTTGAAACAGGAGGGGGGGGGGAGGGAGGAGTAACTGGCTTATTCAGGCCATTGCAAGCATATAGCGGGAGGGTAGTTGTCTTTGAACTCCCTCTTTCCGCCTTCGTCGTAGTAGACGATGGCGTGATTGTCCCTCAGGACAATGATCGCCTTAACACCATCCTTCCCTTTCTCGTAGACTCCCAAAAACTGGGAGTCTAACTTGAGGCATTCTTTTCCTTCGGGGGTTGTGGTGTCCGGTGGGGGAGTTCCACAACCGATGAAAAAACTACCGAGAAGGATTAATACGGCGAGAACGACCATTTTCTTCATAGGATTCTCCTTTTGACCACCTCTCTGCGGTGGCACTGGTTGCCTAGCCTGCTCTCTACCGGTGGAGCAAACTAGCAGCAATGTCATAGATTTATGCTATTGGTGCTAGTTTGCTTCAATTTGAAAGAGGCCTTCGTTTCCATTTCAATGAACTTACTGCTTTCTGAAGTATTGATTGCCAATCTTCAAAAATGCAGAGATGCCATTTAACCATTTACACTCTTTTTTGTCAATAAAGATTCCATGTACTAAAAGTTGTGGGGATCTCAGGGAGCAATGGTGGGAATCATGTCCGACGAACTGGTTTAGTTGTTGGGCATGAATTTCTGATAGGGCGGAATTTGCCGTTGAGGAAGTAGTGCATGCGGGGAGGGGCGAAGCCCTCTTTTTTGTCGGTGGGGGTACGATGGTCGGTGGGGAGGAACTTGATTTTGCCACAGTTGATTACTGGGTAGCTGGCGAGCTTCACGGGTGCACCATGAAGTATTTGGCAGCCCTGGACCCAGCGAGTTATGTGGCATTTCTTCCCTTTGATTTGGATGCGAAACTCGAATCCTGAGCAGGGATCTTTCTTGATCACCTGCATCGTGACTCCCTTTGGAAGAGGATGGTGTCGCCACTTTTTGGATGTCGGCAGCAACCTCTTGTTGTCGACCCAAATTTTTTGGGCTGTGGGGCCGAGGAAAAGTATGCACGGTGTGGCATTCATTATTAGGACACTTGCGATCAGTAAGATCTTGATCATCTGATTTCCCTCTCTTGTTGAGTGAATACACTAGTTTGTTGTGCTCCCTGATTGTCAAAGACTTTGCATCTTTAACATGATGAGGTAGATGCGTCAATTATGCGAAGCTTCATGAGTAACAAATATTCAATTGCTTTGGGTAGTCGAATTTGGGATTTTTGTTGTCTTTAGGGGCAATAATCTGGTAATTGTAGGGTATAAAATGTTTATATTTAACTAATTTTCATGTCACTTTTCGAAAATACTTTGAAACAGATTCGTGAAGCTGCCGGCATTATGAATCTTGATAAGAATATTGAGACGCTTTTGAGCAGCCCAAAACGTGTGATTGAAGTAAGCGTGCCAGTAAAAATGGACAACGGTGAAATCCGCGTGTTCAAAGGTTTTCGAGTGCAACATAATGATGTAGCTGGTCCATTTAAAGGTGGAATCCGCTTTCATCCGCAGGTTGATATGAGTGAAGTGAAAGCTTTGGCTACTTGGATGTCGATGAAATGTGCTGTGGTTGGCATTCCGCTTGGTGGAGGTAAAGGTGGAGTGATTGTTGATCCACGTGAACTCTCAGAAGGTGAATTGGAACGTTTGACGCGGAAGTATATTCAGGCGATTGCAAAATTTATTGGTCCGGCTACTGATGTACCGGCACCGGATGTTTATACAAACCCGAAAATCATGGCTTGGATGGCCGATGAGTACTCAAAACTCGTTGGCACCAATGCGATTGGTGTGGTAACCGGTAAACCACTTTGTGTTGGTGGTTCTAAAGGTCGTGGGACGGCTACGGCTCAAGGAGGTGTGTATGTTTTGGAAGAAATTGTGGAAATGCAAGGATTGGATCGCTCGCAAACTCGTGTGGTAGTGCAAGGCTTTGGTAATGCGGGAATGCATGCAGCACGGATCTTGCATGATCTTGGATATAAAGTGATTGCTGTTTCTGATTCGAAAGGTGGAATTGTTTGTGATCAAGGGCTTAATCCGCATGTAACTCACGAATGTAAAATTGAACGGGGGACAGTAATGGAATGCGATATTGTAGATGGATTTGATGGGGAACATGGTGGAGAAGTACGTAAAGTAACTAATGCTGAACTCTTGGAGCTCGAATGTGACGTATTGATGCTTTCGGCTCTGGAAAACCAAGTTACAGCTGAAAATGCGGATCGAATTAATACCAAAATTATTGTCGAATTGGCGAACGGTCCGACGGCACCGGAAGCGGACCCGATTCTTGATCAAAAAGGAATTATGGTTGTGCCAGATATTTTGGCTAATGCTGGCGGTGTAACTGTAAGTTACTTCGAAATGGTTCAAAATAACTCAAATTTCTACTGGTCGGAAGAAGAAGTACAACAAAAATTGAAACCAATTATGCAGGAAGCCTGGAAACGAGTGCATATGACTAGCGAAAAACACAACTGTAATCTACGGATGGCGGCGTTTATTGCGGCAATGAAACGACTTGAAGAAATGATGATGGCACGGGGAATTTGGGATTAAGAGAGGGTTTAGGGATTAGACTTTTAGAGAGCCCTTCGGGGCTCTTTTTTTGTGATTTGGCTTCAGGATGTTGGATCTTTAGGGGCTAACCTGGAAGCTGGTCGCTTGATCCGCGCCCTTTGTTGACAAAATTGCGCTTTTGGCGTACAATTAGATACTACTCAAAAACAAAAACTTTAACTTTATCGATTATGGCCACGCCTAATATTTCACAACCAGGGGATCCGAATGAGAATCAGCATCATGTTGACCTCACTCAAGAAGAACTAGATCAGTTGCATGCCCAAAGCGATGCAGCAATTGATGGCTCAGATGTTTTCTCATATGACATGGACAGAGATGCAAATATCGAATGGAATCTTTTTCATCAACCAGAACCGTTGAAAGCGGTGGAAGCTCAGGCGGAAGCAACTGCAGCTGAAATTGCCGCGGATCTTGGTGATGTAATTAAGGAAGATACTGCTGGGATTAGTGCTGAAGATAAAGAATTTTTGGAAACTGCACCGCCGTTGGTCTCGGATGAAGCGCTTGATCACCTGCAAGTAGAGAAAGTAATGGCAAAACAGGGGCCGCTGGCAACAGATGAAACTTTGGATCGACTTCATGCAGAACAAGTTGAGAAAGAACTTGGTCCATTGGCTACTGATGAAGCTCTTGAAGGAATCAAAGACCAGAAAATTGTTCAAGAATTGGGGCAAATTGCAAATGATGAAACAATCGAAGGCCTGAGAGCAGAACAAACTGAAGTGCTAGCGCCTCAAGGTAGTGTTGATGCTTCCGCTCCGGCTGAGGCAGGTACTGATCAACCAGCAATTACTGGTAAAGCGGCTGAAATCTATATGGGGATGGAAACTCCGGCAGCTAATCCGCTTGAGCAAAAACTTGATGAAGCAGTTTTTCCAGAAGTAGCCGCTACCCTTGATGACACTAAAGGAATTGAATCAGATATTGATGCGGCCTTTGGTCAATTGGAAGCATCTGAACCTGCGGAACAACCTCTGGCTGAACCAACTACCCAAGCCCCAGCTGGACCTAATCCAGTTGAAGCGCTTGAAGCTCAACCACTTGAAGATATTACTGCGCAAATGACTGCAAACGTTGATGCTCAATCACAAACTGACCTACCGATTGCTCCGGCGGCTCCAGTTGAAGCTCCGATGGAACCGGTGCCAGCTGATATTCGTCCGGAATTGGCAGCAATGGATCAACCAGCTTCTACCGATGCAGCGACTGCAGCATTAGAAAACTTGAAGAATGGCGGTTCTGCCGCTGAACAAAGTCAAGAGATCAGCGCCGAGCTTGATCAGGCAATCGATAATCTTGGAAACGAATCAGCTCCTGAAGCCCAAGCCTAGATAAAAACCCAAAAACAAAAATAAAAAGAGCCAATTAGCAATATTTGGCTCTTTCTATTACTTCATATTTTTGTTTAAATAATGTCCAGTATTAATCCCTGTTGTGCCGATATTGTTATGATTGAGGAAGAAAAATTTGAGGCTCAGGTGCCTAATCTGGCTGAGGACCAGCGGAATGAAGATCCCGGAGTGATTGGAGCAATTAGCAATGGGCAGTCCGAGGCTTTAGCACTGGCGCAGTTTGATATTGAATCCAGGTTAGAAGCGATTAATTTGCCAATGATTGTGGAAGAATCGCGGGCGATGTCTTTGAGTGATCAAGATACTTTGGTATGTACGATGTCGGCGGTGGCGAATGATTTAATGAATGGAGCCAAGGAAGAAGAAAAACTTTTGATCTTACGAAAAAATGGAGCGATTACTGAGCGGCTAGTAGAACATTTGGTAGAGGAAGAAACAGCCGCACTTGAGACCTGGACGGTTTCCCAGCCGATGGCCTGCTTTTTAGTTGAATATGGATTTGCGCTTGATGAAGATGGTGATCCTTTTTCAGCGCTGAGTAGAAAGCACGTATTTTGCTTGATTCCAGGATGAATGAATTGATTTATTTGATTGAAAGTTCTCCGGTATTTACGGCTGCGGAAAAAGAAATTTTTAGAGGCTATGTAAATTCTGTTACTTATCACATGGCGACTAGTGCAGCAGAAAGACTGTTTAATCCAGAAAAAGTGGCTGAATCTTTGAAAACCTTCTTCAAGGCCATCAAACCGGACCGCAGCAACTTTGATGATGTCTACTATATGAATATGGAAGAATATCATCGGGTGATGATGCACCACCAAAAAGCGTTGTTGGCGGAATTTGGTCTGGTAGAAAAAGCATATACTGACCCACGGGAGTTATTTACAGCTCTTTATGAAGCGCATTGTATGGCGACTAATATATACGCCTAGTGCTACTCCCCTCCCCAATGGAGTTTTTCGCGGAGCATTTTGTAGTAGCCTTTCCCCTTGATCCGTACTAAGTGGAAGTAACGGCTGGATTTGCGGATTTTGATTTCGTCGCCATATTCGAGTTCGTAGGTTTCTTGGCCATCGAGAGTGAGGCCGATTTTACCATCACGGCGGCGGCTTTCGAGGGTGATGTTGAGCTGGCGGTTTTGGGGGATGACGATTGGGCGGACGGTCATCGCGGAGGGACAAATTGGACTGATTACGAAACCTTCTACTTTAGGGTGAACGATGGGACCACCGGCGGAAAGTGAGTGAGCAGTGGAACCAGTTGGAGTGGAAATAATGACGCCGTCGGCTTTGAAAGTAACCATTTTGCGCTGGTTTATTTCCATCTTCATTTTGATTAGTCGGGCGAAGCTGCCTTGGTTGATAACGGCATCGTTAAGCGCGAGGAAGGTGTTGATCTTTTTCTTTTTTCGATAAATTGTGACCCGCAGTAGAGAACGGCGGTCAACGACGTATTCGTTTTTGAAAATTTTGGTGAGACAGTAATAAAGTTTGTCGGGCTTGGCTTCAGTAAGGAATCCGAGATTGCCCATGTTGATG
>CAYGJQ010000067.1:0-3967 GCA_964350285.1 uncultured Candidatus Peribacteria bacterium | reverse complement strand
TGCCGAGGACTAATGCTTTGCGGCGATCAAGACGGCGGGCGGTTTTCAGGAGAGTGCCGTCACCTCCGAGGACGATGACTAAATCACATTCGCGGAGAAGTTCAGTTTTTTTCAGACCTTCGGTGCCATCGAGGATTGGGGCGATGTTGCTATCGAGGAAAACTTTCTTTTTCTTCTTTTTGAGAAAATCTACTACTTCACCTACAAAATCTTTGCGTTCGGCAATATTCCGCTTGGCGATGATTCCTACTTTGGTGAGTTTCTTCCGGAAAGGTTTTACCATGTTGGCGGTGCTAAGCAGTAGTTGTGTTTAAAGTACACAAAATGAAAGAAGGTGCCAAGATCATAGTTTTTGGAATGTTTCCAAGATATGTTGAGCGCTGTTTTCCCAGGAAAATTTTCTAGATTGAGGGAAACCACTGGTGATGAGTTCTTCTCTCAGTCGACTATTATGAACAAGTTCTGCTAAAGCTGCTTGCAACTCTTCACTACTTTCTGGATTGACGGTGATTGCGGCATCCCCAACAACTTCCGGAAGGGAACTGGTATCAGCAGTGATAACTGGGCAACCGCACTGCATCGCTTCGAGTGGAGGAATGCCAAAGCCTTCGTAGAGTGAAGGGAAAGCGAAAAGGAAGGCACGGTTGTAGAGGGCGATTAATTCAGATTGGGAGACGTAGCCAATGAGATGGATGTTGGAGTTTTGGTCTGCAGTCTCGTAGATTTGTTCGTATTGCCAGCCTTTTCCGCCGGCGATCACTAAATGTAGATCAGGATGTTTGGGAGATAAATGATTGAAAGCTTCGATGAGCTTGATGTGGTTTTTTCTGGGCTCGAGAGTACCGACAGAGAGGATAAACTTCGGAGGCAGATGAAACTTGGCCAAGATCTTATCGCATTGAGTGGTAGGGATTTTCTGGAATTCGGAACTGGCAGCACAAGGGGTGATGGAAATGTTTTTGGCCGCAAATTTATTAGTGATATCGTCTGCAGTGCTATGGGAAACGGCGAAGATGTGAGCAGAATTTTTGATTGCCTTCTTGATGGTTGCTTTTTCAATAATGATCGCTTTTTTGTTGTGGTTTTGAGGGAATAGGAGGGCGACTAAATCGTGGAGAGTGATGACTACTTTGGTTTTGGATGAACGGAAATGAGCGGGAATAATGTAGCTAGTGGGTGCCCAAAAGATGTCAGGAGGATTTTTCTTGAGATCGCGAATGACGCTGAAATGCCAAAGCAAAGAAGGCGATTTGATTTGCTTAATGCTGGCGTTGTCTGGCAGGGGGAACGGTGGCTGATGAGACTTGGAATAGAGCAGATACTGATTCTCGGTGTCTTGGGCGAGAAGCTGTTTGAGGAGGAGGTAAGTGTAAATCCCTTTACCGGTGAGATCTCCGTAAGTGTGGCGGATATCGATGGCGATCACTTTGCTCATAGAACCTCTTTAATAAGTTGGAAATCGGCCATTAACGTGGGGCGCATACTGCCATTGTAAAGAGCGGCAGCAGGATGATAGAGAGGGACGATGAGCACTTCACCATAAGTTGTTTGAGCAATGAACTTTTGACCGTGGATTTTACTGATTGGTCCGAGTTTGTCGTGCAGGTTGAATCGTTCCATAATGTGCTTCATTGAAAAACGACCGAGGGTGGCGATGATCTTGGGCTGCAAAATCTGAATCTGTCGATCTAAAAATTGGCTATAAAGTTCGATTTCTTGTTTGGTGGGGTCCCGATTTTCTGGCGGACGATCGTTCACGATATTAGTGATGTAAACGGTCTTGCGATCGAGGTTTATTGACTCTAGGAGCTGGTCGAGGACGCGTCCGGCGGCACCGCAAAAAGGGCGACCACTTTCAGCTTCTTTCTTGCCGGGAGCCTCGCCGATAAACATGATTTTGCTGTCATAGGATCCTTCACCGATCACCGGTTGGAAACTGTGTTCGTGGCGATATGGGAAAAGCGGTGAGTCAGTAAGATTTTCTAACTCTAATTTTATTTTGCTAATTTCTTGAGCTTTCACAGGCAATTTATGTAAAAAACTGTTCTGCTTAACTTTCTAGATTATCGGCGTGATTAAAGCAAATTTTACCCCTGTTGCTGATTGACTTTGATTTTTGAAAATTCGATAATTGACGGTAGCTTATTGTGTCTTTTGACTGTTAATGAAAGTAAAAAAAGTCCAAAAATTTTTTCTACTGAGCTTAGTGTTGTTTCTCTTCAATTTTGCCTTGCCGGGGACTTCACTAGGACAGGGCTCGCAAGGAGGGAGTCAAGAAATCACTAGTGGTGATTTGTTTATTGTGGGATTGCCGTCGAATTTCACTTTGCCGCCGATTTCGCTAGCGACTGGGGCAACGACCACAACCTATAGTTATTTAGAGTCGCCGACTGGGACTTTAACTGATGACACTTTACTTTTCTCATTAGAAGATGGGCGACCGGATGGTGGCTTTACTACTACAGTTGATGTGCTGAGTTTTGCGGATGAAGAAGGGAATGAGATGGTGACGCCAGTGGGAAGCAACGTGAGAATTGGAACAATTGAACCGGGTAATACGGGAACGATTACAAGTGTCTCAGGCTTTGGATATGATACTGCTTCTTCTGGTCCGCAAACGATTGCCGCACCGGTGGATATGACCGGCCTTGATCCGAATGAATTTTTGAATATTCCAGGAGACTTGAGCAGTACTGTGACTTTAGTAGATGGGACACTGGAGAGCGGAATTGAGCGCTTAGTGCGGGGATATCAATCGGTAGTGATTGGAATTTCGGTGCCGGAGTTTGTGAAGCCAGGGACTTATACTTTGCGGTTGGTCTACACCGTTCAAGATTCAACTACGGGCGGTGGCGGAGGTGGAGATTTGCCGCCGGATGTCTTTGATCCGGATGATGATTTAGGAGCGGAGGGGACAATTCTCTTACCTCCTGCGGGAAATGGCGCTGGAAATAGCGTTGATTGGGGGATGCAGACGTTGTCGGCTACTGATTTAGAAGACTGGTTTGCAATTGATTTGGTAGGCGGGGCGCAATTGAATTTGTCGACTTCCACTACTGAAGGAACAGTGACAGCGATCCTCTGTGAAGATACAGCTTGTAATAATCCGGTCGCCGCAAATACGCCTTCAACTACCGGCCGTTATTATATTCGAGTGACCGAAAATAGTGGTGGCAATGCGCGATACAGTTTGAATTACCAATACGACACCCACCCAACTGATGACTGGGATACTGGAGATGATGTTTGTGCTTCGGCGACAGCTTTGACACCGACGGGAACTGAGCAGCAGCATGGTTTGCATACGCTTGGTGGCTTGGATGCCGCTGATTGGTTTTCATTTGTGTCCTCTGGTGGGGTGAAATACAACTTCAATAGTATTATCAGCAATGGGCTAGTGCAGATTAAAGTTTATGATGCCTGTGGCGGCAGCGAGATTTCTAGTGATATCAGCGGCGGTGGGACGTCAGCAAATGGTTCGTTCTTTACATTGGATTTAGAAGATATTCCTGATGGCAGTTATTTCATCGAAATCTCTCCAGTGCTAGCCGGACAAGAGGTGTCTTATAGCTTGTATTATTCCACTGGAATCAATGGCGTAGGTGAACATTCTGATGATGTTTACGATCACACTTTATTAGGCGATGATCGAGGATTGTCACTGCCTACGTTCTTGACAATGACTGGTGCGGTGCAGTCTCATTTAGCGCATACTTTAAGCCCAAGTGATGTGCGAGACTTGTTTGAATTCAATGCGGTAAGTGGGAATGTTTACAACTTTACAGCGGTGAACACTTATGGAGACTTGGCCTTAGAAATATTGGATAGCGGATTCTCGACCTATGAAGTTTCTGAGAATGAAAGCGGGGCATTTAATCATGACTTTATTGCTCCGTCGACGGGGACTTTCTATGTTTCGATAAAAACCCATGATCTCTCTGACAACGATATTGCGGGCTATGATTTG
>CAYGJQ010000066.1:917-10123 GCA_964350285.1 uncultured Candidatus Peribacteria bacterium | reverse complement strand
GTGAGTGGGAAATCAAAAGAGAATTTGCGAAAAACTTAAAACCTGGAGATAAAGTTGTATTTAACTATGAAGCAAAGAACGTTTTCTTTGTCGGAAGTGCTGAGAAAGAAGTTCGAGTAAAAATTATGCGTGATGGAAACCCGATTGGAATGGCGGCGGGAGCTGATGTTGATGATGATGGTTTTGTGACAGTTAAAGAAGAACGACTATACAAAATCATCGAAGACAAACAGGCTAGTGGAGAGCATAAACTGGAAATGACTGTTGAAGGAACAGGCCTAGAATTGTTTACCTTCACTTTTGGATAAGAGGGAATTAACTGACCTCTGGCGATGCCACCTATCCATTGTATAGTTCGAGACTTAGAGCCACTAGATCTTGTGGGTCTTATTTAAGCCGTTTCTGGAAACTTCATGGGTAGTCAAATCCTCGAAATTGCTACCCTTTTTCAAAATGTGTAAAGTGCTTTTAGGCCTTATTAAGCCATTAGTCTTGATTAGTCAAATGTCCGTAAGTAAAATGAAAGGTAAGAAATTTTACTAATTTTCACGCCTATGTCTGCAAAATTCCTCACCATCCAAGATGCTGCGGCGTTGACTAATAAATCGGTGCAAACCATTCGTCGCGCAATCAAAGCCAAGAAAGTTCGAGCAAAAAAAAGTAAAACTCCACAAGGGTTTAACTATATGGTTGAAAAAGAAAGCCTATTTGATGCTTTCGGTATCAACGATGAAAACAAGGAGCTACCAACATCTGAATCTACAGAAGTTTCAGTTGAGAATCTTCAATCCCTCGCTATTTCTTCTGAGGCAGTGAACACTTTGCGTTCAATTGAGAAGCAATATGGTGAAGTAAAAGATTTGTTCGGGAATTTCAATAAAACAATGCAGACTTTGGTTGAACACAACAACCAAGAACGTGAAAATTTCTACCGTTTGATGAAAACATTCCAAGATCGTGTGGTAATGCTTGAGGAGCATGTACGCGTATTAAACGATAAGGGATCAAAGCGATGGTATAAATTCTGGGCTTAAATTGCAGAATAAGGGAAGGCCTCGTGGAAACGGGGCCTTTTTTAGTGGTTTTGTTTGTTTTCAGCGCGTAAATTTAGAAAGATGAAATTCCTACGCAAACTATTAATTTGGACAGGTGTGGTGCTGGCCGTGATGCTGCTGACTTATGGTTTTTTGGCGTTCCTACTCCCCCTCCCTGAATACTTCACGCAGACGATTGCGGCGGAGACAACAAAGATTTATGACCGGAATGGGGTTTTGCTTTATGAAGTGATTCAACCGGACTCTGGGAAGAAATCGGTGATGCCGTTGGAGAAGATTCCGGAGCATTTGCAGCAGGCGACGTTGGCGGCGGAGGATATTGGGTTTTATCGGCACCGAGGGATTGATGTTTTTGCGGTGATGAGGGCAGTTTATCTAAATCTAAAAGAAGGACGGATTGTAAGCGGAGCCAGTACGATTCCGCAGCAATTGGTGAGGACTTTGCGGGCGCCTTACAAAGAAAATCCGCGACGAGGATGGAGTGATAAGCTAATTGAAATGGCTTACGCGGTGAGAGTTTCTCATTATTACTCCAAGGATGAAGTGTTGGAGTTGTATTTAAACCGGGTCTACTACGGAAATATGGCATATGGAGTTGAAACAGCAGCGCTGGATTTCTTTGGCAAACATGTTTATGACTTAGACTTAGCAGAATCGGCGCTATTGGCGGGGCTGCCGCAGTCACCAAGTAGTTATAATCCATTTTTGAATTTGGAGCAGGCACGGAAGCGGCAAGGCTATGTATTAGATCAAATGGTTAAGTATGGATTTGTTGATGTAGAAGAAGCAGAGGCAGCGAAAGAGCAGAAACTAGTTTTTCGGCGGAATCAATTTGAAATTAAGGCGCCGCACTTTGTGCATTACGTGATCAATGAGTTGGAAAAAACTTATGGTGAGGCGGAAGTTTATTATGGCGGACTAAAAGTACGGACCACTTTAGATTATTCGCAGCAATTACTGGCCGAAAGAGCAATTGATCATCACTTGAAACGATTGGTAGACAAAGATGTGGGAAATGGGGCTTTGCTGGCAATTGACGCAACTTCAGGCGAGGTAACTTCCTGGGTGGGGAGTGCCGATTACTTTGGTGAAGAGATTGATGGAGCAGTAAATATGATTACCTCTTTCCGCCAACCAGGGTCAGCGATTAAGCCATTCACTTATTTAGCGGCATTTGAAAAAGGCTGGACGCCAGCAACAACGATTGCAGATATTCCAACGCAATTCGAGAGTGCTGCGGGCCCATATACACCAAAAAATTATGATTTAGAGTTTCATGGACTGGTGAGAGCGAGGACGGCTTTAGCGAGTTCGTATAATATTCCGGCGGTGAAGGCCTTGGATTTTGTGGGAGTGGCGGCGTTGATGGATTTTCTGGAAAAAATGGGGATTGATGCTTTAACTCAGTCAACTGAGCATTATGGTTTGTCACTGACTTTAGGTGGTGCTGAAGTGCGGCCGTTAGCGATGGGAAAGGCCTATTTGGCGCTGGCGAACTTGGGAAAGAAGAAGGAAGTGAAAACTTTGTTGAAGGTTGAAAATAATGAAGGGAAAGTACTGTTTGAAACAGCGAGCCCGAATGCACGCAATGTTTTGGGGCCGCGGGGAGAACAGCATGCTTATCAGATTATTGATATTCTCAGTGACCGGTGGGCGCGGCTACCAGGTTTTGGTGAAGGGAATGTCTTGGAATTGTCGCGACCGGCGGCAGTGAAAACAGGGACGACGAGGAATTTTCGGGACAATTGGACGATTGGATTTACACCGCAACTGCTGACGGTAGTGTGGGTGGGGAATGCTGATGGAAAACCGATGAAGAATGTGTCGGGGGTCGATGGAGCGGCACCAATTTGGCATGATTTTATGGAAGATGCCTTGGCAGCGAAACCAAAATTGGAGTTTAAAGAACCTGAGGGACTGCATGAAATAGAGATCTGCCGACTCTCGGGCCTGTTGCCGACCGAGGAATGCCAGGAAAGAATTTTTGAATTGTTTGTCAGAGGCGAAGAACCACGCGAAGATGATAATATTTTTCAACGGATGAAAATTGATCCAATACGGAATATTTTGATTTCAGCTCAGTGTTTAGAACGAGATCCGTCGATTCAATATGAAGAAAAAGTGTTCACTGTTTTCCCTCCAGAACTAGAAAAATGGGCTTTGCAGAACGATATTGATCAGCCTCCACGAGAACGATGCGAACCGCTGTATGGACTAGTGCCCGCGGGAGATGAAGGATTATTAAATTTGAAGGTGACACATCCGTTGGATAATGATGCGTTTTTGAGAGAACCAACGATACCAATGGAAAATCAGAAAATCCCGTTTCAAGTGTTGGTTTCTGGTGAGGTGCAGAGGGTGGAATGGTGGCTCGATGACCAACTGATTGAAACGGTGGAAGAATTTCCATTTTCGATGATGTGGAAGATGGAAGAGGGTGAGCATGAAGTTTTTGCGAAAGATGATCTGGGAAACCAAAGTGAGGTTGCTCGATTCTTGGTGAAATAGCCATTTTCGTGATAAAAAAGAAGGTGTATTTGACTAATCAAATCCGATGAATATTCACCTTCCAAAACGTCGGCTCCTCTATGGGATTGCCGCTTTTTTAGTATTGTCTGTGCTCGGGGTCCTTGGCTATTTTATGCTTTCATCGCCAATGATTGATGGCTATGAAGCACGGGGTGCCGTGAGGGAACTCTCGAGTAATGCCCCATTGCAAATCGCTTTTACTCAACCGATGGATAAGTCGTCGGTGGAGAGCAATTTTGAAGTTAAGAAGTATATACCGAAAGAACAGGCAAAGAGTGTTGTGAAAAATCGGACTGGTCTAAGCCAAATACTGAAAGAAGATGTGGTAGAAGATAATTTTGAAGTTGAAGATGTAGCAGGTGAATTTCAATGGAGTGGTCGCAGAGTTGTTTTCATGCCGACGGCGGAAATCGAGAAAGGAGAAATCTATCGACTGGCACTGAAGCCGTCAGCACGAAGCTTTATGCAGCGGCCGCTGGAGTCGGAATATGAAGAATTTTTTCAGGTAGTGGATGCGCCACAGGTAGTACTGACAACACCTCATGATGGTTCAGTAGTACCAGTAGATGCAAAAATCACTGTGCAGTTCAATCGGCCGTTGGTGGCGCTGACTGGACTTTCGGAAGGTGAAAATTTGATTCCGGATGTAACAATTAAACCAGCAACTAGAGGCCGTTATAAATGGATGGGGACTTCGTCATTCCAGTTTATTCCTGATGAATTAGCTTATGCGACAGAGTATGAATTCACGATTCCCGCCGGGACGACGGCAATTGATGGTGGTGAATTAGAAGAAGATTATACCGTGAAATTTTCGACCCCAGCGCCGGAAGTAGTGGAAACAAAACCTTATAATTTCAATAGGCTCGAAGGACCAGACACTTTGACTCTGCTGACATTCAATCAGCCAGTGGAAGTGAAAAGCCTTAATAAGAGCGTGACGATGTGGAAGAAAAAAGAAAGTGATGATGTTTGGATGCAAAACGATGATTTATACAAAAAAGATGACTCCGGTTTCTTTGGCTTGTTTTCAGGCTCAGAAACGCGGGGAGTTGAGGTGTTGAAAGATGAAGGATGGGAAAAAGTGCCAGTGACAGTGAAGAAAACTTCGGAAACTGAATATCGGAAAGAATTTAATTTAGATCCGAAAAATGAATTGGGTGATTATCACCAAAAAAAGATGGAGACTACGGTGACTGTAAAACCTCGTTCGTCATTAGAGTTTGATTATCATTATGTGGTTTATGTGTCTGGGGATGTGCAGGCCAGTGGTGGCGATCAACGATCAGGGAAAGATTCTTCGTTGAGCTTTAAAACTGTAGGGCAGCCGGAGGTGGTAGAAATGAAGCCGGAAGGTGAAACTGCGGCCAGCACACGGAATGTGGAAATTCTGTTCTCGAATCCAATGGATCTGGAAAGTGTAGAAAAGCATGTGACCTTTGATCCCCCATTGAAGAATGCTGATGGAGAAGATCAGGATCTCTCCCACTCTTTGTACGGCGATAAAACGAAATTAAATATGTATCCGCGGTTGGCGCCGGCTACCGAGTATGCGGTGACGATTAAGAAAGGGGCGGAGGACATTTACGGCCAAAAATTAGCGGAGGATGTCCAATACAATTTTAAAACTGGAGATATCAGTCCAACTTTCTCAGTGAAGTCGAAAGATGGCGTGGTGGTACTGAATGGGTACAAAAATCCGATTTTTTACCTGGACAGCACTAATGTAAAAGGCCTTAATACTCGGTTTAAAGAACTCTCTGTACCGGAGTTTGAAGCGCTTTATGCTGGAGGTGGCTACTTTGATCTCTATGACAAAACACCAAGTGATCCGTTTATCACCTGGACGCAACCAATTGATTACCAGAAGAATAAAAAAGTAACGACTAAAGTTGATTTTGAGCAAGAACTTGGTGAAGAAGTGATTTCGGGGATTTACTACTTCGATATGGCAGATCAGGATCCGGAGCGGAGTAAGTATCTGCAAAAATATGCCTTTGTGCTATCGAAGACCAATTTGACCTATAAAAAATCGGAAGATCAATTGCTAGTGTGGGCGACGGATATGGCTAATGGAAGGCCGGTGAAAGATATGGAGATTGTGGTAAAAGAATACAATGATGGATTTGAAGAACACTTCCGAGGCTTTACCGATGAAGACGGTTTGATTGTGTTTGACCTAAATAAGGTAGAAATTGAATCTCCTTGGAGCACGTTTGTGGTTTATGGCTTTAAGGAAGGTGACTTTGCGATGGTTGACTCCGATTGGTCAGAAGGGATTCGGCCGTGGAATTTTGATATTACTTCGGCTTATGAGAAGGAAAACTTCTTTACCTATGTCTATACTGACCGTCCGTTGTATCGTCCAGGCCAAACGGTTAACTTCAAGGGAATCATCAGAAAAAATGATGATGTGGCATTCAGCCTACCGGAGATTAAAGAGGTTGAGGTGAGAATTACTGATAGCCGAGGGAATGAAGTGATGAAAGAAAACCTGAGGCTAAATGACAGCGGGACTTTCAACGGGAGTGTCGAGCTAAGTGAAAGTGTGCCAACTGGTGACTTTTCGATGGTGGTAACGATCCCTGGCGATGATGAAGAAAGCTTCTATAGCGGCTTTAAAGTGGCGGAATTTAGAAAACCAGATTATCGAGTAGAACTGGAACCGTCTGAAGAAAATTATGTTCATGGGGAAACCGCAAAAGTGAAAATTAAAGCAGATTATTACTTCGGCGCTCCCCTTGCCAATGCTGATGTGAAATGGACGGTGCAAGCGATTGATTACTATTTCAATGAATATGATGACGAGTGGTACAGCTTCTCAGAAGAAGGTTTCTTCTGCTACTGGGGCTGCGAAGGAGATACAGAGCTAGTGACTCAAGGACGGGGCAAATTGAATGAGCAAGGTGAATTGGAGATTGAATTGCCGTTAGATATCGCGAAGAAAGAGATGAGTCAGCTTTATAAAGTAGAGGTGACGGCAGAAGATATTACGAAACGCTCAGTTTCGAATCGGGTGACTTTCCCCGTGCATAAGGGAGCCCACTATGTTGGGATTACTAATAATGACTATGTTTTGAAGGCTGGAGACGAGGTGGAATTTGATGTGATTACTGTGGATTTTGACGGCAATCCGGTGGCGAACAAACAAGTAGAGGTAACTTTGAATAAGCGTGATTGGAATACAGTGCGCAAAAAAAATGTTGATGGCAACTACTATTACACCAGTGGTTATGAAGATTCTGAGATTGGAGTGGAAACAGTGAAAACTGGCACAGATGGCAAGGCGAAGGCTCGATTTAAACCGACTGAGGGGGGGCTTTATAAGGCGATTGCCGAAAGTAGTGATGGCCAAGGTAATTTCGTGCTGGCAGCGACTACCGCCTATGTCAGCTCAGGTGATTTTGTCTTCTGGGGTCGGGATAATAATGACCGGATTGAGCTGATTCCGGATAAGCAGGAATATAAACCTGGTGAGACGGCGAAAGTTCTAGTTAAATCTCCGTACCAAGGAGTAAAAGCACTGGTGACCTATGAACGAGGTTCGATCTTGGAGCATAAGGTAATCGATATTAAATCGAATTCAGAAGTATTAGAGATTCCAGTGACTGATGAGTTTATTCCAAACTTGTTTGTGTCGGTGATGCTGGTGAAAGGGAGCGAACAAACTGCTGGTATTGGCGGAGAACAAGATGCAGGTGAAGATGTTGATCCAGATTTGGCAGAACGAGAAATTGAATCAATGAAAGTCGGCTACACTACTCTATTTGTGGATACCTTGAGCAAGAAGTTGAATATTGAATTGAAGACGGACCAAAACTCCTATGGACCACGGGATAAGGTTTCTCTGGATGTGGTAACAACTAATGCTCAAGGAGAAGCGGTTCCGGCTGAAGTTTCGATTGCAGTTGTCGATGAAAGCCTGTTGGCTCTGACGAATAATGCTACGGCGGACTTGATAAATTACTTCTATCGCAAAAGATACTTGAGTGTGAGCACCGCACAATCGTTAACTAAATCTTTAGCGCGAATCAACGTGATGGTGGCCCAAGGACTGAAAGGTGGTGGCGGCGGCGCTGATGTGGGGGGAGCAACAGTGAGAAGCGAGTTTAAAGATCTGGCACATTGGAAAGCAGTTTTGAAAACAGATGAGAAAGGTGAAGGTAGTATTTCGTTTGCATTGCCTGACAATCTGACGACTTGGCGGATTGTAGCGGTGGGGGTAACGAATGAGACTTTAGTTGGCAGTGCTGAAGAGAGCTTCGTGGCGACCAAAGATGTTTTGGTACAGCCAGTATTGCCGCGATTTATGGTGGTTGGTGATCAAATGGAAGTAGGAGTGGTGCTTCATAACCAATCTGATTCATTGGTAGCCAGCGAGGTCCTGATGACAGCCAATGGCGCAACGGTAACCGATGGGAGGATTCATGAAGATGAAGAGAATGCGGATTCAGAACAGAAAAATCCTGATTATGTTCAAACTGTATCAGTGCGTCCGGGTGAGAAAGTACAGGTAATGTGGCCAATTACTGTGGATAATGTCGAGGAGGCGAAGTTCTTTTTCCGGAATGAATATGATGCGCTATCGATTGATGTAGAAGTGGCGCCATCAAGTTTTCCGGAAGTAGTGGCAACTTCCGGCAGCCTAACTGAAGAACAGAAACATATCGAAAAAGTTTGGGTACCAAATAGTATCGATGAGCGCTTCGGTGGTTTGACGGTTTCGATGGCCCCAACGATGTCGACCTCATTTGCTGATGGGGCGGGTTATCTTTTGAGATATCCGTATGGTTGCTCTGAGCAAACAGCCAGTAGCTTGTTGCCAAATGTGGTGCTGAAAAGATTTAGTCGACTTCCTGTTTTCCCCGATGATGTGGTGGACCAAGTTAAGCTAAATAATAATGTGAGAGCGGGGTTGACTCGATTGTATAAATATCAAAATCCGAATGGTGGTTGGGGACTTTGGGAAAATAGTGAACCAAACCCTTATCTCACGGCTTATGTGCTTTACACAATGCATGAGGCTACCAAGTCGGGATTTGCAGTTGATGAGAAAGTAGTCCAAGACGGGGTGAGCTACCTAAAAAACTATCAATTTGAAAACCCGATTGAAAAAGATGACTCCTATAACGCCAATACGAGAGCTTATATTTTGTTTGTGCTAGGAGAGATGAATGAGCTGGATGGAGATCTGGGCTTAGCGAATAATCTCTTTGAACATCGAGAAAAACTGAGTGTTTACGCCAAGGCAATGCTGGCGATGGCCTTTGATAAGATTTGGCATCAGAGTGGCCAGGATAGCGTGAAAAAGACGGTGAAAGGGAAAATTCAAGTATTGAAAGAAGAAATTTTGGATACGCAAAAAGTGACGCCGCGATCAGTGAGTTTTGAAGAAACTAGTTATGACTACCGATCATTTGATTCTGATGGGAGAACAAATGCCTATGTACTGCAAATGTTTGCAAGAATTGAGGCGCGGAATCCAGTGGTGGATAAACTTGTTGCCCATATTTTGAGTGCAAGACGAGATGGCTACTGGCGAACGACTCAAGAGACTTCGATTACCTTGATTGGCTTAATCGAGTATCTAGCAGCAAGCGGAGAACTAGAGCCGGCATTTAC
>CAYGJQ010000066.1:0-907 GCA_964350285.1 uncultured Candidatus Peribacteria bacterium | reverse complement strand
GGTCACGGCTAATAATTCGCAAATGGGAAGCAAGGTATTCAGCGAAGAAAATCTAACTGAACGTGAAACAATCGAGATCATGTTCGATTACTTAAACTTGAATAATCAGGATAATGAGATTGCAATTAGCAAAGTTGGTGAAGGTAAATTGTATTACGACATGGAAATGAAATACTTCTTACCACTAGAAAAATTGCAGGTCCGTGATGAAGGAATGTCGGTAACCCAAGAGTATTTTGCAATTGATGATAAGAAAGAAGAAAATCCACTTGATTCGTTTGAATTAGGACAAGCGGTGAAAGGTAAAATGACGGTAGTGGTGCCGGCGGATCGGCACTATGTAGCAGTAGAAGATCTATTGCCGGCGGGACTAGAACCAATTGACTTTGAATTTGCGACCAGTGAGCAAGCACTAGAAGAAGCAGAAAATAAATTGGATGGATGGTATTGGTGGAATCCATTGTGGCACTTTAATCATCATGAGATCAGGAATGATCGGATAGTCTACTTTGCCGATTACCTACCAGCGGGAACGTATGAAATCACCTACTTTGCGCGAGCAGCCACCGCAGGTGAATTCCATGATTTGCCGGCTCAAGCATTGGAAATGTATACGCCGGAAGTGTTTGGGCGTTCGGCTGGAAGGATGGTTGAAGTGACGAAGTAAGGATGTGTTGGGAGCTTGAGGCTTGGGTGGGGATTTATTTAAGGAGGAAGCTAGGAGATTAGGAGGCTAGGGGGGAGCCTCTTTGGTTTTAGGTTTTTGGAGAGAGTTCATTTTTTCTTCATAAATTTTTTCGTTTTTTTTCATATTTGGTTGTTAGGATGGGAGGAGTCTAGACATAGAGGCTTGGAATCAGGTTAGTACGAAGCGTGGCCTTCGAAGTGTGTCGTATAAAGGTGAAGG
>CAYGJQ010000065.1:3339-10387 GCA_964350285.1 uncultured Candidatus Peribacteria bacterium | reverse complement strand
GTGGAAGCCATTGAAGTGGTGGTGCAAGACACAGTGGATTACAACGATGGACGCAACCCATTTGCTGATGGGGCGGTGGCCGGAGCTGATTACAATAAAGCAACGGCGTTTTGTGATGATCTGAAGGGAGGAACAGTACCAGCGTGCACAGGCGCGACTGATCAAATTTATCAGCAGGATCAGCTGTACTTGATTGATCAGTATGGTCAGACGAAATATATCTTTGCGCGAGAACAAGTGCGAAGTAATCCAGATCAATTTGTGCTGTCGTTTTTAGAAATGGAGGGAGATGATACAAATTCAAATACGATCTCGGATGATTGGGATTGTGCTGCTGGCTATGATTGTCGGGCAACGGTGAAGAATGATTTATTGGCAGTTGATAACGATGCCAATATTTATAAAGACTTGGTGCCGATTAGTCCGTTGAGAGCGAATATTGTGGACTTGAAATTCTACGTTTCGCCGCTAGAAGACCCCAGAAAAGCGTTCAGTGAGAGCGAACCGATTGCTGGTCCGATTACTCAAATCCATCCGCATATCACGATTGTGATGACGGTTGAACCTGCTGCTGATCAATTAAGTGGCTACCCCGGTCCCCCACCGCAAATCACCTTGCAGACCACGGTTTCGAGTCGGGTTTACCATGAAGTGAAGAGTTATGGGCCGTAGTTTGGCTTAAAGGAGGCAACTAATGATTTTTGACTTTATTTTGGTGATCCAATATTTTTCTCTCCTATCTTTAACAAAGAATCTTTATGGAATTGCGAGAATTAGCTGATCGATCAGAACAAGCTCGTGAGCGAGTGAATAGTGAATTTGGATCTTCAGATAAGAGAATGGCAATCGTGCCAGGGACTGGCTGGAAGTATGCAATTCAGGGACATGAAGAATCAGGGCTGGCGGCAATTTTAGATGTAAAACAAGAATTGCCGTACTCAGAACTGGGGATTCCAGGGATTGATGGAAAAGTAGAAGGCCATACAAAATCGTTGAAACTGGGAGAAATTAATGGTGAAGAGGTTTTTGTTGCGGGAAGAGTACATGCGAATGAGAATGTTTCGAATCCGGATATTGTGTTTAGTACACGGATGATTGTGGAATCAATTCGGGAACAGGTTTTGGGGATGATGATTACCAATGGAGCCGGCACTTTGGATGGAAAAGTTGATACCGGCAAAGGCTGGATTGTGGATACCCTGGTGAATTGGGCGTTTAAAACTGGAGCGACAATTATTAGAGGTGGGAAGCGACCGGCGGAAGTGCAACCAGGAGATATTGCGATCATTGAAGATGTGGTTTCTTTGCTGGTGGGGCGAAATACGCCGCTGATCTCGGGAGAATTTAAGGATCCTTATAACCAAGGAATCAAAATGGATGATGGCGCTTATTATGAATTGGGGCGAGGTATTTTGAAGCAGATCCAAGGCAAAAGCCCAGAGGCAATTTATACAATGGTGACGGGGCCGCAATTTGAAGGGCCGCAGGACAAGAGAATTTTGAAACTGATTTCTGACCTAGTGGGAATGAGTACTTTGATTGAGATTTTGCTGGCAACCCGTTATGAAATCCCGTTCATCGCAATGTCGCTAGCGACCAACGGGCCGTTTGTGGTGCATGATCATAGTGACAATGATGAGATGGGAGTACAGCAGGCAGACAAGGCGCAACGGATTATTGAAGCGACGGTGGATAAATTTCCGCAATTGGTGAAAGAAATTAAAGCGGAAAAGAGGAGAATTTTTCCGGAATTTCCTGGACTACCTTTCTGATAGCGGGGTGAGTGGATCAAGAGTGTCGGTATAGACTTCGCTGAGCTGGTATTGCTTAAAATATTGGGACGTTTCGGTGGGCGAATTGATGGTGTGAACATAAGTAGGAATGCCGTGCTCCCGGAGACGTTTAGGAAGGAAACTTCGAGCCTGGGATGATGGCATGGTAATGGCAAAGTCACCGTCCAACTTTTTGGCTTGTTCAAGAATAGTATTTTCAGTGCCGCCGTGGCGATATAAAGTCCAGATTACTTGCTGATATCCCATCTCCTTCACAGCCTCAAAACTACTTGGCTTGTAGATTTGGGGGATGACGCGTTCGCCGGCATCTTTGATGGTTTCGGAGATTTTTCGAAGAGCGGCAAGGTTGTCGCCGCGGACGTCGGTGATGATTTTGGCGGAGGGATTGAGGATCAGCCAGTTTTTGAGTCGGTCGAGGTGGCAGGGGGTGTATTTACCGTGCTCTTTGACGGTGGTTTGAAATTCTGAAAATGAGGGAATACCATTGGGTTCGAGACCGAAATTGCGCTTGTAAGCTTCTTCCCAGTCATGCATGCAGACTAGTTTGTTGTCGCTGGTGAAAGTGAGGTCGATTTCGAAATAACGGTAGCCGCGATTGATGTTGTAGTCCAAGGCCTCCATGCTGTTGGTGTAGGTTTTGTCGTTGAGACCACCGCCGGCATGAGCGATGCGCCAAGGAGTGAAGTTGTTGCTCCCCTCTTTTGAACTGTTGTTTTGAGCGCGCTGGATGTAAGAGAAGGGCAAGACGGAGGCTTGATCGATGACCGAATTAAAAATCACTGGGCCGTTGGCTGATCTAAGATTAAGGCAGAGATTACCACGATAGGAATTGTGTTTGTCGCCGAGTTTAAGGTCATAGCATTCGTCGATCCAAATTAGTGCTTTATTGGGGTCGGCTTCGAGGTAGTATTCGAGGAGTTTTTTGCGTTTTGGAGAGATGCCAAAGTCGAAGCGGATGGTGGATTGATAATCTTGATCGATTTCGAGTAAAAGTGGGATCTGATATTCAGCTCCTTCAATGGTGGCAGTTTTAGTTTCGGGATTGATTGCAATATCGCTGGTGATTTTGGGGAAATCCCAAAAAGAAGCGATCTCAGTGCGCCAGCCATTGAGTGAGCGATTGAGATTTTCGAGCTCGGAGTGGAGAGATTTTTCGGTGAAGAGGTTGCGACCGAGACCAATCTGAGCCTCATAGCCAAGAGCTTTGAGTACAGTGGGGCCAATATCGAGAGTAGTCCCCTGGGCATCGATGGTACGAGGGATGTCTTTGCTGGGGTCGATGATAATGAAGGTGTTGCGGCGGTTGAGTCTTTCTAGTTGATCAGTGGCAGTGTTGTTGAGGGCTAAGTGATCAGAGGCGAGGACGATGATGGTGTTGTCGGCGAGCGGGGAATTTTTGATTTGCTCGATGTATTGGGCAATTAAAAAATCAGAACAAGCTACGGCGTTGAGAATTTGGTTTTTGCCGTCTTGGTATTTGAGGTGGTCACAACTTTTGGAAGGCAGGCCGTTGGGGTGGTGAGTATCGAGAGTGAGGAGAAAGATGGCGAAAGGATCTGAAGACTCAGCAATTTTTTCGAGCTGTGGCCAAGTAATGTCGATGAGAGAATCGTCGTGGATGCCCCAAGGGGTGATGTATTCGGGGTCTGCGAGCTGGGGCAGCAATTCCGCTTTGCCGTGTGGGATAATTTTGTGGGTAGTCAAAAATTTTCCTTTGCCAGCAAACTCGAGATCAGCACCACCAAAGAAATGGAGGTTATACCCTTCTTGTTCTAAAAGATCGCCGAGACAGGTGGCACCACTGAGGAAGGTACTCATACCGGACATTGAATTGGAACTGGATGAACTGACTAGCGGAATCCCACAATGACTAGCTACCATGCCGGCCACAGTCCAACCGGTGTTGCCGGCTTGATCGATATTGGTAAAGGTTGTGCCCTGATTTTCGAGTTGACGGAGATCTTTAATAAGACCGGGAAAAGCTGTTTCGTCGAAATAGGTGCGTTCGAGACTTTCGGCGTAGATAAAAATGAGATTCTTAGGCTGGTCGGGCTTGGCGGTGATTTCTGGTTGGCGATAGTATTGATCAAAATCGTCGCCACCAGTGGCAGCATAAATAAACTGTGGGGCGGTGGTGGCGATACCAGGACTGACAATAATTGCTAGTAAAAGTAATGCAACTGGAAAATATGAACGGCCAGTTTTGGCCTTTTTTTTCCCACCAATTAGCCAAAATGCAAGGATGAAGCTGGTAATTAAGGCAGCAGCAGCACTAATAATGATCCACCAGTGCTCCTGGTAGCCGGCACCTTGGAGGCCGTAGTTGAGATGGTAATAAACCGATTCATCAATTCCGTTACCACTAAAATAATCGGCGATGAGAAAGAAAAGATTGGAGATGGTGACCAACAAAATTCCGAGAGCAAAAATCACCCGAGCCAGCCAGCCATTACTGCGTTTACGAATGAAAAAAAGAGACAAGAGCGCAGCAGCGACTGAGGCAAGAGTAAAAAGCATTCAAAAAAATGTTAGTAACGACTGAGTGAAAGTATATTACTTCACTACGAAGCTGACTAGTTTACCTGGCACAAAAATCTCTTTGATGATCTCTTTGCCGTCGATAAATTTTTGCACGTTGTCGATTTCGAGGGCGGCAGTGATGGCATCGTCTTGAGTGATATCAAGAGAGACAGTCATTTTACCGCGGATTTTGCCGTTTACTTGAACTACAACTTCAACTTCGTTCTTTACCAGGTATTTTTCATCGAAGGACGGGAAGTCTTGATTGAAGACGCTTTCGCTGTGGCCGAGGTGTTCCCAGAGTTCTTCAGCAATATGTGGGGCAACTGGAGCGATGGCTTTGACAATTGCTTCTTTAGCGACTTGGTTGATACCGGTTTTTTGAGCACCGTTGACGAATTCCATGCAGGCGGCAACAGCAGTGTTGAAGTGAAGTTTTTCAATTTCCTCAGTAATCCGTTTGATGGCGCTGTGGAGGATGAAGTTTAACTCTTCTTGGTCTTTGACTTCTTCAGGTCCAATAACAAGATTGTAGAATTTGTCGACGAAACGTTTGATCCCGGTGATGCCTTTATCGTTCCAGTCACCGCCGTCAGTGAATGGGCCCATGAACATTAAGTACATGCGGAATACGTCGGCGCCGTATTTTTCGATGAACTCATCCGGGCTGACAACGTTACCTTTAGACTTCGACATTTTGGCACCGTCTTTGGTGATCATTCCTTGGTGGACGAGGCGTTTGAATGGTTCTTTGGTAGAAACGTGACCCATGTCGTGGAGGGCGCGATGGAGGAAACGAGCGTAGAGCAAGTGCATACAGGCGTGTTCTGGTCCGCCGATGTACATATCTACTGGCATCCACTTGTCGATGCGGGCTTTATCAAAGGCTTTTTCAGAATTGTGAGCGTCAGGGTAGCGGAGGAAGTACCAGCTGGAACACATGAAAGTATCCATAGTGTCGACTTCCGGACGCCATCCTTCACCGAAGATTTTTTCGGTGCGTTCGATGAATTCCTGGGAATTCACGAGTGGTGATTCGCCGGTTGGTTTGAATTCGACGTCTTCGGGGAGCAACCAGGGGAGGTGCTCTTCTGGTACTGGGTGTGGATTGCCATCAGGATCGTAGACGATCGGGATTGGGGCACCCCAGTAACGTTGACGGGAGATGAGCCAGTCGTGGAGGCGGTAGGTGGTAACGCGGGCACCCATTCCTTTTTCTTCCATCTTATCCATCATTACCGGAATGGCTTGATGCGGATGGAGGCCGTCGAGGAATTCGGAATTGATCATTTCACCTTCGTCTTCGAAAACCTTATCGACTGAATCAATTGGACCGTCATAGCCATCATCACTTTTGACAACACGTTTGATTTCAATGTCCCCCATGGCTTGAGCAAATTCGAAATCGCGAACATCGTGACCAGGAACACCTACTACTACACCGGTACCAAAGCCCATAAGGACGTAATCCGCAACATAGATTGGCATTTCATAACCAGTGAGATCGTTGACGGCATAGCTACCGGTAAAGACACCGGTCTTGGTGCGATCGGTGTTTTCGCGTTCGATGTCTGATTTAGCTTTGGCCTCTTTTTGGTAGGCGGCGACTGCTGATTTGTGTTCATCCGTAGTGATTGATTCCACGTCTGGATGTTCAGGCGAAATTACCACGAAGGTCGCGCCAAAGTTTGTTTCTGGTCGAGTGGTGAAGACGGTGACGGTTTGTTCGGAATCTTTGACTTTATAAGTGATATCGATACCGTTCTTCTTCCCAATCCAATTACGCTGCATGGTGATAGTTTTTTGCGGCCAATCGACCTCGGAGTGATCGAGGAGTTGTTCGGCGTAATCGGTGATTTTGAAGAACCATTGTTCGAGGTCTTTTTTGGTAACTTCAGATTTACATCGTTCACAGCTACCATCGACTACTTGTTCGTTGGCGAGGACGGTTTGGCAGCTGGGACACCAGTTTACTGGCGCTTTTTTGCGGTAAGCGAGGCCTTCGGTGAAAAGTTGGAGGAAAACCCATTGAGTCCATTTGTAATATTCGGGAGTGGAGGTAACTACTTTTTGGTCCCAGTCCCACATTGCGCCCATGGCACTTAATTGTTTGGTCATGTAGCCAGTGTTGGTAGCGATGGATTCGGCGGGTGGTGTGCCGGTTTTGATGGCGTAGTTTTCTGCTGGTAGGCCGAAAGAATCGTAGCCCATTGGTTGGAAAACGTTGTGGCCTTTCATTCGTTGATAGCGGCCCCAAGAATCGGCAGGGGCGAAGTTGTACCAGTGACCAATATGGAGTTTGTCGCCGGATGGATATGGAAACATCACCAGATTGTAATATTTGGGCCTTGAATCGTCTGCGAGATCGGTGGCGTAGAGTTTTTGCTCTTGCCACTTTTGTTGCCACTTTTGTTCTACTTCGGAAGCGTTGTATTTAGCCATATTGAAAAATTACCGATACGTCTTGAATGGGAATAAACTCCCAACGGATAATATCGGTAGGAAGGGCAAATAGCAAGGACTGAAGGGCTTATTACTTGATTAAATCGACGAGAATTCGGCGGTCGGGATCATGGTCTTCGAGATCACGAATTGGTGGATGTTCGATTTCGGGGGCAGCGGGTTTTTCGGGGGTAATGCCGTAAGTGATATCTTTTTGAACTACCACTAATTGGGTTACTTTTCCGGATTTATCTTTTACAGGCGTAATGGTGTCGATGAAATAACGGTAGTTT
>CAYGJQ010000065.1:0-3329 GCA_964350285.1 uncultured Candidatus Peribacteria bacterium | reverse complement strand
CTTGGTTTTAAATCGATAGGGGCCAACATTAGCAAGCTTTTCACCACCCTGGAGGCCTTTGATAAAAGAAACCATTAATTCTGGGAGATCTTCAGGATGAATGAAGGGGAAAAACTCCTGATTTAGAACTTCCGGCTCGCTGTAGCCCATTTCTTTTAGATGATCATGATTGAAGTGGATGATTTTGGCGTCCTGGTCTAGAACAAACGCGCTTTGATCTTCGGAGGTTTCTTCGATTAACTTTTTCCATTCAATGGTTTTTCCTTTAGCGACAGCTTGAAAATGCACGATCGAAGCTTTGTGTTGCTTATTTAGCTCCTCATTCCAAAACAGATACATGGTAGAGAGCGAGACGAGTAGCATCGCAATAATCGAAATTACCGTGTTTTTATTCCTATTAATCAAGGAAATAAGGCTGTGCATATGATTTTTATGTTTATTTTTTGGCGCAGGTAGAACTGGGGAATCATGCGACACTATAACTATACAATGCATTCCATGTTTTGTAAAGGGCGCTATTGTGTTTATTCGCTGGGAAAAGCCATTTGTCATTTTTGATTTTTTAAACTGTCATTATTTCGGGCGGCCCCCTTCTGTCATGCTTTTGTCATCTTTAAGCGCTTAGATAGATGAAGAGTGTTGAAGTTCGATTTAATTAAAAGAATCAGTTATAATGTGGAGATTAAAAAAAAATTTCTTAAACAAATACAAAATGAATAAAGTAGATAAACAACTTACGCTGAACGAAGATAGCTTCGGCGAGCTACAGGAGCATGGCCGAGGCTTGGTAGCACGAGCGCGGGAGGCTTTTGAAGAAGCTAATGATTTTCCGGAAGATGAAAAGATCTTTCGCGAAAAAGAAAATGTTGAAGGCTTGATGCTTCAGCTGCGGAAAGATATTGATGGTGATGGCGCCGATGGAATTGATGCTCAGATTACTTTGGCAGAGTTCCAAGGGGCAGTAGAAGAGCTTGAAGCTTTGCTGGCGCTCAAAGACGGAGAAAATCTACCTGAAGTAAATCACGGGCATATCGATCTAGGGAATGTAATTGATCTTGCTGAACACGATGCCCACGAAGAAGATGATGATGACGAAAGCTATCTGGATATTGCGGCTTAATTAGTAGGCAAATTCAATGCTGGCTGGCTTTTGGGCAAAGAAATTGGGAATTCGTAGAGCTCGATGTTGTTCGGAGAGAAGATTAAGCCGATGGTGAGACCTTTCTGGGTAGCTTGAGACCAATATTGATCGAAAATGAAATTTCCAAGCGAATAGATGATTGGTTTTTCGTTGTACCATTCGATTTCTTGAACCACATGCGGATGATGACCAACAATAGCATCAGCACCGGCGTCGATGAATGCATGACCAAGATCCTTTTGGCGCTGGGAGGCGGGAACATATTCTGGCCCCCAGTGAATTGTTACTACTAAATGATCTACTAAAGGATCAAGACTTTTAATGTCAGCGATGGCTTTATCCACATCGAGGCGGATGGTGGCGTCGTGAAAGCCGATGAAGCCGATCTTGAGACCGTTGATCTCGGTGATATAGGTGTGGCCTTCCGTTTCATTTAAGGGATGACCAACCCAAGCTAATCCAGCTTTAGTAAGGTATTTCTTGGTATTCTCGAAACCAGTGGCACCTTGATCTAAGGTGTGGTTATTAGCGATGGTGACTAGGTTGATACCATGACGAATCAAAATATCAATCATTTCAGGGTCGAATTTAAAAATTACATCACCGACCCGTGGACGCTCGTCGGTGACCGGGCCTTCGAGATTGGCATGAATGATGTGGCCGCTGCGAAGAAGCCCCTGTGGACTAATTTTCTCGAAAGGATAATCGGGGGTATTACGCTCCATTAAAGTCCGCACATAGCGATCGATCATAATGTCGCCAGCAGCGATCATTGTTACTTCCGGACTCGGGCGGGGAGCGCCTTCAAGGAAATACTCCATTACGAAGCCACGGTCTTTGATGCCTTTGCTGTGGGGAATAGTGGTGTAGGCCTGATGAGGATTGAGAAATGCGTTGAGAGCTTGGATGGCCGGGAGGGAGTCAAGATTTAGATGATTGAGCCGATAGAATTCGCCGGCTTCGATGGCGGAGCGAGCGTAACGAGTCTGAAAACGGGCAAGGTCGAATTGAGGATGATTAGAAAAATTTGAGACAGCGAGAGTGACTGTACGGCGGTCACCGAGTTCGCGGGCAAGGAATTTGCCTACTACCTGGGCGTCAGTGAGACTGAGGTTGTCTTCGAAAAGAATCGGAACAACTTTGGCGTTGGGGAAAGTCCTTTTGATGTAAGGGGTGAAGAAAGAAATAGTCTTTTCTTCTTTGAAACGTTTTTCTTCGGGAAATAAGACCCAGCGATCAAATAGGGCGGAAATTGTCTGAGTATCTGGTTCAAGTAAGCCGTAAGGTGTTTCGTAGGGCAATGTGGTGCTGACTTTGGAATGTCGAGAGGCTTCTCCGTAGTTGCGAGCAATTATGACAACGCGTTCCACTTCCGCGCCTTTGTCCTCAAGACGATGAAAGAAAGATGCGATTTCTGGGCCGAGATCGGGGTTGTATGGAATGATGCCACCGAAAACTGGCTTGATGATTGGACGGTGGTATTCGGCTTGTAGATAGGCTTGGTCGTAGAATTCTTGATCGCGGGGATTGGAATAAAGGAAATCGTCGTATTTTTCGCGGGGATCGACTTTGATTTCGGTAAAAGTGGAAGTGAGAATATTGGCGGCGGAATTTTTTTCGTCGGGGTTAAATTGGCAACCTGAGAAGAGAAAAGCCCCAATGAGGGCGGTGGTGATGAGGAGTTTGGGTTGAGGCATAGGGGGCTAGGAAACTAGGAGGTTAGTGGGGGCGGCTTAAGGCTGTACGGTGAAAGCTGGTAGTTTTAAGCGTTTAGGAGTGGATCTAGTTCTCCTTTTTGGTCGAGGGCAACTGTGTCATCGCAGCCGCCGATGTGTTTGCCATCGATGAACACTTGAGGAACAGTGGTTTTTCCGCCGGCTTTTTCGATCATTTCTTTTTGCTTTTCCTCATCGTTTTCGACATCGATCACACTGAATTCAATACCTTTACTATTGAAAAGTTCTTTTACGCGTTTGCAGAAAGGGCAATAGGATTTGCTGTAGACGATAACTTTGGCCATGGGAGTGAGATTAATAGGTTATTCTTCTTGATTGTAAAAGATTTTCTTCATTTTTTCTTCATAAAAATTTTAACTTTTCTTCATATTTGATCTGTATGGTGAGGGTGTTGCGCGACAATGAGGCTTGGAATTAGGTGAGAACGAAGCGTGGTCTTCGAAAGATGTCGT
>CAYGJQ010000064.1:5457-10584 GCA_964350285.1 uncultured Candidatus Peribacteria bacterium | reverse complement strand
CAATAACGATAATTCTTGCTGACCATTTATATTGTGAAAACATAATTCGCAATTACATAACAAACAAGCCACTTCGCAAGTAAGCGGCCATAATTATATGCATTTGACAAAAAAAGTCAATATTTTTTAATACTAGACAACAACTCAAAGCACAAATCTAGTTAGCAACCGGCTTATATTGTTGTGAAATCAATATTCGTCTATCTCGACTATTCCTGAGCAGTTACCCAAATAATAACTTTTGCACATTAAGAGCAGACAATTTAACTAAATCCCATTCAATCTACAAAAAGGGGCGTTTAAATAAATAAATGAATCTTAGGTCACCAAAAATTTTAAAACGCCTTAAAACGTCAATCAGCCAGGAAGCCGCTTGATAGGGAGCCATCGGGGACACCCTCTAGCCAAACCAGACACTGAAAGCATATAAAGTTACACTATTTAAGCCTTGTCTAGCATCTCGCACAAGATACAGTGATAAACACTGAATTGCCGCTCAAAGTAGACGTTTGAACTTTGGACAAATTAGAACTGATCTCAAGATAGCGCTTGAACTAGCCTCATTCTCAATGAGTGGGGCTAGCCTCTTTAATGCAAAAACATGCTACTCGGATTAAAAGATATACAAAACAAGTTTAAGACTAGAGGATATTCGTTCGGTGAACGTCAACTACGTCACTATTTGACTCGAAGCAACAAGTGGCGTGAAAAGTACGAAGTGATAACTAAAACGCAGACTAAACCATACAGAGTCAGGAAGTATAAACCGGAAGGGATACCAGAGTTAATGGAGATGATTACGAAAGCTAAGATCGAACAATCTAAAAAGAAAGTACAGTTCAATATTCAAAGGATTGGTAATTAAGAAATTAGTTGCCAACTCTCTGAACATTGAAATCAGACCCTAATGGACGCCATGGCCGGCGGATAGCAGCTATGGATCAAACGTAAATAACCCAGCTAAAGCGAAGCGGCACTCGGGGTAAAGAAGTGTCTCTGGGAAACTAAGCTATCAAGACTCATGCGAGGGACATACCTGCATAGTACGAAACATCAATTGGTGAAGCTCTTTGAAAAACAGGTCTACGGAATTAATCTCACCACTTTAAAAACAACATGCAAATAAAGGGTTTTTAGTCATACGTTAATAATTATTTTTTGTGTTGCCAGGAGCGAAGCGACTACTTGGCCAGATCTATGCTTCAGGAAGCCCTGCATAGGCTATTTATTTACTTAGTACTTACTCACTTAACAGAAACTTGTACCTGTTTGCATAAATTTATTATTCCCCTTGTATTCTCTTTTTCACTCACCCTCATGTCTCAGCGTACTGACATAAATGCCACAGCTCCCCGCCTACTCAGTCACATTAAAAGTAAATCACTCTCTCGTTATCTCTGGGATAGATACGAAGAAGAACCCATACGTTTGGCTCTCAATTACTCATTTGACATCGATCCTCTTCATTTTGAACTACTAATCAAACGTATCCAGAAAAACATTTTACAAAATACTGACAAACCAGTTTCTGAATTATCTGACAAGGAACTGGACTTCATATTCTCTTATTGGCTTTAACCCAAATCACCATGCCAAAAAAACTTAAATCTACGAATCTGTTTATTGTTGTAAATTACGACATCTACAAGGTTCAAATAATTGAAGGAAACAAAACAGGTGCTTCTAGAATTATCTGTGATGCCGCAGGTATTGACGAATACTATTTGGATGCTGTTATACCACAGCTTTTAATTGACATGCCTGGTTTTATTGAGCGGACCGTTAAACAAGAACAATAGTATGAATTTTATTCTCAAGATAGTAGTTAGGTTGTCAATGCTTGTAGCTCTAGGCGGTGGAGTTCATTACTTTTTCTTTGGACCTGATGAAAACATGGCCTGGCTAAGAGAGAATAATTTCATTGTGTTTTTGATCCTTTATTTCACCTGTCTGCTATCTGTTACGCATTTTAGTTTTAGTTACCCTGATGAGTCATGAAATACAAAGTTACTAGATGGGTGGAATTCGAAAAGCTGACCATTGAAGATTGGAAGGATATGGAAAAGGAATATTTTAATGAGATTGAACGTTTGAAAAAACAAAGAGCGTCATTAATTGTAATGCTTGCTGTCCTTGTATTGGGACGTCTATTACTTAAGTTTGTATAAAAATGAATCAAAGAAAGGAATCAAAAATTTGGCTGATAACAGACACTCATTTTAATCATGACAAGATCAAAGAATACTGTGGAAGGCCTGATGATTGTGATGAACAGATGATTAAGAATTGTAAGAAGGTTATTCAGGATCATGATTTATTGATCCATCTTGGAGATGTGATTATCTCACGAGCGTCTGAACTAAAAGGAATCATGGACCAGATTCCAGGAACTAAAGTTTTGACATTAGGGAACCACGATCAAAAACGACCACATTGGTATCGTAACAATGGATTTGATTTTGTGTGTACTGAGTTTGTGATGAATGGAATTTTGTTTTCTCATTTTCCTCTTCACAAACGTGGTGACTGCAAAATGAATATTCATGGCCATTTTCATAATGCTAAGCCTTCTCATCGAGAAAAAGAGTTTACGGATATTTACGATGAAACCTGGCATAGGCTTTTGGCTGTGGAGCACGAAGATTATAAACCAGTGGACTTGATTGAATTTATTAACCGTCAACCATGAATAAAATTTACGATTTAATTTACATAGATGGATAGAATCGTACAAGCATTCAACACTGGTTACTGCGACATGACGGCGGTTGATTCACTGATTGTTGTGATTCCAACGTTAGTTCTAATTGGGATTGTTTATTACTTAATTTTAATTGGTGATTAATGCATGACGCGATGAACAATTTGATTGTGACAGTGCTATCGATAGCACTATTTGCCTTGGTTGTTTTATTTTTCTTTTCAGTGGGCACCTTGTCGCATCCGTCTAAGGCACGCATGTTTTGCGTATGGCTGATCGAGGACAAAGTAGAATGTAAAGATATTTTTTTAACTGTGAACAATGAAGAGTAACAAAGAGATTGTTGAAGAATTTAAAAAGACTTTTCCTGCTATAGCTGAAGTATTGGAGAATACTAGCACAGTATTTGGATTTAATATCATGACCCCTATTGAAGCCTGGCTAGAGTTAAAATTAGAACAAAAAGACAAAGAATGGATGCATGAGGCAATCAAGATTCTCGAAAGTCTAAATGAAGAATGCGGTGAATATTCAAAGGAAAGCAATTGTCCTTGTTGCCCCACTTTATGTACCTCTGATTTTATTGAAAGTGAAATTGCCCACTTAAAAAGTATGCTAAGGAACTGGTTTCACAAACCTAGGATGTTCACTGTTAAAGACATCGCCAGCCGTTACATGGTTAGCGAATCTACAGCTAATCAGTACATAAACATGAGTATTTTTTGGAGAAGTGAGTACACAAGAAAAGAAAGAGGGAAGATCCTAATAGACCAAAGCGGACTTGGCCAGCTCGACGACTTAACCGAATCTAGAAGAGCAAGAGGTTGGAGTAATAGAAAATATAATAGAGAAAAATAATAACTAAAAAACTCACAATGCTTACAATCAAAGATATTGCTGTCAGATACAGCGTTAACAATGCAACAGCTGCTAAATACATAGGGCTGAGCTTTACCTGGAAAAGCAAATACACTAGGAGAGAAAAGCGAAAAACTATGATAGACCCATCAGGATTGGAAGAATTAGATAAATTGGTTCAAGCAAGAAGAAAAAGAGCACAACACTTGTTAAATGGGATATTTTTTAGATTTAAACCCACGTCCGAAGGTTAGAATGACTCAAAGGACAAAGTGGAGTAAAAAAGCTCAGGAGTGCCTAGAGTATCAAGCTCACATTGCATGGTTGTGCACAAAAGTGAAAGTTCCTTCATTTGATAAAAAACTCGTCGAGATTGATGTTTTATTTTTTAGACGAGGAAAGAAGTGTGATATCGACAACTTAATCAAAGCTTTTCTGGATGGTCTTCAATATGGAAAAACCATCAAAAACGACAAGCAGGTGCAAAAAATAACGTCAGAGGTTCAATATGTTCCGAAAGGAGAAACTCCCGGCATTTATTTTTCGATCAAAAACGCTACAGTCACAGATCCAATTCCTAGGATGAAGATCATTAAAACTCAATCTCAGTTATCTTCATTTTCGTAGGCCTGTACTTAGCCAAGTTTGTCACCATTTGAATAGGTTCAAAAGATGATTCGTCATTGGCTTTTTCTACAGCATCAGTTTCATTTTGAAGGCTATTTATCAAAGTGATGCAAATTTTAGGCGAAGAATATAATTTGTTCTTATTTGCCAACCAAAAAGCTCGCAGAGAATCTTCTACCTCATTTGAATCAGGACCTTTACTCCAGGTTATAGTGACATACTTATCGTAGATAGAAACGGCTGATTCTTCCTCGTCGATCTGAAATTTTGTATTAGGAGAAATTTTAGTTAACTGACGTTGTAAATCAGTACTATTCATTTTTACATGGAACATTTCGCAGGATTAAATTACATAATGAATTTATTTTTTGTATACATTTACAAATGACAAAAAGCAAGTTTAGATCGTGATAAAAAGATGTCAAACTACACCTGCTTGACACAGTAATGATTGAAGTCTAGCTATCAATTGCAGTTTATAATTAACTTTATTTACTTATGACTCCAAAAGTAAAAGTCTTTGGCGAAAGGGTTTTGGTAAACAAAAAACAACTAGATGCCGGGGGATTAAAGCTTACTCCTGCAATGGAGCAGGATGGATATAAAAACACGGGGACAATTGTTGCGGTTGGCAACTTGACTCCTGAAGCAAAAGTTGCCGGAATAAAAGTCGGGGCAACTATTTACTTTCACAAATTTTTTATTGCGAACACTGATTCAGACAATGAACTGGTGTTTGTTGATATTGAAAACATCTTAGGCATTGAAGATGCAAAATAAACAATGCCAACAAAAACTGTTTTCTGATTCTAATGAGCCAAAAACTGAAAAGGCTAACAGAATCCAGGAGGCTTTACTTTTCACTAAACATTTAATCAAAGCAAAACATGCAAAACTTCAAAAAGAAAATTCACACTAAAGAGTCCAGAAAAGAAATGATG
>CAYGJQ010000064.1:0-5447 GCA_964350285.1 uncultured Candidatus Peribacteria bacterium | reverse complement strand
ATCAATCTCTTTGCAGATGTCATTGGTTCCACTATGGGTGCTCGTGGACGCAATGTTGTTCTTGATCAAGAAAACGGAACTCCTGCAGTTGTTAACGATGGTGTTACCATTGCTAGAGAGATTTCTTTTGAAGATCGATTACAAAATTCAGCTGTTTCCTTGATTAAAGATGCTGCAAACGTAACTAACGATGCAGCTGGAGACGGAACGACCACTTCCACTGTTCTTGCAAGATCGATTGTTAAGCAAGGATGGAAAATGGTTGATAACGGGGCTAACCCGGTATTGTTACGCAAAGAGATTGAGGCTGCAGCAAAAACTATTGATGAACGACTCAAAGAAGCTGCTGAAGAAATTACAGCTCAAGAAAAAGCAATTCAGATTGCCACTGTTTCAGTTCAGGACAAAGATCTTGGAAAACAGATTGGTGAATTAATGTATGAGGTTGGCGTAAATGGTGCCGTATCAATTAAAGATTCATTAAAAACTGGTGTGTTCTTTGAGCGTGATGGAGGAATGAGAATCGAGGGTGCTCTCAAAGGAGGACTTGTAGACAACCAAGACAAATGGGAAACAAAACTGAAAGACCCCAAAGTACTTATTTTGAAAGACTCACCTGAAGATCATGAATTTGAAAGCAAATGGCTGCCATTGCTTCAACAATTTACCGAAGGCCAAAGACAACCAAATGGTCAAATGCAGATCACCAAAGTCAATGTTCCTTGTTTGTTAGTGGTAGCTGAGAAGCTTTCACGTCGTTTCATCATGATGTTGAATCAAAACTCACACATTATTAAGTGGTGTTGGTTCCGTCCAACTACTGCCAATAAGAACATGAACGAGATCTACAAAGATTTCCAAAGCATGACTGGTGGCGATATTGTTGAAGAAGAAGCCGGGGTGTTCCTGTCTAACTTCTCTCTCAGTCAACTAGGACAATGTGAAACCGCTACTTTAACTCGTCACGAATTAGTAATTACAGTCAATGATCAAAGACTGAAATCTGGAGAGTTTCTTGATCGTTGCAATGACGTAAAAGGGCAAATTGATAATGCTGAAGATGAAATCGAGCAAGAACAAATCAAAGAACGTTATGCAAACCTAACCGGCGGCGTTGCCGTAGTGAAAGTTGCAGCTGTTACAGAAAAGGCAACATTAGAACTGAAACTTCGTATCGAAGACGCAATCAATGCTACTCGTTCGGCTATGGAAGAGGGGATCGTAGATGGAGGTGGTGTTGCTATTTACAGCGCCTCTCGAAACTGTGGTGACTCTGATGGAGCTAAGGCACTCGAGAAAGCATGTGAGGCACCTATTAGACAGATTCTTGAGAACGCAGGACATGAAAACATTGACAATTTACTTTCAAGACTTAAACCAGGTGAAGGCGTAGATGTGCTGGAGAATAAAACTGTGAACATGAAGAAGCAGGGGATTATTGATGCATTAAAGGTAGTTCGGCTCTCATTGGTTAACGCGGTCAGTGTTGCCGGGCTACTTTTAACATCTGAGTTTGTTGTGACTAACGAGAAAGACAAACTCGAAGACTTCAAAGGATTTCTTAAATAGACAACAATGAACGAAAATATTCACAGAATAGCGCCCAAGTATAGAACTGGAGACATTGTTTGGGGGCACGGGGTGAAAAACGAGGGAGAAGACCTTTTAGGTATTGGCCCTTGTATGTCAGAGATTAAAAGCGCGACTTTTCGCCCAGGATTACAGCAATGGCTTTATGAAACAGTGTCTTCCAGAATCTCCTTTCTAGAAAAGGACATAAGCGGTAAATTGTAAACTTTTTCAAAATGCCTAGAAAAATGCAGATGAAAAAACAACAAGGCAAAAAATACACCGCTGATCAAAGAGCGGCGATTATAGACACTTTGAAGCCGTATCTTGAGCTGGGGTATGACCTCAAGAATGCATGCGTTATGGCATGTCAAACTTATGAGACTATCTGGAGATGGGTTGCTGCAGATGAAGTGTTGAAGGCTAAAATTAAAAGCTGGCAAAACCTAGTAAATGTTAGGGCTAGAAAGAATGTTGTGAAAGAAATCAACAACGGGGACGCTGACAGATCTGCTTGGTGGTTAGAAAGACGTGAAAAACACGATTTCTCTACTAGAAAAGAAATGACAGGGGCACAGGGAGAACCTTTGATCCCTGAGGAAAGAAAAAAACAAATTGATGAAAAACTAAATGACTACGAGTAAAGCATCAAGAAAATACATAAACGACATGATTCTCAATGGCACGCGGGCTGAAAGGCTCGCTGTCTTTGCTTTTGATGAAAGCGCTGAAAAAAAGGTGATCAGAACTAAGTTTAAACTGTTTGTTCGAGGCAACTTCCCTAGATATGTGCAATTCAAGTCACCAAAGTTTCATGATGACATGATTTTTGACATGATTGACTCTTACTATGGTCAAAACTTTCTTCAGATAGCGTTCCGTGGCTCAGCAAAGACATCATTGATGAAACTATTCACCACTTTTGTGCTGCTTAATGATACCGGCAAACATCGAAAGTATATAAAAGTACTTGCGAAGGACCTGAAGAACTCAAAACAGATAGTTACCGACATCTACAATCTTATTATCGAGTTAGCACACCACTACGGAAATGTTTTTGAGAGTGATTCTGAGAAAAAGCGTGAAGAAACCATGACTAGCTTTACGTTAAACGATGGGAGAAAGCTCACATCAGGAACAGTTGGTCAAACACAACGTGGTCACGTTCAAGATGCATATCGTCCTGACTGGATTTGGTTTGAAGATTGTGAGGATAAAGCTTCGGTTGGTTCAGCAGTCATAACTCAGGGTATAATTGATAGGGCTAGTGAGGCAATCAACGGTCTATCCGTGAATGGTAGTTTTTATATGACAGCAAACTACATTTCTGATCAGGGAGTTGTTCAATGGTTCAAAGATAAGCCATCAGTTAAATCTCGTATCACGCCTTTATTGTTGGATGATCGTGATAACACATCTGTTACTTGGGAGATGTTTGATCCAGCAAAGGTAGAGATGATTCGCAAAGATTCAAGAGATGAATTCTGGGGGGAGTATCAGTGCGACCCGATGAGATCAGATAATAGATTTTTCAACACCGAAAAGATTGATCAAGCCTTGAGAAATTGCCGTGAGCCTGACCGTGAATCAGCAGGAGTTAAGTATTGGGTCACGTATAAGCCCAACCATCGCCATGGAATGTGTTCCGATCACTCAGAAGGGGTAGGGTTAGACTCAAACACATTAGCTTTGTTTGACTTCAATACTGGGGAACTTGGCGTAACATACGCAAACAATCAAATCGGTCCTGACATGGCAATTCATGAGTTTGTAAAAGTTGGTCAAAAGTTCGGAGAGTGTCTTTTTGCTCCTGAAGTAAACAATAAATGTGGAGGGACCGCCATTACTACGCTGAAAAACCTAGAATATCCGAATATTTATCAGCATGTTGATGAAACTAAAACCAAAGGTATTGTTTCTACGAAATATGGATGGGAGACGAACTCTAAAACCAAATACACCATGTTTTATGAGTTCAAAGAGGCTTTCGAGGATGATCTCGTTAAAATTTATGACAAAAACGTTTTAATGGAGATGAAGGCATACTCAAACACCGATTTGAGAGACGACAAAGCAGGTCTTATTACTCGCCACTTTGATTTACTCACAGCAGTGGTGATTGCCTGGCAAATGAGGAAACACGCACAAAAAACCTCTACACAAGGTGATTATAAGAAAAGCTACCAGAAATACATTAACTCTCAATCCTAACATGAAGAAAAACTCATTAAAGAAGCTCAAGACTGAATTGCGTCTAAAAAAAGAGGAACACAAAGCTGTTCACGAACAACTAACAAGTCTTTCCAGGAAGGCCTCGCAGCTTCGAGTCGACATCGAAAAGATTGAAAAGAGAATCAGCTTCAAAACTGATGAAGGCTTAGTAGTTACTGAGCATGCCGTTATTCGCTTTCTCGAAAGAGTTAACGGGATTGAAATAGAACCATTCAGAGACCGCATAAAAAAGGAACTAACCAGTATTGTCGATAAAATGGGAGATGGAGAATGGCCATGCTGCGGCTTAACTGCCGTGGTTGTGAATAATACTGTTGTGACTTTGAAATAATTTGAGTTTTTCGATTGTCGCTGATATCTTCAACTAAACGCGTCATCTTTACTACGTGACCAAATTGCCTTGGCAGGTGTAAAAGAGACGCTTGATCATAAAATAAAACAATATCAACCGGACCAAGATGTTCGGGAGTTTTTGTATTTAATCGCAGACAACACCCTTGATGACAAAAACGAAAAAGACTTTAAGGCCGAAATGGTACGAAAACTTTTTAGAGAAGGGTTTGAGATTAACGATCCTACGGGAACAAAAAAAATCAGCTCAAAAGTTTTACAGCAAGCTCGATGGAGGGTAGCAAGTAAGATTAAATTTTTAGATTTTGCTCTTCATGGCACCAATAGAGACGAAGACACTGAAAAATTAACAACTGAGGGGGTTAGAACTGTTGCTGACAGAGGGCGACTAGCCTCTTGTTTCCGTGACAAATGCGGAGTCTTCGACAATTTATTCATGAATGGTGATGGATACTTAATGATGGGGAAAGGTGAAGACGATGATCACCCTTTGTCTTTTCGGGTTATTCGAAACGAAGACGTATATATCGATAATTTTGCTCTAGGAATCCGTGGCAATCAGCCAGCAAACAAAGTTGCTGTCATTTACTCGTACCAAAAAGACGAAGCTTATGAGATGTGGCCTGAATTAGCAGAGAACAATATTTACGGACGAATTCCTGGTACTTATGAATCAGAAGACACAGACCTGGACAGGGATGACGATGATGTGGTCGAGATTTGCTGGGGATGGAACAAAGCAATGAAAAAACATTGCGTCTTTGCAGGAAGCCAAGCCTTTTCACTAGAAAAATTCAATGGTGATGAGTATCCAGCGATAAAAAAAGGACCACCGTACATTCCGGTGTTTCAGTATTTATGTGTACCAAGCCTAGATGGACCTAGAAACTACGGCATCGGGGAAATGCTTTACGACCTTGCTGTGATCACTAGCAAACTTTTAAATCTAGAAGTTGGCCATGTTTCAGAAAACGTTCACCCAATTACTTTCCTTAATGCGCCTCAGAGTAAAGTTAATGAGCTAGTTGAAAAAATGGCAATGGCCCATGAGGCACGTGAGAATGGAATGTTGCCGTTTGTTGCCATGGAGACTCCAAATGGAGGACAGAGTATTCAACCTCAGTCTATTCTTACTCAAAACTTATTTAATGAGTGGCAGGCTGTCTGGGATCGTCTATACCGAGAAATTGCACGCCTAGGGATTAATTTAGATGACGTTGATCGAGGCGGGGGAATTACTAGAGGGCAAGTTATTGCCGAAGAGCAAGCGAGTAATGCTTTTGTTCTTCAAATCA
>CAYGJQ010000063.1:606-10703 GCA_964350285.1 uncultured Candidatus Peribacteria bacterium | reverse complement strand
GGAAAAGACTTCGACATGGAAATGTCTGAAAGCTTTAGATTCGTGCAGTAGTTAGATCAATGATATAGGTTGACTAAATTTGCTTTCTGGATTTTCGAGGTAAGTTTTGAAGTCACTCATAACCTCAACAAGCTGATGATGAAGACTTTGGGCGATTGAACCAATGATCTGAATTTCTGGAAACTCGTTGCTGACAAGAGTTATCAATTTCTGAGGCCCTGCTGGATCGAAATAAGTTTGATCTATTTGCGGTAACTGACCGCCATAGTAATCAGTTTGCATGCGCCGCGTATAACTGTGCTCGATATCGACATTTAGGGTTACCCTTAAAACACCATCCATTGTTCTTCGCAGCCAATTAACCACTTCTAGAGGTGGGAGGTCCATGTTGGCTGCGGCTGGGGCGTCAATGACTGCCAAGAGATTGTGAGGTACACCGTTAGTTTTGTAGAAAGGCAAATCAGCATCTGTTCGAGCTACCCAAAGTTCAGCTGCAGAGCTGTTGCCAAAAACTTGTTGATGGGCGGAATGATAAATTGGAAGGTTTCTGGTCCGTGGCATGACGAATACGGCTGATTCTTCGATATCTGGAAAGGAGATTTCTTTGTTCATGTTGGGTTAATTTTGAAAGGCAGCAACTCTACAACTATTTATCTTCGTCAGCAAGTCTTATTTGAAAGCGGATATGTTAATTTTAGGGTGTTATTTTTTAAGTCTCTATTATGAAAAACCTACGTGCATATGTTGCGGAGTTCATCGCAACATTTATGCTGACACTAGGCGTGGCTTTGTCGATTGCCAGTGGCTCAGCGATTACTCCTTTGATTGCAGCACTTACTGTGGGGATTTTTGTTTATACAATTGGGCCAATTAGTGGCGCGCATATCAATCCAGCAGTAACAGTAGGTTTGGCTAGTGTGAAAAAAATTGATGTGAAAGAAGCAGCTTTTTACATCATTGCGCAATTTATTGGTGCTGTATTAGCGATGTTGGCAGTAAAAGCTATTGCCGGTGACGCCGTGAATGTTGGTGCTACTAATGATGTGATGGCAGGAGTAATGGAAGCGTTAGGAGCCTTTGTACTAGTATTTGGGGTTTCTTCTGTAGTTTATAAAAATGTTGATAGTGGTGCTGCGGGTTTGACAATTGGTGGTTCGCTATTGATTGGGATTTTGGCTGCTTCAAGTAAAGCTAATGGGGTCTTGAACCCAGCAGTTGCTTTGGGGATTGGGTCAGTTTCTTTAATGTATGTGCTTGGACCGCTTGTTGGAGGGATCGCTGGGGCTTGGGCTTATAAGTATGTGGCGAAGAAGAAGTAGATGGATTTGAGTTAGATGTTATGGGAGCTACTCTGGGGGGGAGTGGCTCTTTTTGGTGTAGGGGTGAAGTCAGGCCTGATATTATTGAAAAGCGAATTGCCGCTTTCTCCCTACTTATTCAGTCCCTTATTAGATCTCTGACTTGAGTCTTCTCCTGTAAGACATATTTAGAAGACCATCCTTCTTACGTCGAGCTAAACTTCCAGCACTACGAATCTTCCTCCGGAAGCTTCTCCGGCTTACAGTTTAGTACTCCTTTTCCCCAAAAAATGCTGCGCATTTCCCGGGGCCCCCTGCTCGGTCATCCTCGCCTCTGGCTCCGGTGCCCTGCGCTAAAAACTAACTTTACAGATTTTTTGCTATAATTAAGTCCTGTAATTAACTTGATTCAAATGTCAGATAAAAAGAAAAACTTAGCCGGTCACGTTGGGACATGTTTCGCTTATTTTCAGGCGTTTGTGGACGATGCGCTGGCTTTTGGTTTTAAGAAGCTGAAGAGTTCTGGTAAATCCCATACCAAAGGTGATCCGCGGACTGTTCAAGGAAAAGTTATTAGAGGAGCGAAGGGGGTGGCGCGGTTTCTTGGTGAAGTTGGAGAATCGTTTTACGATGAATACGAGGAGATTAAAGCAAAGAAAACTGAGGAAGATAAAAAGAAATAAAGCCACTAAAAAAGGGCCCTTGGTGGGCCCTTTTTGAATTTCTGTTGTGAATTAACGCCAGAACTTTGTATCCGCTTGCCACAGGTCATCTTTTTTGATGAAAGTGGTAAGTGAGCGGCCGTTTTCGAGGTAAACTTTGGCGGTTGTGTTGTCTTCGTTGTAGTTGACTACTGGTGTGCCGTTTTCTTCGAAAGACTTGAAGGCCTTGGCACAGTCGTTTTCGGTCATTTTGAAACGTTCGGTGACGTGTTTGCGGAATTCATCACAATTTTTGGCTTCGGCGGCAGCGACTAAAGCGTTCCAGCTAGCTTCGGGTGAATTTGCTGCGGCGCCACATCCTGTAAGGACGAACAATGCCATGAATAAAGAGGCACAAACTAACTTTTTCATATGGAATAATTAGAAAGTATTTCCTCGCCAGTATAATCAGAATACGAGGCTAAAAATACTTGACTTATCTTAAAAATATTATTATATTATCTTCTACATTTAAATACCGCCTATGGAACCCTCGTTTAACAGCAAAGAAAAGAGCTTAATGGCCTATTTCATTCGAAATAGAAAGGTAGGTTATGTTTTGACTTTGATTATTTTAATTTGGGGGGCCTTTTCTTCGTTTTTGATTCCAAAGGAGAGTGCACCTTACATTGCCTTTGGTGTAGCGAATATCAGTACTGTTTACCAAGGGGTTTCAGCGATTGACATTGATCAATTGATTACCCAAAAAATTGAGAGCAAGATCAAGAACAATAGCGGAATCAGCAAAATCACCTCTTCTTCACGGAATAGTGTTTCGAATATCAGCATTGAATATGAGCCAGATGTGGATATGACCCGGGCACTGAGCGACCTGAGAAGTAAAGTTGATGAAGCAAAACCGACACTGCCGCAGGAAATTGACAATGGGCCTACGGTTACGGAAATTGATAGTAGTCGTCAGCCGTTTACATCGATTGTGCTTTCTGGACCTTATAATAAGCTTGAATTACGAGATTTTGGAGAAAAATTCAAGAAGCACCTTGAAGGTGTCTCAAACGTGGCCCAGGTTTCGTTGTCTGGTGGTGAAGAAAGAGAGATTGTGGTGGAACTTGATCGGGTAAAATTGGAGTCTTATGGGCTGACTGCACAGGAAGTAATTGGTAGTATATCTTCAACTCATCGGGATATTCCGATTGGGGATTTTGATATTGAAGACCTCACGTATAGCGTTCGTTTTGTAGGACGACATAGCAATGTTGATGACATCAAAAATATTGATATTGCGCTGGCTAGCAACACTGATTATCCGACGATTTTGAAGGTTGGCGATCTGGCTCAGGTTTATGAAGATGGAGAAGAGTCTGATGCCGTAAATCGATTCTTAGAAAAAGATGGCGAGGAAATGGAAGTAACTAATTCGATTACTTTGACGCTTTCGAAGAGCGCCAATCGCGATATCTTGAAAGTTGCGGGAGCTGTGAAGCAAGCGGCGATTGATTATTTTGAAAGAGAATTCCCGGATGATTTGAAAATTAATTTCATCCAGGAAGTTGAACCACTAACGCGTGATGATTTTAAACTTGTACTGGATAGTGGGGCGACAGCGGTAGTGATTGTTCTATTATTGATCTTTATCTTTGTTGGCTTTAAAGAAGCCTTCTTGGCGGGACTGGTTATTCCATTAACTTTCCTAGTAACAATTGGGATTTTGCGCTCAATTGGTTATACGTTGAGCTTTATGACCAACTTCTCGATGATCCTTGCGCTGGGGATCCTGGTGGATACGGCGATTGTGGTGGTGGAAGGTTGTCATGATTATGTGAAACGGGGATTCACTCCGTATAAGGCAGCAATTATGGCGCTGCATGAATTTAGTAAACCTTTGATTTCGGGAACACTGACAACTTTGGCGGTGTTTATTCCGCTGTTTACTTTACCTGGTGTTCTGGGCAAATATCTTTCGTTTATTCCGGTGACAGTGTTTATCGTTTTGCTTTCATCGTTATTTATTTCTTTGCTTTTGATTCCGCTGTTTGCGAGTCGAGTCTTGAAGGCTGAGACTGAGATTAAGCGATTTAAATTCTTTGGAAATATGGCTCGGAAAACTCGGAAAGTTTTTAATGGATTTATGGGCGCGATTATTAATTTTTATGGCGGGATGACGCGGATGATGTTGAAACGTCGTTATCTGAGACTTGGTTTGATTTATGTGATTACTATTGTTTTCTTTGCTTCTTGGAAGATTCCGTTGAAATTCGACTTGTTCCCTTCTGGAGATGCGCCGTTTGTGAATGTGGCGGTAAATCTAGAAACTGGGGCAATTGCTGAGAAAGTTGCGAATTATGCGGTGCAAGTGGAAGAAAAAATTATCAGCTATCCGGAAGTTAAATTGATGAGTACTTCGGTGAATGGCAATTCGGCCTCGATTTATGTTGAGCTTTTGAATGAAAAGGAACGGAAGGCGCAAGGAATGAGAACGAGTTTAGAACTGACGAATATTTGGCAGGATGAATTTGAAGAGTTTACTGATGCGGAAGTGCGAGTGCAAAATGCACAGAATGGTCCGCCTTCAGATAATCCAGTGGCATTCCGGATTGTAGCCGCAGATGCTGATTTGATTGATGCTGCGCAAAAGGTAGCGGCAGATTTTAAAGATATTTTAAAAGAAATTCCGGGAACTACTGGAGTAAATGATGATATTGAATTGATTCCAGGCGAAATCAGATATCAAGTGAAACGGGATGTGGCATTGGCGTTCGGCGTTGATCCTAATGCGGTAGCGGTGGCGGTCAGGACTGCACTAGAAGGTTCGACGGCGGCGGTAATCACACGTGATGGGCGCGACATCGATGTGACGGTAAGGTTTGATGACAGGGAAGTAGAATCGTTGAATCAGATTGAAAGTTTGAACGTGAAGAGCAGAAGTGGTGCGCTGATTTCCTTGGCGGAGCTGGTTGATTTTGAAATTGTGCCAGCGTTGAGCAACATTAAGCGGATTGATACGAGCTTGGCGTTTACGGTTTCGAGTTTGTTGACTGAAGATGGGAATGCCCAAGAAATTACCACTGCGTTTAAAAACCAGATTGCTGACTATGATTTGCCTAATGGGATTACACTGATTGAAGCTGGTGAAAATGAAGAAAATGCTGAGCTATTTGCGGCGTTAGGATCGGCGTTTGCAATTGCGGTGTTGATCATGTTCATGATTTTGGTAGTTCAATTCCAGTCTTATATTCAGCCGTTGATAATTTTGAGTACGATTTTGTTTGCGAATATTGGAGTGAATGCTGGTCTTTATATCACTGAAACGCCACGAAGTTTGGCGGTGATTCTTGGCTTAATTACTCTCTCGGGAATTGTGGTAAATGACGCGATTATTTTGATTGACCAAGTGAATAAAAAACGTAACGAGAAGATTCAAACAATGAATGGCGGACTGGCCGTGACCGATGATGAAGCAGTGCCGCTACCGAAGAAAGAACTGATTGATTCAGTGATTGATGCTGCGAAATCGCGTTTCAATCCAATTCTACTGACCACGCTGACAACTGCGGCCGGGATTATTCCGCTAGTATTTGTGGATACATTCTGGGCCGGATTGAGCTATACGGTGATCTTTGGATTGGTAGTGGCATCTTTCTTGACGCTTTATGTGACGCCGGCAATTTACTATCAATTCCAACGTGAAAAAGCGATAACCTTCTTGCCACCAGTTGTGCTGGGGATGGGGGCGTTTGCGGCTTCGCAATTGTTTGCGAGTGAACCGTTGATTCCAGGAGTCATGAATCAGCTAATTACCTCAGTGGCAGTAATTGGGACATTGGTGTTAGCTTATGTGACGTTCCGGTTGTATCTGAAGGCACGTCGAAAAGATCGGATGGGAGCGTAGATTGTTGACTGATTTTGGTCGACAGAAAATAGGGATCTTGGAAACGGTTTTGTGATGAGGTTATTTGCGGATTTTGGAAAGCAGTGTTTTTGATGGTTGGCTTTTTAAAAGGTATGCTCCCCCATGTAGGGTGGGTGGCTAGGAGGTGGGTTTAAAAATTGTTTTCAAAACTTCATCTTCCAAAACTAAAAATTTTTCTATAAAGTGGGTGGGAAATCTGATCTATTATCTAACTCTCTGAATGCCAAAAAAAGTACGTAAAGTACTAGTTCTCGGATCGGGAGCCCTGAAAATCGGGGAGGCTGGAGAGTTTGACTATTCAGGATCGCAAGCGATCAAAGCGTTGAAGGAAGAAGGGATTAAGTCGGTTTTGGTGAATCCGAATATTGCTACCAACCAGACTTCTGAAGGATTGGCGGATAAAGTCTACTTTTTGCCGGTGAATCCGTATTTTGTGGAAAAAGTTATTGATAAAGAACGTCCTGATGGAATTTTCTTAGCTTTTGGTGGACAAACTGCTTTGAACTGTGGGGTAGCATTGGAAGAAAAAGGGGTGTTTAAGAAATATGATTTGCAAGTTCTTGGGACGCCGGTGAAATCAATTCAACTCACTGAGGATCGGGAACTTTTCAATAAGGAATTGCAGAAAATTAATGTTAGCGTACCGAAGAGTATCGCCTGTACCACAGTGAATTCGGCCTTGAAGGCAGCGGATAAGATTGGATATCCGGTGATCATTCGAGCGGCGTTTGCGCTGGGAGGGAAGGGTTCTGGTTTTGCAAATAGTGCGAAGCAATTGAAACCAATGCTGGAAACAGCTTTTGCTTATAGCCCGCAGGTGTTGGTGGAAGAAAATTTGAAAGGCTGGAAAGAGGTTGAGTACGAAGTAGTACGTGATGCGGAGGACAACTGTATTACGGTTTGTAATATGGAAAACTTTGATCCGCTGGGGATTCATACCGGGGAAAGTATTGTGGTTGCGCCATCGCAGACTTTGACTAATCACGAATATCATAAGCTCCGGGAAATCGCGATTAAGGTGATTCGCCACTTAGGAATTGTGGGTGAGTGTAATATTCAGTACGCGCTCGATCCGGAATCTGATGATTATCGGGTAATTGAGGTGAACGCACGGCTTTCGCGGTCGTCGGCGTTGGCTTCGAAGGCTACTGGTTATCCACTTGCTCATGTTGCCGCTAAATTGGCGTTGGGTTACAACTTACCGGAATTGAAAAATGCGGTAACGGGTGTAACTACCGCTTGTTTTGAGCCGGCACTTGATTACCTGGCTTTGAAAATTCCACGTTGGGATCTGGATAAATTCCAAATGGTTTCACAACAGATTACCAGTGAAATGAAATCGGTGGGTGAGATTATGGCTTTGGGCCGTAGTTTTGAAGAAGTGATGCAGAAAGGCCTGCGAATGCTGTTTATTGGACTTCATGGATTGGTGGCGAATGAAAAATGGCAGATGAGTTTTAAGAATTTGAAAAAGGAAATTAGTGAACCAACCCCGAAACGGATCTTGGCGGTGGCAGCGGCTTTAGATGCGGGATGGACACCGAAAAAAATTAATAAATTATCAGGAATTGATATTTGGTTCTTGGATAAATTGAAGAACATTGTGGATACGAAGAAAAAGCTGGAAACGACAAAGATCCTGAGCGAAGAATTGCTACGTGAAGCAAAAAAACATGGTTTCTCTGATCGTCAGATTGCGACGTTGCGAGGGAAGACGGAAATGGATATTCGGAAAGCGCGGAAAGCGAAGAAGATTACGCCAGCAGTGAAGCAAATCGATACGATGGCAGCTGAATTCCCAGCGAAAACGAATTATCTCTACCTCACTTACCACGGCGATAAAGACGATATTGAATTTGGAAAGAAGAAAAAAGTAATTGTGCTCGGCTCAGGAGCTTACTGTATTGGTTCCTCAGTTGAATTCGACTGGTGCTGTGTAAATGCGTTGAGAACAGTCGCCAATGAAGGCTACGAAACGATTATGATTAACTATAATCCGGAAACAGTTTCCACTGATTATGATACTTCAGACAAACTTTATTTTGACGAACTATCGTTGGAGCGCGTGTTGGATATTTATGAAAAAGAAAATCCAGATGGAATTATTCTTTCGACTGGAGGACAAATTCCAAATAACCTGGCGATGAAACTGGATAAGGCGAAAGTGAAGATTATGGGAACCCGACCTTGTGATATTGATCGAGCGGAAGATCGGAATAAATTCTCGGCGATGCTGGATCGGAACAAAATTGATCAACCGAAATGGAAGGAATTGAGTAAATTGTCTCAGGTTTATAAATTTGCGAAACAAGTAGGATATCCAGTATTGGTGCGACCTTCTTACGTGCTCTCCGGGGCGGCGATGAGTGTGGCGCACAATGAAGAATCGCTAAAAAAATTCTTGGAACGGGCGTCTTTGATTAGCTTGGATGCGCCGGTAGTGGTGAGCAAATTTGAAGTTGGAGCTAAGGAAATTGAGATGGATGCTGTAGCTCATGATGGCGAGATTGTGATCTATGCGATTTCTGAACACGTGGAAAATGCCGGAGTGCACTCAGGTGATGCAACGATCGTATTGCCGCCGCAGAAGCTCTATATCGAGACGATTCGGCGGGTGAAAGTGATTGCGAAGAAGATTGCAAAAGAGCTAAAAATCACTGGTCCGTTTAATATTCAGTTTTTGGCGAAAAATAATGATGTGAAAGTGATCGAATGTAATCTGCGGGCGAGTCGTTCATTCCCATTTGCTTCGAAAGTAACGGGCTATAACTTCATTGAAATTGCCACTAAGGCGATGCTTGGAAAAGCGGAACCAAAAGAATATCGTGATAAATATTATCGTACATTGGATCTTGATCATGTGGGTGTGAAAGCGCCGCAGTTCTCTTTCTCGCGTTTGAAAGGGGCAGATCCAGTGCTTGGAGTGGAAATGGCTTCGACTGGTGAAGTGGCTTGTTTTGGTCATGATCTCCATGAAGCGTTCTTAAAAGCGATGATTTCAGTTGGGTTCAAGATGCCGAAGAAGAATGTGCTTTTAAGTGCGGGAAGAATTGAAGATAAGACTGATTTGTTACGCTCAGCGCGGCAATTGGTAAAGATGGGATTCAACTTATATGCAACTGCGGGCACCGCAAAATTCCTCCGAGAACATAGCATTAAATGTACTACTCTCCATAAGGCGAGTAGCAAAGAAAAACCAAATCTCTTAGATTACATGGCGCGGGGGAAACTGGATTTGGTGATCAACATCCCAAAAAACTATAGTCGCCAGGAAACTACGGATGGTTATTTGATCCGACGGAAGGCAATTGACTTGAATATTCCTCTGATTACCAATGCTCAGGTCGCTGAAGTGATTGTGGATGCGATTGAAAAGTATGGAGTTGAGGAATTGGAGATTGAGGAATGGGCGAGCTATATGGGGTAGGGAGCTAGGAGCTAGGAGCTAGGAGCTAGGAGCTAGGAGGCTAGGAGCTAGAGGGTTGGTTTTGGTTTTTTCTTATCCCCAGAACTGCCACCATCTTTTGGGGGGTTCGAAGAAGATGTGTCCTCTCTTTGGCTTGATGTCTGAGGTGAGGATCATTTGAATTGCTGAGACCAAAACGTAGATCCCGAGGATGATTTTTAGGGTTGTTTCCGAAAGTTGTTGGCTGATGAAAGCGCCGGTGACGGCACCGATGAGAAGGCCGGGGATCATGCACTTAAGTAGCTTTAAGTTTAGTTTGCCGAGATTGTGATGAAAAATGGCGCCGCCAAAAGTTGTTGGGGAAATTACGGCGAGGGCGGTGGGGATGGCGGTGTGGATGGGGATGCCGAAGAAAAGATTGAGAACGGGGACGAGGATTACGCCAGCGCCGATACCGAGAAGGGCGGAGAGGAAGCCAGTGAAAAGGCCTAGTGCTGCGAGTAAATATGGCGAAGTTGCAGCCGTGACGATATCAGTTGGGACGTTGACGATGCCGAGGAGTTTGAGACCGGCGAAAATGAGGATGGCAGCGGAGAGATACATCAGAATCCAGCTGCGGATGCGATAGGTCCATGAGGAACCGATTTTGGCGCCGATAATTGACCCCATGAAGACTAAGCCAACTACGAGAAACAAGATACTATTTTCGTTGAGGAGGTAATGAGTGGTGGCGCCCATTAGCGTTGTGAGGACGATGAGAGAAAGTGACGAACCAACGATTTCTTTGATTTTATAGCCGAAAATTAGGGTGAGGCCGGGGA
>CAYGJQ010000063.1:0-596 GCA_964350285.1 uncultured Candidatus Peribacteria bacterium | reverse complement strand
GGGGACGATGATAGAACCACCGCCGCTACCAAGAGTGGCAGAGAAAATACCAACGGTAATGCCGAGGAGAAGAAGACCGAATGGACGAAGGAATTTAGACAAGAAGAAAAGGTTTAGTGCTATCGGATCCCAGGCCGGAATTTGGCTGAATCTGGTAATTTTAACATTTTTTGGTGATGAAAAGATAGTTTTTCTATCACTTGAGGTTGAGAGTGAGCGGTAATTCCGTTGTTGGCTCTAGCCTTAAAAGATGTTATAATAATAAGATTTTTTTAAAAATAAAAACTGAGTTATGAAACAAAATCAACAACTCAGAAACAAGCTAAGATCTGTTTACGAAGGTTTTCTGTCCACCGTAGCGGTGCTTTCGATTGCTAGTATGATAATTTTCCATAATGCACATTTGATCCAAACAGTGTTTGCTTTCTCGGGTACTGATGATGATGCAGTGGATTTTAATAGTGGGTCGCATACGAAAACTCAGTGGAATAGTGGCACCGGAAGAGTGGAGCTGTTTGATGAATTCCCGCAAACGGAACTACCTGATAATGGCTTGAACTCTGGATATGTTGATATGACCAATAATGTGCTGCTAT
>CAYGJQ010000062.1:2878-10718 GCA_964350285.1 uncultured Candidatus Peribacteria bacterium | reverse complement strand
TATAAGTCGTGTGTGGTAAAACGACTACCAAATTTTCAAAAATCACCAAACCATCTGTAAAATAACGTTTTGTCTGTCAATGATCAACAAGCCCAATAAAAACAAGTCTTGCTCTGGTAACGATTTTTACTTTTAATATCGATTCATGGCGTGAACAATCTTGATTCAGGCAATCTTCTCCACTAGCTTATTACTGGTTGTTTGTTTACCAACCAAATTCCAAAGGCAGGTGATTACGTGCCTCATGGGGCGTACACCCTGTGAGGCATTCACCACGTAACGAATATTGACTTGGTCATGATTGAATGGCTTATTTGAAGTATTCAGTATCAATGAATTATGGTTACAAAAATAAGACAAACGGATCCTCGATGGGCATCAGAACGATTAGGGCCATCGAACGCCACAGTGAGGGCATATGGGTGCACTACGTGCGCCATGTGTATGTCTCTTGAAAAATTGCGAGGGTATTTCTGTAATCCTGGAGATGCGGCGCGACACTGGACCTATAACAGTCAAGGATTGATTCTTTGGTATCAGACTGAGTGGAAGGGTATGTCGTTTGTTAAAAGGGGTCATATACCAAACAAGGGGGAAGTGGCGGAGTATGCAAATGGTGAAGAAACTGCAGCGATTATGGAGGTGAATAACGGTGCTCACTGGGTTTATGTCGATCGAGTTGAGGACGGCAAATTTAAGATCATTGATCCAATTGACGGCAACTACTATGAATCGTTGCCGATTAAATACAAATTCACCGGATACGCACTGTTCAAAAAAGAAGAAATTGTTTCTGATTGGGCTAAGGAAGCTTGGGAGAAGGCCACAAATAAAGGAATTATGGACGGAACACGACCACAAGACAAAGTTACCCGCGAAGAACTAGCCGTCGTGCTAGATCGTTTAGAGCTACTAAATTAGTAAAAGATGAATGCAAAAAACACTACAGATATGGTCCGCCGAACTTATCCAGCTGTTGCTCTTTGGAAAAGACTGTTACTTCGTTTTGGCAGAAACTTTATTGCTTTTCTTTTTGTGATACTAGGGCTTGCGATTTTAGTGTACTTGTTCCCAGAGTTGAGGCCTGAAGTAGTCATCCTTATTGGTGCAATACTTCAAGGCTTTATAACCGCCATAGGAAAATATTTTAGAGAAGAAAACAAAGATTTGTTGACCCCTTAGTAAACGAAAAAGGAAGGGGATCACGCATCCTTAGTTTCATCGTATTCTGACTCCAAGTAATCAGTCATTTTTTTCATAAATTTATCAGACTCAGTATTGTCCTCTAGGATTTCTCTTGAGGATTTATTGTTGTTCACATACTCATAAATATCATCGATCACGTCTTCTAGGGGTATTGTGGCAAATTTCATTTGGTAATATTTATAGCTCTGACCAACAAAACAGGCCGGACTTCCAGAAACTTGCCAATCCATGTGGTCTTCTTTCTTAATGATCGCTGTCCCATATATAGATTTGAGAAATCCGTGTCCTGGTTCACGAATAAGCTCGGAGTAGCTCCAATCGTTCCCAAGCCACGAATAAGTCTCTTCTGGATATTCCCATCCATTCTTTTCTGCGGCTTTGATTATAGCTTTAAGTTTATCTTCCATGTTTTTCTTTGGTAACTAAATAACGTGTTTTATTGTAATTATTCTGTAGATGTGTTTTGTATGCATAGTATTCAAAGGAGTAATCACGGCCACACTCTGGGCATAGCCATTTAGCCCTACCTCCATCTAATGCATTATCATAATCACATTGTAGACATTCTTTTTTATTCCCCATCTTCAATCTTACTAAACTTATAAGTATAATTCCCCAATAGTTTTACCAATCCGGGAAGGTCTTCGATCAAGAATCTTTGATCAATCTTTTCATCCTCACATTTTACATGAACACTTTCGTGATCAATTTCAGTCAGTATTATCTCCATATTTTTCAATTAGATGATCCATAAAACCTGAAAAGTTGTAACTCTTATGTCGATAAACGTGTTCCCATTTAGTATACTCCCACCACTCCTCAGCTATAGCTTTTAGAATTTGTTCTTTATTCATTGTTATTAGGGGTTATCAATTCAGGGGTTTCATAAATATTCCCTATAATTGTTCCTCTTTCTACAAACTCTGACACATGAAACTTGTCGCCTTTCGCATTAATGTGCATAGCAGTACACTCTATGCATTTTCCGACAAACGCCCCATTATCAAACTCTATCAGCAAACGTAAAACGTAATAAGCCCCCGTGATTGCTTCGATGTACTGTCTGGTTTCTACTACGTCGCCCTCATAAACTTCTTTTCCGATTTTATCCTCCAGCCCAATGTACTGAAGAAGGATAAAATCAGTACTAGAACAAAGCTTTCCAAAATGCTCTACCCCGAAGTGAAAGAGATTATTTCCCATGTCATAATCCTGAACATCTTCGAACATTTCATTGTTTTTAATACTCCAAACTTTGAACTTTATTTCTCTCATGATTGATTTTCAGTTAAACGCTTCTTTTCATACTTAGCTATCTTATTCCTCATTTCTTCAGACAAACGGACAATTGAAAAACGAAAACCAATTCCAAACACTATAAACAAGAGTTCAAAACCAGTGTTTTTATCGAATTCAAACTCTATCTCAATTAGGTCAAAAGTGACCCAATTAATGTTTTTAAGGTGAAGTAACTGCTTCCATTGATTGATAAATTGAATGCTCATGATTGTTTTAGCTTAATCCCATAAAGCATCTCCACTAGGATCGCCCTTCTGGCCGCTTCCTGCACTTTGTCTCCTAGCTCAGTATTGGAAAATAAATAATTCAAGTATTCTGCATGCTCCTTTTCAATTCCTTTTATTTTAAAATCAATCGGAGTAGCGGGGATTCCTTCAATGATGCCATCCACCCTTTCCTGGTGCCTCTTTGGCAGATCTTCAAACCTCATAGTTGTTTTAGGTTATTGATTTGTTCTTTTATTTCAGCATTCGTATGTCTTCCATAGCCTTCCCATCCATGCCAGTCTTCTGGATTTGTTAATCCCTCCAACATCTCAATCATCTTCTCTTTCCACATGTCGTCTAAATATTCTTTTTGATCAGCAAGACACTCCTTTTTATTAGCGATTAATGTTTTCATCTCTTTGTGACTTTCATCGTTCCATTTACGAAGTAGCTCTTTCCATTCTTTGTCTTTTTGTTCGAGAATGAACTCAAGCTCATCAAAGATATCATTGGTCGCACCCGAACACCGCGGAGACATCTTGGACTGCAAATATTTTTTGAACTCCTCCAGTATTTCCCTATTAGTTTTCATCCTTTCAGTTTGTTAAAAAGTAATTTGATCAGCTCCCAAGCTGTTATTTTGTTTTTATACGCTAACAATGTTCTTTCGATGTTTTCCACCGCATCTTCTTCTCTGGGAGTCTCTCGGACAAATCTAATTAGATCATTGACATACCACTTATCGTACTTTTCATTTGAGACTGTAGCTGTGAATGTTCCGTCGCTAATAGTTTTTATCTTAAGCCTTTTAGCTGTTTCTAAAGATATGTGTTCGTTCATTGTTGCTTTTTAAGGATTTTAAATTAAGCCCACTCAACCATCTTTACTAACAAAAACATTCCAATTCCTATAGAAGAAACAGCCATACCCAGGGCCGTCTTGTCGAAAACAACGGCGATTAAAAGCCCCGAAAAGGCTATGATTGCAAACAACAAAGATAGCTCCATAGTTATTTTTTTAAAAGTAAGTTTATAGCCATTTCTAGGCCGTATTCATCTATCAGCCAGGAGATTGCTATTTCCTCTCTTATGACCTCGATAACTGATTTTATCATGATTCTAATCATATAGTTTTACACAATGCTTATTGTTAAATATTATTCTCCCCCTTTAGGATATTGAAGTGGGAGCAGTCTTTGTTTGTGCAGCGGTAGATTCCATCGAGCACAGCCCCAGGTCACACTACTCCACGCTTCCAGATTTCTTCCTCCCAAGACTCCATCTCCTCCCCGCATTGTGTGCATTTATTCATCCTTAATGGTTAATTGATAAAAGTTAGTCCTTAAAAAAGTTGTCAAATTGTTCTGGCGTCATCTTTTTGCAGTCTTGCCATTTCACGCCTGTTTTCTTAGCTCTTTCTTCTTTTGACCGCTTCTTCAATAGTTTTAAAAACTGTTTTGTAGTTATTCTATTGCTCATACTAATTTAATTATTTTCTTTTCAAGCAACTCAATCTCTTTATTTAGCTTTAAAATTTTATCTGATTGGCTCCTTGTAAACTGTTCCTGCAAAGTTAAAAGATAAAGAACATGTTCAATATCTAGTTTAGTATCACAGGTGTTTTCACAAGTGAATTCATCACCATGGCACCACCCATACCATCCGTCACCACTTTTCACTTTCTCTTTAAATCTAAACCATAATTGACTCATACAATCAGGACATTGGACATAAATACCATCTTTTTTAATTCTTTTTTTAAATTCTGTTTTACTTTCTTTCATCACTTACAAATTAAAGAATAAAGTTTATCCATGCATCGTATGACTTCTAATTGAGTTAATGTATCCATACCCCTTTTTATCATCTAGGTCATCTTCATCATCTTGAACCTTAAGCGCCTCTTCGTAGAGACAATGAATCTCCTCTTCTAAAACATCTATTTCTTTTTGGCGATCAAGCACCTCCTGTAAAATTTGCTCTCTAGTTCTATTTTCTTCGATCATTTGGTTTTTAGTCATGATTAAATTTTATCAATAAGAGGTGCATTAAGACGCTTATGCTTTCCACATTTAACACATAGGCATGAAGACCCCCCAGGAGCACATGAGTTTGATAAACTAACCCAATCGTGCCAACAAAACGTTCTTCCTCCAATTGTTATCGACTTAAGAATGGCAGTGGACCTACTCCCCCTTATAGTGGATTTCATAATCCATAAAGTTAATGATATTAGTCTCCAAGCAACAATTGAGGACTTTCCTCAAAACAACTACCTAAGGTTTTCCCGTTTTTACCAACTGCGTAAGGTAAAAAAACAGTTTGAATCTTTACCATATTGATCCTCACGAGAGCCAACTGTGCATCGATCCAGTGATAAACGAGCCTCCACGCTGTCCGTCTAGCTTGTTCTTCAGTGCAAAATGGCCTTGGGGCCGCTCCTTCACAAAAAACCTCCAATACCGGCTCCCAGTTAGTAGGAAGTCGAAACCCCATGTTCTGACCATTTACTTCCAATTGGAAAGACATATGCTTCACATTTCCATCTTCCCCATATTCTGACATTACAGCTTTCACCCCAAAGCTTCGAAGAAGCTTGTTTATTTCAGAGATTGTTTCCTCTGGATCCTTTTTTGTTGAGTAGTCTTTTATGTAAGCCATCTTTTAAATTAAAAAATATTACCCCTCCCTCTTGTTATCTTGGTTTTTCATGGCTGGTTACTTAATTTGTTTTTTAGAGGTTTCCCCACATATCACACACTCAATTCCTCTATACAGTTTTCCCGACTCAAACCACTCTGGAAGTCTCTCAAATCTATGGTCACAATACGGCTTCTCCCCCTCCTGATTGTTTTTATTGTTTTTCATTGGGTTTTAGAAATTAAATGCTATCAACCACCCCGCCCAATGCCGCCACTAAAAGCTTCACCACTGTAGGGATATACCCCCTTCCTAAATCAAAAGCATCAATAGAGATGCTTTTTTGCCCCTCTGGCAGGTCGTGATATTCGAATCTACCACGATACAATTCTGCGTGGCCATGGTCATGATACAATACTGTAAACCCACCAGACTTAACTAGCCTCAAAAGCTCGTCTCTACTCATTTTTCCACCTTCTAGCTTCATTTCTTCGTCAAAAAACCATTCCATCGACACACCGAGAGCAGTTGCAATCTTAAATAGCGATTCAGCAGAGGGTTTTTTTGATCTATTGTTTTCAAGTTGAGAAATGTAAGCTCGACTTAATCCTGTGGCTAACGCCAACCCCTCAGAGGTAAACCCACGGTTTTTCCTTAATTTCTTAATTTTATCCCCCACCTTCTCCCTCTCCTGATTGTTTTTATTGTTGGTCATTGGGTTTGGTTAACGGCTTCATCAATAAAGCTTTCTACCGCCAAAATTAGCTTTGCTCTAAGAGACGGGGTTTGCCTTATATCGTTAACTGCCTTTTCCACCGACCCCTCAAGTTTTGAGATAAGCATTTTTGCCACCTTTCTATGAAACTCTTCTAAAACTAGCTTCTGAAAAGATGATGACTCTAGCGTTTTGCTAAAAGCACCATTCAGCATCGTTGCGATTGCATCTTTTTTCTCCTCCACAACAGCATCAATTATTGGGGTCAATGGAGAGCCATATTTTGATAACCGCTCTGAAAGAGCAGAGTTGATCGATTCTTCAATTGCCTGATGAACCTTTTTTTCTAAATCATTCATAATATTGTTTTTAATTTATATTCCCCACCTAGTTAAAAATGCCTTCATACCACTCCTGAAGCTTCCCATCTTTGAGGCAGTACCAGACATCTTCCTTAACATTTTCCCCGTCGACCTTCTCAGCAATAAATGATGTAATTTCTCCTTCATCGCCCCTTTCACAAAGGGCAAAAAATGAACCTATCTTGCCTTTAACTCTCGATCTATTATCAGCAATGGCAACGCTTTTTTCGCCTTTCAACTCCAACTGTGAGCCATCCCCACCAGCCAACTGTGAGCGATTCCCACCAGCCAACTGTGAGTCATACCCACCAGCCAACTGTGAGTCATCCCCACCAGCCAACTGGGAGCGATTCCCCCCAGCCAACTGGGAGTAATCCCCACCAGCCAACTGGGAGCGATTCCCACCAGCCAACTGGGAGCGATTCCCACCAGCCAACTGGGAGTAATCCCCACCAGCCAACTGTGAGTCATCCCCACCAGCCAACTGGGAGTCATCCCCACCAGCCAACTGGGAGCGATTCCCACCAGCCAACTGGGAGTAATCTTTTTTCTTTTTTAGGTTTTTTACAAAAGTTGAAATAGAATTGGCTACGGAGAAATTGAATTTCACCTCTAAATTGGAGTTAAAACTAAACAGCCCAAACACACTCCAGAGTGTTAAGTTTTCGTATTTCTCATTGTTTTTATCAACGATTTTATCCATATCGTTTTTATAAAAATATTTCCCCTTAAATAAGCTGTCTTCCGGAAATACTGCATTTTTATCTTTAACGTCTTCAATGTTCACATATCCAAGGTTTTTCATTTCACTATCTCTCACTTCAACTCCAACATGCTCCAAAAACTCAACTACGTACTTAACGTATTTAGGATGAATAGACCCATTGCCTTTCCCTTTAATTTGTTGAGAGTTCTTAGATAGAGTTGCATGAGGCATGTTCTTTTTGTCGCGAAGTGAATAAATTTCATCGTCTTTTCCGTAGTACGATGAAACACAATGCCTCATCAAAAAACCTTCCCTCTTATAAGCATTCTCTCCAACAAGCTTCACAAACTTAAATCCGTCCTTAAAGTCCAAGACAACTTCAATATCACCTTTTAATTCTTTAATACTCTCTCCTTTTTTCTCCAAAGACTTGGTCCATTTCTCTGCTTTATCTTTCATTTGCTCATAAGTGGCTCTACCCAACCTCTTTGGTGCTTTATCAGACAAAAGATAATCTATGATGTGTTCAGTTTCAGATATATCTGCATCATCAGACACCCTTTTATCAATCCAATCCAACACGGACTGCCCCCCTCCAAGGCCTTCTGTGTATTTAATTAAATTTTCCTTCATGCTTTTTGGTTATTTATATATTCCCCTGGTTGAGAGGGAGGAGGAGGCAGGGTTTGACCTGCAGTGGTCTCCTG
>CAYGJQ010000062.1:1975-2868 GCA_964350285.1 uncultured Candidatus Peribacteria bacterium | reverse complement strand
CGTAGACACCGGGCCACATGTTGCCCTAGTGACATTTGGACGTGCTTAGCTTATTACGGGTGCTCGTCAGCATTGCCGCCCTCAATACTAAGCCCTCGTTGCGGCTCACTGGCCGCTCTCCTCCTCTCTATCAACCAAGTTTTCAATTGGTGCTCCTTGTAGGATTCGAACCTACACTTGAAAGGTTTTAAGCCTTTTGTCTCTGCCAGTTGGACTAAAGGAGCATGGTACATGGGGTGGGAGTCGAACCCACAACATCTAGTTCCTAAAACTAGCGCCTCTGCCAATTGGGCTACCCATGCTTGGTACTCCAGGTTGGACTCGAACCAACAACTCACGGATTTTGAATCCGATGCCTCTGCCAATTGGGCCACTGGAGCAGACTAGTTTTCAAAGACGAAGGAGCCAGGATTCGAACCTGAGAGAGGAATGACCTCTTTTACCGTGCCTCGGTGATCAGACCGCACCCCTTCATGTCGCTATTTTTTCCCCGTCCACTCATCCAGTTGCTCTTTAGTTGGATAATTTCGATCATGTGGACGCATGTGTTTATCCTGAAGAGTTAACGGCGCTCCATGCTCGTGGCTAGAATCTAACCTCGACCACCAATCAACCAAATCAGTGCGAACATCTTTTTGCACTCCAATTAAACGATAATAACCATTTCGGTCTCCCGACTCACCGACCCATTCGAACTTAGACGGAACAGCGTCCAGCTCAACCGTGTCATGCTCATCGGAGGTCTCCATTGCTTCTTCGTAAAGAGCATTCCCTCCTTGTGTCAATCCACTCATTTCATTTGATTAAAAAATAAAATCCCAAAAGTCACCAAGGGTGTAATTAGCCCAATCAACACGGCAACGTAAAAGAGGCTTTTTATGTAACATATATAT
>CAYGJQ010000062.1:0-1965 GCA_964350285.1 uncultured Candidatus Peribacteria bacterium | reverse complement strand
TCTAAGCTTTTCTGCGTTACAACATCAAACCCTTTCATTACCTCAAGTATTAATAAATAAATTTAGGTGCCCGTCTTTTCATTGATTTGTACCTTTTGACCGCTTCATCAATTTCACGATCATTGTTCTTTTTGCCGTCGTTCGCTCTCTTTGAGTTCATTAAAATTTCCAAGTATGTACTTTTATTTCTCATTGCCTGATAAGTTAGTAATTTTCAAGGTAGCCGCCATGTCTTTAAATCGCGCCGCTGGACAGCTTTGCTGATGCGATGTTTAACGATTTTCGATCACGGCAGCCACAAAGTCCTACGAGCACTTAAGCTCGAAACTATTGAGATGCCCCCTGTACATCCCGTTGGTATAAGCATTAAATCTAGTTGGTGACGTTTTCCAAATATCCCAACATCGATCTATCTGCTTCTTGTAATCCTTAAAGTCCTCCGACTGAATGAAGTCTTTATGATAGGTCCAATAAAACTGACAAATGCCATAAGCATAATGTCCACTCGCCCCTTTAAAAGTAGAACGTCGATCAATACTCCAAAGGCCATTTTCATGGTTCACTGTTGCCAGGAAATCCAGATTATTATTGGAAATCTTTGAGGCATAAGCGACCTTCTGATTTTGGTCTTCTCCAACGTTCTTCTTGTGGTAAACACACTCTTGACTTCCACGATCTTTAGTGGTTGAATAAGTGCGCTTGCTGAAACTTCGCAGGGTTTCTTGGGGAGTAGTTTCCGGTTTTACTGGACCAATTACTCCCCCAAGCACTCCATGTCATCACGTTTAAACTTCCAACGAAGAACCTCTTCATTCGTTGCTTTTCTTTGGTTGTCTCCAACTTGTTTAAGCTTTAGTGCTGCTATCTCTTTCTCAAGTTCACAAGCCAACCTAAGCTCCAAACGAGAACTTTCAATGTGAAGTCTATGCTGCTGCTCCATTGACTGTAAGTTAGTTGAGGCGACAGAAACATTTACGCCCACAAGCACTGAAACAGTAAGCAAAGAAACCACACCGGCTTTCTTTAGCCACTCCTTCCATTTAAAGTCATTAATTTGACTGTATTTTTGTTTTTCCATTTTTGGTTTTTGTAAGATTTTAAGTTTGAACTGTTCAAATTTCTTTGACAGTTGCCCTAGAAAGCCTTTCATGTGATTAAACATAAAAGACTAATTAAATAACATTAAAGTAAACCGCTAAAAAAAGCGGCAAATTGCCTACAGCAAGTAATAAAAAACAAGCCGAGACAAACACAACTGTTTGACGCATTGTCATTATTGCTATGAAACAAAAGCCTCAGCAAACCTCTTAGCCTGACACAACGTGTCAAAAAGATGTAAGCCAACACCATCATCAACTGCAAACCTACCGTCCGTGTAGGTACATGGAGGGATAATAATGCAATTGGAATCATCAGAGAAAAAGATCGCCTGAGCAATCACATCAGGACCGCTATACAGCGGATCTTCCAGATACTCCAATGATGCTTCGACTCTCCACTTCATGCCGCCAAAGGGTCTTAAGGTAAACACTATCAGAACAATTGATACCCTTCATCCACAAAGGAAGCAAGAAATTAAAAGTCTAAACCCCATATTGTACGAAAAACATCTTCGATAACCATCGTGATTGAAGCACCTTTTATTCCATTGGCCTTCATTTCAGCAACTTTGTCATCAAGAGCTTTTTTTAACACAGGGTGTGGGGTAATCCCCACAGTTTTTTTAAACCTTTTAGAAGGTTTTCGTTTTCTTTTCTGAGGCTCAGCCATATGTAGGATTATTTTTCCTTATATTGCCTAACCCCTGCTTTTTGTCAAAGTGCATCTTTCGCTTGAGCCAACCTAATCATAACATTTTGCTCGAGCACAATCAAGAGAAAACCAAGAGAAAATAACATTGACGCTCGAGCAAATAATTATTAATGTGTATTTACACATTTATTTTTTAACCATGAATAAATATGG
>CAYGJQ010000061.1:0-10876 GCA_964350285.1 uncultured Candidatus Peribacteria bacterium | reverse complement strand
GAGAATTGAAGCGAGACCGGCTTGATATTGTTTTTCGGCGTCGAGGAGTGCTTTTTTTTCGTCGGGTTTTAATTGAGAGCTGGTTGATTTTTTTGTTTTGCTCTCGTTGTTAACAGCGGCTTTACTAGTGTCGGTTTTGGGTTTAGATGGGCCGAAGAATGTTTCTTTGATATCAGAGAAAAGACCGCCTGAGTTAGCTTTGGTTTTAGTTTCAGCTTTTGGGGCTTTTTTTTCTGCGGCTTGAGTAGGGGGCTTGTCTTTGGGAGGTGTTTCGATTTTTGGTGCTTCAGTGCTTGGTTTTTGGGCTTCGGTTGCTGTAGTTGCCGCTTGCTGATTGGGAGTTGTTTTTTGGTCTTCGCCAGGTGTAGGCATAGAGATGTTTAAAATTCATTATATTTTAGCAAAAAATCAGCTTTTTGACAATGGGGGGTAATTCTGTTGCGGCTTTAGGCAGCGATTCGGTCTCGATTTTTGTGAGAAAAACCTGTATATTCTCGATGCTTTGAATTGATTTTATCAACTAAAGTTTAGTTTTTATGGCGGAAAAAGATAATTCTCCGGAAGAGCAAAATATTCCTGAGGAAGATGAGAATAAAGAAGTTGAGGTGGCTGGATCTGGTGATACTCCAGATGAGAATTCAGCAACTCAGCTGTTTCAAGATTTCACAAAACGAGATATTACGACGGAAATGGAGTCTTCATATTTGATGTATGCGATGAGTGTAATCGTGGCACGGGCACTTCCAGATGTGCGTGATGGCTTGAAGCCGGTGCATCGTCGGATTTTGTATGTGATGCATCAAAGTGGACTCAGTGCAGGAGCGAAGTATAAGAAATCAGCGACGGTGGTTGGGGATGTACTTGGTAAGTATCACCCGCATGGTGATACAGCGGTATACGACGCGATGGTGCGGATGGCTCAAGATTTTTCACTGCGTTATCCTTTAGTGAATGGGCAAGGGAACTTTGGTTCGATTGATGGCGATGGCGCGGCTGCTTATCGTTATACTGAGGCGAAAATGCAGAAGCTTTCTGAGGAAATGATGGCGGATATTGATAAAGAAACAGTTAGCTGGAGAGACAATTATGATGGAACGAAACAGGAGCCAACGGTTTTACCAGCGAAGGTGCCGCAGTTGCTTTTGAACGGTACGATGGGGATTGCCGTAGGGATGGCAACAAATATTCCACCGCATAATTTAGGTGAATTGGTGGATGGCTTGATTCATTTGGCTGACAATCCGGAATGCACTGTTGATGATCTATGTGGTTTCATTAAAGGTCCTGACTTCCCTACTGGTGGGATTATTTATGATAAAGAGGCGATCAAACAAATGTATGTCACTGGTCGTGGTGGGATTGTGATGCGGGCGAAGGCGGAGATTCAAGAGTGGAAAAATGATCGATTTAGAATCATAATTACGGAGATTCCGTATCAAGTGAATAAGTCAGATTTAGTGTTGAAAATTGCGAATTTGGTTCGTGATAAGAAAGTGGTTGGTATTTCAGATATCCGTGATGAATCCAATCGTGAAGGTATTCGTGTGGTGATTGAATTGAAGAAAGAGGCTTATCCGAAGAAAATTTTGAATCAAATCTTTAAGTTCACGCCGCTACAAACGTCTTTCAATATGAATATGATTGCGTTGGTGGATGGAGTTCAGCCACGGCTTTTGAATTTAAAACAGGTGCTTGAGTACTTCATTATTCACCGTAAAGAGGTGATTACTCGTCGCACCGAGTACGATCTAAAGATTGCCAAGGCGCGAGCGCATATCTTGGAAGGTTTGAAAATTGCATTGGATAATATCGATGCAGTAATTGAAACGATTAGAAAATCAAAGACTAAGGAGGATGCTCATGGGGCATTGATGAAGAAATTCAAACTTTCTGAGCTTCAGTCAAAAGCGATTCTGGAAATGCGTCTGCAAACTCTCGCTGGCTTGGAAAGACAGAAAATTGAAGATGAGTATAAAGAGAAAATGGCTTTGATTGCTGAACTTGAAGGGATTTTGGCTGATCCACAGAAGATTTTGAACATTTTCAAGGATGAGTTGGCGGAATTGAAAGAGAAGTTTGGTGACGATCGGCGAACATTGGTGGTGCCAAATGCGTTGGGTAAATTCTCTAGCAAGGATACAATTCCAAATGAGCCAATGATTGTGATGCTTTCACGCGCTAATTATCTCAAGCGAGTGCCACTCAATACTTTCCGTGCGCAAAATCGTGGAGGTAAAGGTATTATCGGGGCCGGGACTAAAGAAGAAGATGAAATTAAGTTGATCCGATACTGTTGCAACCATGATAATCTCTTGTTCTTTACTAATAAGGGACGGGTGTTCCAGCAGCCAGTTTATGAAATCCAACAAGCTTCGCGAACGGCGAAGGGTCAACCAGCGGTGAATCTACTTCAATTAACTGAAGGGGAAATTGTAACTGCGGTGTTGAAAATGGGTGATGAATTCAAGAAGCAGTATCTATTTATGGCGACAAAAAATGGAACCGTAAAAAAGACGAAGACTGAAGAGTTTAAGAATTTGCGTCGGAATGGTTTGATTGCGATTAAGTTACGGGAAAATGATTCATTGGAATGGGTGAAGACTGTTGATGATGGTGCTGAAGCAGTGATGGTGACGCGAAATGGTTTGTCGATTCGTTATCAGCTAGATGAAATTCGTTCGATTGGACGGGCTTCGATGGGGGTTCGTGGAATTAAGTTGAAAGCAGGTGATGAAGTGGTAGAAATGGATGTAGTAAGAGCAGAGGAAAAAGCCGATTTACTTGTAGTGATGGAAAATGGGCTTGGTAAATCTACGGCATTGTCTAAGTATCGTATTCAAGGTCGTGGAGGTACTGGTTTGAAGACTGCAAATGTGACAAAGAAAACTGGTAATGTAGTAGGAGCGAAGATTATGCGTGGTGATGATGATGGTGAATTGATTATTATTTCAAAGAATGGTCAGATCATTCGTCTACGAACAAAAGATATTCCGTCGCAAGGACGCGCAACTCAGGGGGTTTACTTGATGCGTTTGAAAGACGGAGATGATGTCGCTTCGATTTCATTGTTCTGTGAGTCAGATATTCCTGACAAAGGTGACGATGACGGGAATGAAAAGAAAGAGGAGAAGAAGAAAGATGATTCAAAGCAAGAGACGATTGTATAGAGGTAGCAGTGTTTGATAGAAACGGTGTCTTGATTTCAGGACACCGTTTTCTGTTTTTGTTATAATGGGCCTATATTTTGCTTTTAGCTTTTGGTTTATGAATTTCAATCTGCGATTTGTTAAATCTTTAGTGGTGGGACTGATGGCTTTCGGGTTGTCGTTTGGCAATGTTTTAGCTGCTGATTTTCCGGGGGATTTGTTTTTGCCTCAGAATCATGTGCGGTTTTCGAATGATAATTTTCTAGAGGGTAAACAGGTGCGGATTTATGTGACGGTGGTAAATAATGGGGTAAGAGATTTGAAAGGTGCGGTGAGGACTGAGGTGAATGGAACGGGCACTGGAAGTGATCAGCCAATTTCAGCTTTATTAGGAGGGACTGATAGTATTTTTATTGATTGGACACCGACCTCTGCTGGAGATAAGAAAGTGAAAATTACGGTGATGCCTTGGGAGAAAGAGGGGGATAATCCTGGAAACAATACTGTGGTGAAGGAGATTACAGTGTTGGCTGATACTGATCGAGATGGAGTGGCGAATTCGATTGATAGTGATGACGATGGAGATGGTGTGCCTGATGGTGAGGATAAGTTTCCGTTGGATCGGAGTGAATCGGTAGATACTGACGGGGACAATATTGGGGATAATCGTGATGATGACGATGATAATGATGGAGTGAAAGATGTAGATGATCCGTTTCCGCTAGATAAAGAAGAGTCAGCCGATACTGACGGAGATAATATTGGTGATAATGCTGATGACGATGATGATGGTGATGGTTTAAAAGATGACCAGGAAAAGAATCAGGGAACTGATTCTTTGAATCCTGATACTGATGGGGATGGTGTGAATGATGCCGATGATGCGTTTCCGGTAGATGAAAGCGAGCAGTCGGATTACGATCGTGATGGAATTGGGGATAATATTGACGATGACGATGACGGGGATGGAGTGAAGGATGTTGATGACAGTCATCCAAAAAATAAGGGGCCAGTGTTGAAGCCGGATTGGTTTGATGTTGAGGCGACGGTGGGCGAAGAATTGGCGCTACATATGCCCGATGCTTTTGATGAGGATGGTGAAATTGTTACTTACCAGTGGATTAATGCGAATGGTAATGAGGGAGCGAAAAAAGCTGATCCGTATGTGTACGATGTGAAGTTTGATCAGCCGGGAGAGTATGAGGCGATGGTGAAAGTGATCGATGATAAAGGTGAATCTAGGCTTGCTAAATTTAAGATAAGTGTTTTTGAGTCTAACGCTACTTTGTGGATTAGTCTCTTTTTGGTGCTACTTTTGCTTGCATTAATAGTTGCTTTCAAGTACCTTTGGAAGGCCCAAAATCAGAAAAAAACGCCTGTGGTAGCTAAAAAGTCTACAAAAAAGGCGACAAAGAAGAAAAAATAGTCTGATTCCCGGCAATAATCGTTAAATTTATTACCTGTCATGAAAACTGATATTCATCCTCAAGTGCATCCTGTTGTCTTCATTGACGCAAGTAGTGGTGCTGAATTCGTAGCTACTTCTACGATGACTTCTAAAGAGAAGAAGAAAATTAATGGAGTTGATCATTATGTGATCAAAGTAGACGTAACTTCAGATACTCATCCTTTCTACACAGGTAAACAAAAACTCATCGATACTGCAGGACGTGTTGATAAGTTCCGGGCGAAAATGGAGAAGGCGCAAAAGCTCCAAGCTGCTAATGCAAAATCAGTTAAATCTGATGATGACGATGATGCACAAGGAGATGAGGCGAAAGCTGAAGATGAGAAAAAAGAAGTAAAGCAGGAAGAGGTGAAGAAAGAGGAAGCGAAGGACGAAGTGAAAGAAGAGCCAAAGGCGGAAGAAGTAGCTGAGGAAAAGTCTAAGGATGAGGCTAAAGGAGACGCCCCAGCTGAAGAGGCTAAGGAAGCTGATACTGAGGAAGCTAAAGCAGAAGAGAAAACTGAAGAAAAGGAAGCTTAAGACTTGTTTATCACTGAATTGTAGAAAAAGACTGTCAACGCACATTGGTTGACGGTCTTTTTTGATGGGGATAGTGTGAGGCTTGTTTCTAATTTAGTTTATTTTTTAATTTTAGCTTATGAAGTTAAAAAGCTTTTTGTCGCGCAGTTTCATTGTGCTACTGAGTGTTTCTGCTATTGCGGCTTTTTCTGGTTGTGAAGAAGTGCCAATGGAAGGTGGTGATGGTGGAGCGGCTACGACTGATTCTAGTAAAGTTGTAATCGGTGGTGTAGCGCCTTTGAGCGGTGATGCTGCTGTTTATGGTTTGCCACTACAACGAGTTGTTGAGATCGCTAAAGAACGGATCAATGCTGCTGGCGGTGTTGATGGTAAGCCGTTGGAGATTATTTGGTCAGATGCTTTTTGTAATAAGGAGGCGGCGAATAAGGCGGCGAACAAACTCGTGAATGTTGATGGCGTTAAAGTGATTATTGGTGGCTTCTGTAGTGATGAAACTTTGGGGGTTGCAAGTATCACTGAAAATAAAGGTGTGATTACTTTCTCTCCGGCATCAAGTAGTCCGAAGGTAACTGACGCTGGTGACTATATTTTTAGAAACTGGCCATCTGATTCTAGCCAAGGGAAACTATTGGCGAAGCATTCATTGGACAATGGATATAAGAAAGTAGGAGTAATCTATGAGCAAACTGATTACGCGCTTGGAATTAAAGATACTTTCGAGGCTGCGATGACTGCTGGTGGCGGAGAAGTTGTTTCGGAAAATTTTGGTGCGGAAACTACTGACTTCCGTGCTCAACTATTGAAGATGAAAGGGGCTGGGATTGATGCGTTGTTGATCAATCCTCAAACTGCGCCAAAAGGTGAAGGAATTGTAAAGCAATTGAAAGAAATGGATTTCAAAGTTGCCTTCTTAGGTAATGATGTATTTATGGGGTCAAACGATGTGATGGCAAACTATGGTGAGTTTTTGGAAGGGACAGTAGGTGCCGAAGGGAGTTATGATAGTGCTCATCCAGAGTGGACGGAGTTGCAAGGAAAATACAAAGAGCAATATGGCGAAGATGTTCCCTACCCTGCTTACATGGCGAGTGGATATGATGCGATTTATATTTTGACGGAAGCGATTAAAGCTGCTGGTCATGATGCTGATAAGGTGAAAGGTTATCTCTATGGCATTAAAGGCCGTAAAGGTGTAGCTGGTGAATTAACAATTGATGAAAATGGAGATCCGCTTTCTGGGCATATCTTGCGTGTAGTTCGTGGTGGGAAGGTGGAAAATCTCTAAACAATAAGTGATTAGGAAATTCAAGGGGTGGCGAAAGCTGCCCCTTTTGATTTATTGTTTGGGATTTGAGAGTGATTTCGATATTCTAGTTTAGATATTTTAAGAAATTTATGGAGCTCTTTCTGTTCTTGTTGCCACAGGCTTTGATTAACGGATTGATTGCGGGGAGTTTGTACTCTTTGATCGCTTTGGGATTGAATTTGGTTTATGGGATTTTGAGGTTTGTGAATTTTGCGCATGGAGATTTGGCGATGGTTGGAGCTTATTTGTTTTATATGGCGTTTGCTGGTGCAGATAACTGTTCTGGATCAGTGATTATTGGTTGTTGGGGATGGCCGTTTCTGGCTAGTTTGATTTTTGCTTTAGTGGCAGCGGTGGTGCTGAATCTTTTAATTGAGAGATTGACTTTTCGGCCAGTGCGAAATGCGCCGATTACGATTCCGTTGATTATTTCAGTAGGGGTTTCGTTTTTTCTGCAGAATTTAATTTTGTTGATGTTTGAGGGGCGTTCTCGTTCCTATATAGCGGCGGTTCCGGGCTTTAGTTTTTGGGATGGTCAGGTCTACATAACTTATGCGCAGATTGCGATTGTATTGCTGAACATTGTTTTGACAGCGGCTTTGTTTTTGTTTTTAAAAAAGGCAAAAATTGGAAAGGCAATTCGGGCAGTGTCTGATAATAAAGAGGTGGCACAAATTTTAGGTGTGAATGTGAATCGGGTGGTGGTGACTATTTTTGCTATTGCTGGTGTGTTGGCTGCTGTGGCTGGAATTGCGGCGGCTTTTGATCAGAACTTTACAAATATCTTTGGGGTACATCTCGGAATTAAGGCTTTTGCAGCAATTGTTTTGGGCGGAGTTGGTAATTTACAGGGGGCGGTAATTGGCGGTTTAATTATAGGTCTTGTAGAGAATTTATTGATGTTGCCAATGGGGCCAATTGAGATTCCAACTGCTTATAAAGATGTGATTGCGTTTGCAGTGATTGTGGTGATGCTTTACATCAAGCCGACGGGTTTATTGGGGGCGAAACAGGAAGAAATTATTAGAAAGTAATTTTTATTATGGAGTATTTAGCAAACTGGGGAATTATCGCACTGACGTTTATGATTAGTGCTCAGAGTTATAATTTGATTCTAGGATATACCGGGATGTTTCATATGGGGCATATTGCTTTTGTGGCAATTGGAGCGTATGGGATGTCGATTTTGTTGACGATGGGAGTCGGCTTTTGGCTGGCTCTTCCGGTGAGTATGGCGATTACGGCGGTGGCTGGATTGCTGCTGGGGTTGCCTGCTCTGAAATTGCGTGAGGATTATTTAGTGATTGCAACTTTGGGGTTTGGTTTGATTGTGCATAAGGTAGCGGAGAATTGGGTTTCTTTGACAGGTGGACCATATGGGATTACGCAGATACCGCGACCGAGTTTTTTCGGTGGAGAAATTGCCGGGACGATTGGTTTCTTTGGCTTTGTGCTGGTGGCGGTATTGTTGATTCAGGGATTTGTGTTTCGTTTGGTGAAGTCGGCTTATGGAAAAAAGATGGAGGCGATTCGCGAAGATGAAATTGCGGCAAGGGCAATTGGGATCAATGTTTATAAATGTAAGATGCAGGTGTTGGTGCTTGGGGCGGTGTTTGCTGGGATTGCTGGCGCTTTGAATGCTCAATATTATACGATTGTGACACCGAAAAGTTATATGTTGATTGAGATGGTTTATATTTTGATCATGGTGATGCTTGGTGGTGCAGGGAATTTTTGGGGGGCAATTCTTGGTTCTTTGGTGGTGAATTTGTCGATTGAGTTGTTTAGATTTATGCCTTTTCCAGATCACATGGTTGGTGGGCTAAGAGTGATGTTTTTTGCCGCTACTTTGATTGTATTGATGATTTGGCGGCCGAATGGATTGCTGGGGAAGAAGGTGATCGGGCGGAAGTATTAGTGGGGATTAGGTGTTAGGGTTTAGGGTTTTAATTTTATTTTTATGTTGAATGTTAGGAATCTTAGTAAGGGGTTTGGTGGAGTGCAGGCGGTGAATGATTGTACTTTTGAGGTGCGGGAGAATTCGATTACTGGTTTGATTGGGCCAAATGGCGCGGGGAAAACGACAATGTTCAATTTGATTAGCGGTTTTTTGCGACCTGATCAAGGTAGGGTTGAGTTTAAAGGGCATGATGTGACTACTTTTGAGCCTCATCGTCGAGCGAGGCTTGGTTTGGGGCGAACTTTCCAGGCGATTCGAATTTTCCCGGAGATTAGTGCGATTGATAATGTGATTTTGGCTTTCCCGGAGAATATGGATGGTTTGATGGATGTGTGGCGTTCACAGAAAAAGATGCGGTTTGAACTCGAGTCTAAAGCTTTAGAATTATTAAAAAAGGTCGGATTGGAGAAGTTTGCGAACGTGCATGCTTCGCAGCTTTCTTATGGACAGCAAAAGTTATTGGAGATTGTAAGGACGGTGGCAGCTGAGGCAGAGTTGATTATGTTGGATGAGCCGGCTTCGGGGATTAATCCGACATTGCTAAAGACGATTTCGAAATTGATTAAGGAATTGCATGCCGAGGGAAAAACAATTTTGTTAGTTGAGCATAATATTCCTTTTGTGATGGAGTTGTGTGATTGGGTGGTGGTTTTGGATTATGGGAAAGAATTGGCGGAAGGGACTCCAGAAACAGTGCAGAATGATAAAAGAGTGATTGAAGCCTATTTGGGAAAAAAATCATAAATTCTGGCTCCGGTGACCTGCGCTCCCCTTGATAAGGGCAAAAAAAGTGGCTTGCGGGCCCACCATCCCCCTGCCACCACCCAAAGGGTAGCAAAAAGATATGAAGAAAAAATAAAATTTTTATTAAATTTTTATGAAGATATATGCTTGAGATTAAAAAGTTGACAGCTAGTTATGGGGGGCCGGATATTATTCATGATGTTGATATTTCGGTAAAGGAGGGCGAGATTGTCACAATTGTAGGGCCGAATGGGGCGGGTAAATCTACGGTATTGAGAAGTATTTTTGGAATTACGAAAGTTTCGAAAGGTGAGATTGACTACTTTGGTGAAAATTTGGTTGGTCTGAAAACGGAGAATGTGATTGAACGTGGGATTTGTTATGTGCCACAGGGGCGGAGTGTTTTTCCGTTAATGACAGTTGAGGAGAATTTGGAGATGGGGGCTTATATTCGTGACGATAAGGATGAAATTAATCGAAGCCTTGACAATGTGTATCAGAAATTTCCACGTTTGAAGGAACGGAAGCATCAGCGGTGTAAAACTTTGTCTGGTGGTGAGCAACAAATGGTAGCGATTGGGCGGGCGTTGATGTTGCAACCGAAATTATTGCTTTTGGATGAGCCTTCTATTGGGTTGGCGCCGAAGATTATTAAAGATGTATTTGAGAAGTGTGTGGAAATTAAAAAATCGGGGACGGCGATTTTGATGGTGGAGCAGAATGCAACGATGGCGCTTGAGTATTCTGACCGTGGTTATGTCTTGGAATTGGGGCGTAATCGTTATGAGGGGAGCGCGGATGAGTTGTTGAAGGATGATAAGGTTGGTGAGCTTTATCTTGGGAAGTAGACTTCAAGTTTTTTGGCTTAAATGATAGGCTTTATTCACTTTAACCCTCTTTGTTATGTTGGAATATTTGGAAAGTAAGATTAAGGCGAATGAAGCGAAAATTGATGAATGGGTTGGGGGGCATATTTTACATGTAAAAGGGCCGATTTATTCATCAGTTGATGTCCGGAATGCTGGCTATAAGATTGCGCCAGTGGATACTAATATTTTTCCAGGCGGTTTTAATAATCTGTGTCCGAGTTATTTAAAAAATGCTAGTGAGAAATTTCGTGCTCATGTGGTGGAGCATTATCCAGGTGTGAAGCGAATTATGGTGATTCCGGAAAATCACAGTCGGAATGTTTATTATTTTTCGAATGTGAAGAAGATTTGTGAAATGATTGTGGCGGCCGGTTTTGAGGTCAGGGTTGGGACATTGCGTGACGATTTTGAAGAGCCTTGTATTATGGCGGAGACTGCTGAGGGTGAAGAATTGAAATTGTGTAAGCTTTATCGAGAAGGGAATAAATTGAATGTGAAAGGAATGGATGATAGCGACTCTCCTTTTTGTCCGGATTTATTGCTATTAAATAATGATCTCTCTGATGGGATTCCGGAGATTTTGAAGGATGTTGAGCAGCCGTTAATCCCCTCCCCTTTGATTGGTTGGCATGCGCGGACGAAATCGGATCATTTTGCGGAATATCGAAAGTTGATTCGTGAGTTTTCAGAGTTGATTGATGTTGATCCGTGGCTGCTGGAGGCAGATTTTGTGCAGGTGGCGGATGTTGACTTTGGACAGAAGGAAGGTTTGGAAAGGGTGGCGGCGGAAGTTGATGCTTTGATTGAACGGGTGAGTGTAAAACATAAGGAGTATGGGATTGAAGAAAGGCCTTATGCCTTTGT
>CAYGJQ010000060.1:7175-10895 GCA_964350285.1 uncultured Candidatus Peribacteria bacterium | reverse complement strand
TTGAAGTATGGCGGGAAATTCGGACCATCAATGAAGTTTGCCGAACCAGTAATATTGCTCACCGGTAACAGCCCGGAGAAAGCACCACCATCAGCCGTCGTCACTGTGTCAAAGAGGTTGTTGGTAATCGCCGCACTATCAGCACCAAAGCTTACAGTTACTGCAGTTGCTAAATTATAGAAGATATTCGATGAAGCTGGAGTATTGCTTCCCCCCCATGAAATACCCGTTCCAGAGCCAACACTCTCTGCCGTAAAAGTATTGTAAGCAAATTGCAGCCCCGCCTGGCCATCAATCGAACCAATATTAATCCCAGTACCATTGGCACCAACTGTGAAGAGGTTGTTTACAATGTTGAATGCATGTGTCGCCGAATTATCTCCTTTGTAGATATTGATATTGTGCTGGAAGTCAGCGCCATCAAAGAAGTTGTTATAAACATTCGCATATTGAATCTGACCATTCGCAGTCGGGTAACCAACCAAATTGGTCACAGTGTTTCCGTGGAAGTAGTTTCCGCCGCTGGCAGTCCCAATATTTACTTGTCCAGAGGCAGTTTCTCCCACCAAGGCAATTACCACATCACCTGTTGTTTGATTGGCAAATTCTGAGTTTGAAATTGTCACCGATCCACCACTTTCCGCTCCTTGAATACACAGCCCAGCAAAGAAGGTATCATCGCCACCGTCACATACCACAGACCCTCCAGCTTCAAATACTTTCAAGTTATCAATCCCTAATGATACTGGATCTTGAGAGAAGATCCCTCCCCATCCTGCACCTTCAATCGCTGGGATAAAGATTACCGGATCTCGCCGCGTCCCATTTATCGCCAATGAGTTTTGGGTTCCAATATCCAATACTTTCCCTGACGCAAAAGTTGCCGAGGTTGCTTCTTGGAAAATCATCGTCACCCCAGAGTTGTCACTGATCGAAACGTTTTCCTGGAACGCGATTGATGGACTGTAGAATTCAATATTGTCATATGAGAAATTCACTGGATCAGTGAAGGTATACTGATTTCCTGATTGAACCGAAATCAGACTTCGCGAGGCATTAGTACCCCCTTCAATCGAAGCAAATTGCAATGACTGACAGGCGCCAGTAGTGGTATTCGCCCCACAGCCAATCACATCAGTACCTTGTTCATTGCTGACGTAGATCACTGAATTCGCATTGGCTGCACCATTTCTGATCCCATAATCAAACACATAGGCGCCGCCAGAAACTCCATCCGCCGAACTTACTTCAATATCAATCGTCCCATTGCTCGCCGCCGTATAAGATACCCGTGGCAAATCCCCACAATAGTTATCGCTATAAACGGTAGTTCCGGCTGGATCTACATTCAATACCGCATCAAATGCTGCATTGCCATTTATCCCACAGAATGAAATTTCATAAGTATTTCCTGAGACCACTTCAATACTCAGTGTGTCAGTGGTGGTTGGTGTCAGGGTACCTTCGTATTGTTGATATGTCGTTGTTGGTTCTGGTAGCGACGCACTACTGCCAGAGGCCACTTCACGGAAGGCAAAAGTATAATCACCACCGGCACCGGATACTCCTTCAATATCGACATAAATATAATCACTTGTCGAAGCCAAGAAAGTTACAGTTTCTGAAGTTCCATCACAGGCATCTGTATTGAGTGTGCTGCCCCCATCTACTGATATCGTATTATCAAAAGTTGCCGTAGATCCACCATTATCCGCGGAACACAAACTAAGCTCGTATTGTTTACCGGCAGTCATATTCACTCCAAATGTATTCCGACCATTCGGCGGCAACGTCCGGCTGACTGTTTGGAATGCCAATGTCGGATCCGGCAGCAGCCAACCTCTTGAGCGATAACCCATTACCACTGTTCCATTGGCATCGCCATCGGCCGCAATTTGCACTTCATATTCCCGTGATTCATCTGGAATGAAAGAGTATAAAGACTGACAACCAAATCCACTACTTACATTTCCATCTACAGAAATCTCAACATCAGTGTCATTCCCTCCTCCAAAGGCACAAGTAGAAAAGTCATAAACTTGTCCAGCCTCCACATTCACCGCAAAGTATTCCGGCGTAAACAATGCAAAGGATCCCGTTGCTTGCTGCCAGACATCAAACTGTGGATTTAGCGGCACGGTATCCCATTCATAATAAAGGGTATAGCTACCAGCACTGCCATCTTTCGAAGTAATTACTAGATCCGAAGTTGTATCTCCCAAAGAGGAGTAAGTAATTTCGGCATCATCACCACATTGGTCATCACCAGTGGCACTTCCCGAGTCAAAGTCCATCACCGAATCAAAGGTCGCAGACCCTCCATAGGTAGGACACAATGAGAAGCGATAGTCCTTCCCATTCTGTCTCGCAAAACGGTGTAGCGCTCGTCCATCTGCACTAATTTGTCCACTAATTGTTCCTCCGGTAGAAGAGGGGGTAATTGTGGCAAGTTCTTTGTAGGCCAAAGTATAGCTACCACCAGTGCCATCATTTTCACCCACTTCAATCGTGTAGTCCGTAGTGCTGGATGCGTAGTAAAGTCTTTCTGATTTCGATCCACAAGAGTATGTGCCTGTACCACTAGTCTGCCCAGCCACATTTACAGTCGTCGCAAAATCCGCATCACCGCCACCCTGACAGAATGACATCAGGTAATACTTTCCCGCTTCCATCGCCATAATATATTGATCTGTTTCACCAGTTCCCACAGTTCCTGCCACTGTTTGGAATGTAGTAGTTGCCGAAATCGCCGCTACATCCCATCGTCCTGCCATCGTATAGTTACCGGTCCCAGATGTGGCCGTGATTTGCACTGGAATTACATCTGAACCACTCGCCACAAACGTGGTTTCGGTTAAGCTACCGCCACAAACAGCTGGCGTATCTGATTCACCCAGCACATCTAAAGCTGGAGTAAAATCAGCACTAGCACCATTTTCACAGAGTGTGACCTTATAAGGTTTTCCTGATTCCACATAGAAGTATTGCCAGTCGCTCTCTCCCGCGGTATCTATCGATCCAGTCGCATTTTGGAAACTCGAATTAAGTGAAATAGTCGGAATTGTTTTATAGGCCAAAGTATAGGCTCCGGATCCAGTACTCGCAGTGATATTCAATGTAGCGGTTCCAGTAACTGGCGGTAGATACTTCATCTTTTTCAGTCCCGCACCACAGTTTGCCGTATTATCGCCGGCTCCCGTCATCCCCAAATCCGGAGTAAACGCTGTGCTGGCGCCACCATCACAGAAAGTAAATTCCAGTGGAGTTCCCGCAAAAACATTTACTACATAGGAATCAACTAGCCCTTGGCTTGCAATAGTTCCCGAAACTGTTTGATAACTTCCCGTCGGTGTCAACGGTGGGGGAGTTTGACGATAAGCCAAAGTATAATTACCACCTACACCTCCGGCATCAGTGATTGCAATTTGAATTTCTCCAGTAGTCGCAGCGGTATACTGCACTTCTGAAAGTAAATTCTCCAATCCACCACCTTGGTCGCCACAGGTATCAGTAGAAACCGTGCCATCTACATCAAGCGTAGTATTAAATGTGGCGCTACCAGTCCCATTATTTTCATTACAGAAAGAGAAGGTATAGCTAGTACCGCTTACCACATCAACTACATAGTAATCAGTGCCCCCGGCGCTAATTGTTCTCGGCGAAGAGGGGAGAGTTTGGAATGAAGTTGTTGGCTCTACTAAACTTTCTACATCCCATTTG
>CAYGJQ010000060.1:0-7152 GCA_964350285.1 uncultured Candidatus Peribacteria bacterium | reverse complement strand
TCGTATAAGATCCAGAACCAGTATCCGCGGTCAAATCAACCGATACTGTGGCATCCGCAGTAGCTGTATAAACCATTTCCGTTGCCGTGCCACAAGTATCTAATGTCGTCACTCCGGTCGCCGCTCCATCAACCAGCCACGAAGGTGTAAACGCCACCGATCCACTATTGGCCGGACATAAACTAAATCGATAAGTCTTGCCGGCCTCCACTGTCACATCAATGTTATCCGTACTGCCTTGGCTCGCAATCGTGCCAGTGATGTCCGTTTGATAGGTAGACGTCGGCGTAAAGGCCGAAACATTTTCTTTGTATCCCAATTCATAATTTCCCCCTACCCCAAAGCTATAAGCATAAACTCGTATTTCGTATGTATCCGTCGATCCCGGGGTAAACAGTACTCTGGATTTGTTGCCACAATTGTATGGCGCACTATTTTCATCATCATTCGCTGTTTGATAAACGCCACCAGTGGTATACACCGCAATTACCGTATCAAAGGCCGCTGCTTGCACCGCATCATAATTGTTACAGGTCGTAAATAGGTACTCTTTACCAGCTTCCAAATTTACCAAATAAGTATCCGTTGCATAGTCGGTCAGAGTTTGAACGCCAGTAGTTTGCAGTGTTGCTGTTGGTGTATTCAACGCCGGCACCACTTCTTTGTAGACAAAGGTGTAAGGACTAGAATTGGTTTCCGCTGGTGTTGTAGCACTAATCGTAATTTCGATATTTCCCGTCGTCGAGGCAGAATAACTCACTTCTTCGCCATTGGCACAATCATCGTTTCCTTCTTGGCCATCGACAGTCAATTGGACATCGATATCAGTCTCACCTGAATCCTGACAGAATGAAACCAAGTAATCTTTCCCTGACTGTACCGCCATCAAGAAGCGATCAACTTCTGCCGCCGAATCCAAAGAGCCTTGTTGTTGTTGGAAAGACGTAGTTGGCGTTGTCACCAACGGTGGATCTTGTCTAAATGAAAGGCGATAACTTCCTGATGAAGCATCAATATTTTCCACCTGCACTACCATGTCACCAGTAAACCAGGCGTAGTAATGAGAAACAGTTGAAGCATAGCCATTAGTACAGTCGTTGTCGGAAGCCGCCCCACCATTATCCAGCCGCACCACCGTATCAAACGTCGCCGTACCACCAAAATCAGAACAGGTAGATACCGTGTAATAGTTCCCCGATACTACCGGCATCACAAAGTAATCAGATTCCCCGGCATTCAGCGTATTTGCTGGGTCCGGACTCAGTGGATACTCTTGGAAAGAATCCGTGGGAGTCGGTAGGCTTGGAAGATCCCATTTAAAGGCCAAAGTATAACTCCCGGTAGAATCCGTATCGGTAGCACTCAAGGCTATATCCACATAGCCATTAGTAGTGGACGTATAGACAACTTCTGCCCCATCAGTACAGGCATCATTATTCACCGTACCCCCAACATCCATTTGCATATCAAAACCACTACTCACCGTCCCCGGCGATTCACATAACGTCACTTTATAGTTCTTGCCATTTTCCACGGCGAGCATGTAATAATCCACTTCATCATCCGCCGAAATCGCTCCAACAGTAGAACCATAAGAAGTTGATGGCGTCAAAACAGCTGGATCAATCCGATAAGCCAATTTATAAGTTCCCGCCGTTCCTCCATTGTTAGTAATTTGCACCGTCATATCCCCAGTAAATCCTGGGTAGTAATGCGTCACTTTTCGCTGATCACTAAAGCCACCCGAACAATCGTAGCTAGTAGCAGAACCATTATTTACATTAAACGTGGCCGTACTCGAAAAATCGACCGATCCTCCATCAATCGAACAAAGCGACAAAGTGTAATAGTAACCATTCACCACTGGCAACACAAAAGTATCAGTTGCCCCGGCATCCAACGAATTAGTTCCCGAAGTTGGGTGGAACGAAAATGAGTTGTTGGCATTTGGCGCTGCAATCACCGGCACATCCCACTTATAAGCCAAAACATAACTTCCGTTTGATCCACTATTATTTGTGAAGTTCAGCGATATCGTTGTGGTACTTACCGCGGTATAAGTCATCTCCGTTTCCCCAGCGCCACAAGGCGTTGAGGTCGACTCGCTACCATCAACAGTCCAATCTGGCTGAACATTAGTAGCTGATCCACCGCCTTCACAGAATGAAAATTTATAAGTCTTTCCCGCTTCCACCGCCATTTCGTAATAGGCAGTATCACCATTATCTAGATCAGTTGAGTCAGTTGTTTGATAAGTAGAAGTTGGTGCATTCAAAGTTGATGGCAATCTTTTGTACGCCAAAGTATAGGCTCCACCATAAGAACTACTATAACTACCAACTCTTACTCCAATCACCTCAGTACTATTCGCTGTAAATTGAGCTTGAGACTGAAGACTACAGTAATCATCATTATAAGTATCTTGATCACCAAGGTAGTCAACATTCATCGTGGTATCAAAAGCCCCACTACCACCTTCCGCCGCACAAAGACTAAACCGATATGTCGATCCAGCTTCAACATTGAAATACCACACATCTCCATCGCCGACTGTTAAGACATCAGAAGTCGTAGCTGTTGTAAATGTTGGTGTGAATGGACTACCAGAGTTTTTATCATTATCAACTGCCAAAAGGACCCCGCCACCAATAGCTGCAATAGCAATACTCGCTACAATTAGAGCCACAATACTTACATGAACAATCTTTTTCTTTTTAGTTTTGTGTGCTCCAAAGAGTCTGTGAATAAAGCTTTGTTTGGCCATCAATCCCGCGATTAAGATTAAAAACTAATTACTAATTGTATTCAGTCTTTTATTCTCCGCAATTGGTCAACTCTTGACGAAATTCCCAATCATCGTATCTTTAAGAAGCACTCTTTAATTCCCTTTAAAAAGGCAAAAAAACTCAGTTGAATAGTTGGATCCAAAACAAAAACCGACTAGACCATTTTTTCCAAAACAGCACAAATAACCCGGTCCGGGGTATGGAGGAATTCCCACGCTTTAAGCCATTCTGCCAAGACTACTACAGTGCAATAGTCTTGGCAGATAGAAACCTATTCCTTAAAGCGTTTGATCCTCAAGCTATTTGTAATCACCGATACCGAGCTCATACTCATCGCGAAGCTAGCAAAGATCGGATTCAGCAACCCCAACGCCGCAATCGGCAGGCCAATAATATTGTAGATAAAGGCCCAAAAAAGATTCTGCTTGATAATACTAAATGTTCGTTGTGACAACTTAATTGAAGAGACAACTTTCGAAGGACTTCCCTTCATCAAAACAATACTTGCCGTTTCAATCGCAATATCCGAGCCCGTACCAATACCAATGCCCAAATCAGATTGTGCCAAAGCCGGGGCATCATTGATTCCATCTCCCACAAAAGCCACCTTCAAACCTTCTTTCTGCAGCCGTTTCACTTCATTCGCCTTGTCTTGAGGTAAAACTTCAGCAATTACCTTCTCAATTCCCAGCTGACGAGCAATCACTTCCGCCACTTTTCGATGGTCACCGGTGATCATCGCCACTTGCACACCAATCTTGTCTAAACTCTCGACCGCCTTTTTTGCATCCGCTTTCGGTTGATCCATCACTCCAAATATTCCCACCACATTATTTTCTTGGAATACCAAAATTGGTGTATTTCCATTCTTCGAAAGCTGATCAATCATTTTTTCTACTTCAGCCGTCAAATTCACTTTTTCTTTCTTTAGCAGCTTCACATTTCCCAATCCCACTTTTTGACCAGATATTTTTCCCGTCACCCCATGACCACCAATCTCCTCAAAGCTTTCAACCTCCGCCTTTCCACTTTTATGCTCTTTCCCATAATTAGCAATTGCCTTCGACAAAGGATGATTTGAGAGTGAACCCAGCCCCGCCGCCAGATGTAGTAGATCACGTTTTTGGATATTGAATTCCACAACTTCCGCTACTTTCGGTTTGCCTTCAGTCAAAGTCCCTGTCTTATCAAATAGCACCATCTCTACCTGATTCGACTTTTCTAAGGTTTCACCTCCTTTAATCAAAATTCCCTGCCTCGCCCCAGTTCCAGTTCCCACCATGATCGCCGTTGGGGTGGCCAGTCCCAGTGAACATGGACAAGCAATTACCAGCACTGCTACCGCTGGCAAGATACTGGCCGTGATATCTCCTGTTTGGAGGTACCAAAGGACAAAAGTCACCACAGCAATAAATAAAACCACCGGCACAAAAATCCCAGAAATTTTATCCGCTAACTTCTGAATCGGCGCCTTCGACCCTTGAGCCTCTTCCACCAATTTAATGATCTGAGCTAAAGCAGTATCGGCCCCAACCTTAGCCACCCGTACTTTGATATTTCCATTATGATTGATCGTCGCCCCGATCACTTCATCTCCCACTTTTTTATTCACTGGCATACTCTCTCCAGTCAGCATACTTTCGTCAATACTCGCCTCGCCCCCTTCAATCAAACCATCTAGCGGAATTTTTTCACCTGGTTTCACTTGTAATAGATCGCCGACTTTTACTTCCGCGATATCAACTTCAATTTCGTCTGTTCCTTTGATTAGTCGCGCCTTCTTGGCCCCTAATTCTAGCAGTTTTTGCAAGGCTTGCCCCGCTTGCCCCATACTCCGAGCTTCTAAGAATTTCCCTAAATTAATCAAAGTAATAATCGCCGCCGCCGCCTCAAAGTAAACATGCTCCTGCACAAACATCGCCCAGCAGCTATAGCTGAAAGCAGTCAACGTCCCCATTGATACTAGGCTATCCATATTGAAAGAGACATGCCTCAACTTTTTTAACGCGCTGACATGAAAATGAAGCCCAAAATAAAAGACCACCAGCGCAGTACAGACGGCATAAAACCACATCACGGCATCGATATCATAAATCTTCACGCCACTCATCCAAGAATGAAACATCATCGACATCACCGGGATCGTAAATATCAACGAGCCGATAAAGCGCTTATAAGTTTTTTGGGCTTGATGGTGATGATGCTGGCTGCCGTCATCTCCACTTTCATTTTCTACTTTGGCTTTAAATCCAGCCTCATCCACTGCCTTAATCAATTCTTCTACCGAAACTTTTCCTTTATCAAATTCCACCGTGGCTTTATGCGTAGCAATATTCACATTTGCTTTGCTTACCCCCTTCAGGTCTGACAAGGCCGATTCACTTGCCCGAGCACAGCTCGCACAAGACATCCCCTCAATTATTAAAGTTACTTTCATTGTTCAATTGCTTAATTAGATAATTTAATCAGTGACAATAAATTGCCCGCCTACCATCCCCATCCAACAAGAAAACGGCAGTATCCCAGTTTCTGTTGGGGTGAAATAGGCGACATTCTTTCCGCGTTTTATTTTTTTACTAAAGCCAAGTTTGGGGATAATCACTTCATTAGTACATCCTGATACATTAATCCCATCAATCTCCCATCGCACCGGCACTCCTTTTTTGATTTTAAATTCAGTTGGCTGATAGTCCCAATCAACTTTCATTTTCACCACTTGTTCTTCCTCTGATTGAATCGAAACCGTTGCATTTTCATGTTTACTCAAGCTATTTCCAATCGAAAAGCCGGAAAGCACTAGTGCTGAGTGAATCGAGTAGAGACCAAACAAAACTACCACCACCCCGATAATTTTTTTCAGCAGTCCAAAATCTTTATTTTGCATCAAGCTCGATCCCAGTCCGAGAGAAAATAAAGCCGGAAACGTCCCTAGAGCAAAGGCTAGCATTAGCAGTCCTCCCTCCCAAAAACTCCCCGAGGCCACTGCGGCCAGTTGCATCGATTGGGTAAATCCACAAGGCAGCAAAAAAGTTAACGCTCCCACCAGCATCGGCGCCCCTTTATGCTCACAGTTTTCCAGACTATGAATATGTTTAGACAATCCCTTCGGTAGATGAAAACCAAGTCTGGTAATACTTGGCACAATATTCAAAGTCTGTAAGCCGATATAGAGCATCACGATCGCGACCAGAAAAGTCAGAAAACCAGTAAAACCAACTGAGTAATTTACTTTACTTCCAATCAGTCCGAGCAATCCACCAAAGATAAAGAAAGCTGTTAATCTTCCAATGTGAAAGTAGATATGCGGATGAGCTCTTTGCAGAAAGGTTTTAGCATTATCCGCCGCCACCATACTCCCAAAACTCAAAACAATCCCCCCTACCAGCACCAAGCAAGTAGAAACCGATGCCACCACGCCTAAAACAACAGCCATTATTAGTCCTACATTTTCGTCAGTATCTGGAAAATATTGCTCAATCCCAATTCTCTTTAGCAACATCCACAGAATAAAAGCTCCCACAAAGATCGACGCAATGGTTAGATAGTCCTCAAAGCCATTTTTCTGTTGGGTTTTCAGCTGAGCTTTTTTATCAGTTAGCAATTTGAAGCCCGCTTTACGTACAGCCTTATTGATCGACTTAAACGAAATTTCTTGCTGACTATTCACTACTAGCTCACCAGTTCTATGACTAACTTTACAGCCATCTACACCAGCTATTTTTTTTACTTCCTTTTCAATTAGCATCTCGCAGCTGGCGCAATGCATTCCCTCGATATAGTATTTTTTTTCTTCCATGTTTAAAAAAAGATTAATGATAAAAAACGATGAAAATCATCAATCTATTCCAATGAAATTGAAGTCCCGGTCAGATTTAAGTGTGGGGGATCTGAATTATTGGCGAAAGAATCCCAATCAGGAGAATTAGCTTCAATTTTTAAATCCGGTTCCTCAATAAAGGCCAGCACTGAATAAGCAACTTCAATTTCATCCGCTAACTTGAAAACACCTTCATCAAAATCCGGCATCCCTTCTTCACAGCAGTCCATTTGATCCGTTGATTTTTGAGCCAAATGACTATCATGATCAAAATGGTCCATCTGTCCGCCCATTTTCACATGAGCATTACCCAAAACCGCCGGACAATAACCAGTCAGTAAGCAAGTAAACACCAATATTTGTCCCAATAGCTTTTTCATCTGCCCCATTCTCTCACCACCCCCAAAAAATGTCGACCCTCAAATTGATTACAGCACTAGTCTCGCAGCCAGCCAGAAACGAGCGCAGGACGCCGGAGCCAAAGGCGAGGACGGCCGAGCAGGGGCCCCCGGGAATCAGGAGCGCAGGCCCGCGAAGCGGGATGAGCAC
>CAYGJQ010000059.1:0-11041 GCA_964350285.1 uncultured Candidatus Peribacteria bacterium | reverse complement strand
GATGGTGTTCGTGTGTCTTCGATGAAGGCTACTCATATGCTTTCTCTGTTAAATGATACAGATGTATGTCGAGTTGCTGTGAAGGTTGAGGAGAATATGGAAAAGGTGTTTGAAAACTTAAATACCATTAACGAAGCAACATGAAAAAAACACTTTCAATCTATTCTGTCTTTTTAACTATAGGATTCTTATTGGGGTTCCTCGTCTTGGCAATAGCATTAAGGCTTGAAGTATCTAACTCGGAAGACGTTGATTTTCATGAGCATGCTGATTTTGCTCTTTTCATCGATGGTGAGAAATTTGATTTTTCTGATTTTAGATATATGAGTAACGAGCCATGCAAAATAACATCCAATTCTTTGTTTCCTAGCGTATATGCTCACGGAGGTGAAGCTACTGGTGGAGGTCTTGAGGCAGCAGTTCATCTACATAATGGGAAGGGAGGCACGATTCATGTGCATAAGCCAGGAATTACTTATGAAGATTTTTTTGCGTCAATCGGCATGTCATTTCATGACAATGCATTTGTAGATGCAGATGGGAATCGCTATGAAAAAAATAGTGAAAAAAAGTTCTCTTTCATTATCAATGGGAAACGGGTCGATTCGATTGAATCAGAGCAGGTACGAGATCTTGACAGAGTTCTTATCAGTTATGGTGACAGGAACCGTACAGAAGAATCTTTGATTCAGGAGTATGGATACGTTACCAATGACGCCTGTATTGCATCAGAATCCTGTTCTCATAGAGAACCACCTGAAGCTGAGAGTTGTGCACAAGAGCCCACTCCTCTATTGCTCAAAATGATCGGTCTTTAATATTTTTATCAACCTAACCTACAATTATATGAAAACTACTATAAGAAATCGTCAGTATTCCAAAATGAAAAGATTGGGAGGCATCTTTATGATAGCCTTTTCCCTCCTTCTTTTCTTTACAGGCTGTTCAGGCGGACAAGTTTCCACTTCAGATGCTGTCAAACTAAGCGATCACATTAAAGGAAATCAAAAATCAAGTATCACTTTAATTGAGTATGGAGATTTTCAGTGCCCAGCCTGTGCGCAGTATCATACTGTAGTAAAAGAGATTGCCAAGGAGTACAAGGATGAAGTGAAGATTGCTTATAGGCACTTCCCGCTAAGTAACATTCATCCACATGCGCAATTAACTGCTCAGGCGGCAGAAGCTGCAGGTATTCAAGGAAAATTTTGGGAGATGCATGACAAAATTTTTGAAGGCCAAAAAGAATGGAGCAAACTTTCCAATGTTGAGGACGTTGTAATGGGGTACGCAGAGGAGCTGGAGCTGAATATGGATAAGTTTAAGGCTGATATGAATTCGTCTTCAGTAAAAGAGAAGGTAAGTGGTGATTACAAGAATGGAATAAAGGCTGGAGTAAAAGGGACACCATCATTCATTTTAAATGGAGAAGAGATTCGTTTTAGAAGTGTAGAGGAATTTGGAGAGATACTAGAAAGTTTGAAAGAAAAGCCTCTTGCTTAGTTCTGATCTCTTTAATAGAGATGAAATTAGAGTGATGGGCCTATGTGCTTTGGGGCGACATGGCAAGTATATACAGGCTGCAATTTGAATGATGAGAGCACTTGCCTGATTGCTCAAACTGTAGCCTCATGGTATGATTTTAGGATTGCAAAAGTTTATATAAACATAAAATGATAAGAAGAAAGACGACAATTACAATTGTATCTCTGATTTTACTTCTAACATTAGGTTTAGTGTTGGGGTATTTTGTTTTGAAAGAAAAGACTGTTCAAAGCAATATTAGCTTTATGGAAAAAAGTATGGGAGGGCTAAATTATCCATTAGCGTATAAAGTGGTTGAAGAAAAGTTGCAAAGATACAGAAATAATCCTATTAGGTTAACGGTAAAAAATGGCGATTCGAAGCAATTCTTGCCAGAAGATTTAGGTGTTTATTATGACTCAGCAAAAACAACTGATCAATTATTCTCTGATTCGAGTTTGATAGCGCAACTGTTTAATTCTGCTGCAAAAGCACAAGAAAAATTCATAAATCCTATTGTGAAAGTTGATAGCGATATCCTTAGAAAAAGAATTTCTGAATTTCTAGAAACTCAAACAACTAAACCTTCTAATGCAAGCATCTCATGGAGCCAAGGAAGTTGGACCATCAGTACTGATCAATCGGGTGTGAGAGTAAAAGATGGAGAGATTGAGAGAGTTATGGAATCTCTTATGATTAGTAATCTTGATGAAGGTGAGAGGGTTTATCAGTTAGAATTTGAAGAGTGGTCAGCAGAAAGGAACAAGGATGATTTAAAGGCTCTTATCGAGAAACTTAATCGCATAGATAAAGAAATGGTTGTTCTTCAGCTGGAAGGCGATGAAGATGATACATTTAGGTTCTCTGATGATGAAGATTGGCTTGATATTGATGAGGAGTCAGGTGCTGTTAAAATAAATGAGAAAAAACTTGAAAAGTGGGTTGAAGGTTATGTTGGTGATCATAATATTGAAGCTGGAGTACTGATAGTAAAGGGATGGGACGAAAAATCTTCCGAGTATGATGGGAAGGCGTTTAAGAAGGCAGTGACTGAAGGGCATTTGGAAAAGGGCAGAGCATTAAATGAAGATGATCTAAAGGAAAGTATTCGTTTACTTGTGCTTGATTCGAATTTGAGTCGTGAAATTGATGTGAAATATGAAGTTGTAGAGCCTTCAGTTGAGTCTCAAATTGATGGTATTACATTTCCTGATCTGCTTTCTACTGGTCGCTCTAGTTTTCAACTTGGGAACTATGCCGACAGAGTTGTGAACATTCACAAACGCATGAATGCTTTTAGGTCCGTGATTGTTGCCCCTGGCGAAGAGTTTTCTATGAATAGAGCAACTGGATGGATTACAGAAGGTAAAGGGTATAAAAAAACAGAAATTATTGCTGGAAACCAGGTTGTTGCTGGCGTGGGAGGAGGAGTATGTCAGACATCAACAACTCTGTTTAGAGCTGTTGTAAATGCTGGATTAGAATTAGGGGAAAGGCGTTCTCATAGCTTAGACGTAGAGTATTATCACGAGGATGGTTATGGAATAGATGCAGCAGTTTATACTGCGGCTAGAGGAGATTTCTCCTTTAAGAATGACACAGAAAACCATCTTCTTATTAACACTTTTACGACGAATGATGATTATGCCGTAGTGGAATTCTATGGCATCTCAGATGGTCGTGAAGTGGAATTGGAGAATATAGAAACTGGAAATAGAAGATACAAGAAGTGGAAGTGGAATGTAATTAGGAGTGGTGAAGTTGATGAGCGGGTTATAGAATCTAGATATGTGAGATAGAATTCAAGTATATATGCAAGTTAGAATTTAGTTCATGCAAACTTATGTTAATGAATAAAGTTGAGTATTGGTTGATGAATAATCCTATTCGTTCTGCTATTCAAGTCTGGGAGACCAAGAGGATGCGGGCAATGACTGATTATTCTGGTGGTGAAGTCCTAGAGATAGGATGTGGACAAGGGGAAGGGACTAAGTTGATCCGTATGTTCTTTCATCCAAAGTCAGTTGCAGCTATTGATTTGGATAAAAAAATGATTAAAAGAGCTCAAAAACGAGTCAAAGCAAGTAATGTGAAGTTTCAAACTGCAAGCGTAACAGCGCTTCCTTTTGAAGGAGGTCAATTTGATGCGGTTTTTGATTTTGGAATTTTGCATCATATTCCTGACTGGAAGAGTGCTCTTAACGAAATTCATGGAGTACTTCAGAAGGATGGAGAATTTATTTTGGAAGATTTGTCGATTGAGACGTTTTATTTTCCTGTGTTGGGTAGGTTGATGAGGAATACGTTGGATCATCCTTATGAGGATATGTATAAGAAAAAGGAGTTTTTTGATTATTGTGAGGAGATTGGGTTTAAGGTTCTTGCTAAAAAGGAGAATTCGTTTTGGTTTAACTTGGTTCTTATAAAGAAATAATTGAATTAAATATGCATACACATAACCATGGCCACAATCACAGTCGTGAGCAAAACATCAAAATTGCTGCACTGCTAAATATTTCATTCACTGTTATTGAAATAGTTGGAGGATTATGGACAAATAGTTTGGCGATTCTATCTGATGCCTTGCATGATTTCGGTGATAGCGTTGCTCTTCTCTTTTCTTTATTTGCAGAGAAAAAAGCGAAACAACCTGCTGATAGCAAAAGAACTTACGGGTACCATCGGCTATCTCTGTTTTCTGCACTGTTTGCTGGAATCGTACTAATTGGTGGTTCTTTATTTATTCTTTCTGAAGCTATACCAAGGCTTTTAGCCCCTGAGCATACAAATGCGCCAGGGATGATAGGGCTGTCAATATTTGGAATTCTAATTAATGGATTCAGTGTTTTGCGATTAAAAAAAGGGAAAAGTCAGAACGAAAGGATTTTATTGTGGCATATGATCGAAGACGTTTTGGGCTGGGTGATAATTCTAATTGGTGCGATTGTCATTTATTTTTGGGACAATCATCTTATTGACCCAATCATGACGATAGGTTTTACGACCTTTGTCTTATGGGGAGCATTTAGGAATATTAGGGAGACTGTAAATATATTCCTTCAAGGTACGCCTAGTAGCATTAATTTAGAGGCTATTAAGAAGTCTATTGTTGACGTCCAGGGGGTATTAAAAGTACACGACGTTCATGTTTGGTCGCTTGAGGGAGAAACTAATGTCTTTAGCGCACATGTTGTGGTTGAAGACCGATGGATGAGTAGTAAAAAGAGTGCTGCTATTCTAAAGCTAATTAAAGATATCCTCACGAAACACCACATTCACCATTCTACAATTGAGATTGAAAGTGACGGAAATTGCTCAGGAGGAGATTGTGGATAAATTGCTTTAACCAAATATCTCATTCATTGAATTATCCAAGTTTTGCTCTTCAACTAACTTGAAAACGATGCTAGGAGGCCAGGCAGTGAGGCTTAGAGTACGTATTGAAAGAAGGGACTTATTATGTGCTGTCTTGTGTGGATGGGCAGTTGTTCTTGAAACAGGGAGAGGCTCAATTGTGCTAGTAACGATTAAACGGTGTAAATGCTCTCATTTGAGGCCTTCTAGCTCTTTCCTTAATTTTTGTAATTTTCACAAGCCTTTCTAGCCAAGGTCTATCTTTCGCTATTAAGAAACGATCGCAGCGTTCAGCAATATTACAATTTATTGCTCTTACAAATTTTCTATCAATATTTTTCCAGTAGACTTGGTTCCCAGGGTCAGTCATCATTAGACAGACTTTAGGAGACAAAGGGATCAACTTCCTTGAACCAGGGGTGCGAAGTCCAACTCCACCGCCGGGAATCATGCTTTTTCCTATTATAAAGTATGGGTTATCTGATATGACAAAGGATGAGTTTTCAGGAGCACAAAGTACTTCCCAATTCAGTTTTAGCAACTCTGGAACGATCAATGGTGCCATATCAATCATGTGCTGAATGTGTGACTCCTTTGGTATTTCAACATTGTCTGGCCCCAACCCTTTGGCAAATTCAACTATTTCACTTGGAAGTACTTTTTCTGCTCCCGACACATCTACTTGCTTCATTATTGCCTCAGTGGTTTCTTCGTCAGCAAAAGTTATTTTTGCCACTGAGCTATAGAACTCCTTCATCATATTAATATAATCACTTCTGTTTGATGTCGTGCGAAACTGTTGAAAGGCTATATACGTGGCTAAGATTTCCTTGTGCTCATCGGCAATCGGTCTTCTTTCTTCTAAATCATCAATGATGTGGGGCAGATGACCTTCAATATGGTGACCCATAGCAGTTTCTAGCTCATAGCATTTTTCTCCACTTTCAGTAACAAAGGTATTAAAATTCTTTACTACCGTGAGGTTAGTAGGGTTTGGATTGAAGTACTTATTTGTTTGACGATCAAATACCCATAATTGGTCATTCTTGTCTGTAAACCTAAGAAGTACATTCTTGGTCACGGTATGCTGTCTTTTTGGTTGATTATCAGGCAACAGAAAACTTTTATTCATTCCTCTCCACCATACCTCCACGAGTCTACCATCCTCAATACTAAATAAAGGGCATCGTAAAGCACCCAAAAGAGGTTTTTTTAGGTTCTCGGGTCGAGAGATGAAACCTCTCCCATGTTGGCTGCAGTCGTGAACGATGTTCGACCCCTCATCGAGACTCATCATAATGAATTTGTGGTGTTTGCGCTGCTTGATCTGAAAATTATATTGTTTTGACAACGATTGTGAAAATATCTCTTTAAAGATGTCTCGTGTGATAATTCTCACTTTCTAAGTGTTACCAGGTCTCATATTTTCTTCCAAAAAGAATCCTTACACCACCATAAATATTGTAAAGGAATGAAAAAGCATCATATAAGAATGGTAATTTTATTCCGAAGAGATAGACATTAATGTTTCCATAGTGCTGTTTTTTTCTTTTTTTCATTTCATTTGCTAGGACCTGCTTGTCCAATTTCCTCTTTGGATTTAGAAATGACTGACGGATACCGCTTACAACTGAAGAAGTTGGAATTCCCACGAACTCAACTTTTCCAAAGGAATATGGAGTAGGCTTGAGGTAGGCATCCTTTATTCTAAGCTCAAATATATTTAAGAAACGATAAGAGAAATAATCTGACTTGAAGTCTCCAATCAGTAAAAATGAGAAGCCCAAGTGCCCTTTCTTTTCAGCCTCTATCCATTTGAAGAAGCCCCACTGCTTTTTTATCAATTCAAAACCATGATCCTCTAATTTTTTGAAAACGCAATTTTTATGTTGCCTGTCTAATACAACATCTAGGTCTCCTATATGACGGAAAACTCGATTCAGATGTGCAACAATCAATACTGATCCCAATATTCGGTAATCTGCTTCACAGTCCTTGAAGATTTTGACAGCCAATCTTAAGGAATTGATTATGTTTTGTTTCTCTTCTTGAGAGCTATATTTCATGATTTTATGATTAAATTATCTTGATAGCTGCAGAATTTTATAAGCTCCTCTGGCAACCATTAAAAAGATTAGAGATCCAATGAGCAGATCTGGATAAGGTGAATTTGTATAGTTTACTAAGAGGCCTGCAAGAATTACTCCAATATTTGCGAGAACATCATTTGTGGTGAAAATCCAACTTGCTTTCATATGTACTTCCTGACTTTTTGATCTTTGTAATAAGAATAAGGAAGCAAGGTTGGCTATTAGGGCCAAAAATGACACGACAATCATCGTTTGAAATGTGGGTACTGTTTCAATGCCCAAAAATCGCTTAACTACTTCAATTAATCCAAATAGTGCTAAACTAAACTGGAAAATCCCCATTATCTTTGTAACATTCTTTTTGGTTCTTAATGATCGATCGACCACATAAAGGCTCAATCCATACACTATAGCGTCGGCTAACATATCTAAGCTGTCTGCAACCAATCCCATTGAATGAGCAAAAAATCCTGCTACGGCCTCTATGAAGAAAAAAGCGAAATTAATAATTAGCACCCAAGTAAGAACTTTTTTTTGATTGCTCTTTGAGTTTGTCTTAGTGAAAGTTGATTCCTCTGTTCTGAGAAGCTTGGAGTCTAGCTGCAAATCTTCTAGTGTTTCTACAATTTTTGCAGGAATTGCTTCATGATATACAGAAAGTAACTTAGCTGGTAAATCGACTTCGATTTTACTGACTCCATGTATGGAGTTAAGTTTGAATCGTATCAATTGCTCTTCATTGGGACAGTCCATCTTTCCCACTCTAAAAGTGCTTTTGTGCATGAATAATTAATTTAGTAGTTTATGCACTTAGTGATATTTTCACCTCGCTTCTTAATAATCTTTCTGGCTTCTATAATGATATTCTTTACTTCCTCACCTGAAATACTATAGATAGCTTCGCGCCCGACTTTTTTCTTTTTGACGAGGGTGCAATCTAGTAAGCAGGCAAGATGAGCTGAAGTGTTAGGTTGTGATAGCTTGGTAGCTTTAACAATTTCTGAAACAGTTTTAGGAGACTCGAAGATGCTAGCCAAAATGGCAAGTCTAGATTGGTCTGCAAAACCTTTAAACAATCTAGATTCGAGTTCTACTTCTTTAATCAACATATAAGTGCATAGTTATATGTTGATACTAATCTGGCTTCTGGGTTAAGTCAAATTTGGGCAGCTACTATTTTAACTGTGCCCTCATTATTCATTTGATTCTTAAACCATGTTCGGATATCGTCAAAGACGGGCTGCCACGTCGAAATAAAAGGCTTACACTGCAAATTCTCCTGGCGGAGGCTTTTTCGTTTCAGCCTTTTATTTCTCCTCTTCCCCAAAAATTGCTTTGCAATTCCCGGGGGCCCCTGCTCGCTTCGTCCTCGCCTGCGGCTCCGGTGGGCTGCGCTCTAGAGTCATGCGAAATGGCTCCTTGCTCCGGTCTTCTGATGGTTGCGGCGCATATGTTCTTTAATATCCTTTCGGACACTCCCCTGTCGCTCCCGCCTCTTTTAGGGCTTCGACCATTCCGGCTTTGCCCCAGGTGCAGGCGGCTTGGATGGCTGGTAGTTGGTCGCTGGCTCTTTTGGAATTGGGGTCTGTCCCCTCTTTTAGGAGGTATTCAACGATTTCGGTTTTGCTTTGGAGGGCGCGGAAGAGCATGGCCGATTTTTCTTCATCAGAGGCTGGGGTTTCTGCTAGAGCGGCTTTGAGTCCTTCGAGGTCATCGTTGCTGATGGCCCACATGGCTGGTCCGCCGTCGAGGTGAATGATTAGTGATTTTCCGCCGAAGATTAGGCCAACCAGTACTGCTAAGCCAATACCGATGAGGGCGACTTTGTTTTTTTTGATGGCTGCTCGTACTTTTTTTTGGCTGAAGATCCATTCGATGCCTTTGAAGAAGAGGCCGAGGATGATTAGGAAGAGATTGCCGAAGTAGTCATTTAAAAGCGGAATTTTGGAGCCACCGATTCTGATGGCGAGATCAAGGTCGAAGTAAGTGTTAAACAATCCAGCGATTCCGGCGACGATTAGAGTGTATGTGAGTATTTGAAAGACAGCGAGAAAGAAGGTTGAGAAAGCACCTGGTTGTTTTTTGGAAGGTTCCATTGATTGGTGAGTTAAAAGTCTGACAATTTTTCTAAATTTAGCATTATAGTTTTTGAATTTGAAAGCGATTTGCCTTTACTTCAGGGATTTATCTTGTAAACTTGAAATAACTTTGAAAATGTTTTCAAATTATATTTTAAAAATACATTTTATGAGGAAATTATCTTTTGTATCGATGCTGACTTTGGTGGCGTTTTTCGCTTCATCATCAGTTTCTCTGGCATTGACTGATCGGTTTGAATGGAAGTCATTGCATTCAAATGCTACTAACGATACTGCTATTACGATTTTGGAAGATGCGATGGAGGCATATCGAAATGTTTATGATAAGGAAAAAAATGCTATTCCAACGCCTAAGCCTGGTTTTTTTCACGAACCAAATCAACTTCGTCAGCATTATTCTTTTGCTTTTGCTTGGACTACGGATATTGCGGAATATGATTGGTGGAAGAGTTCTGCTGATGCAAACATTGAGATGCAGGTGGCTACTTCGGCAACTCAATGGACGCCGATGGCGCCAGCTTCAAAAGTTTCGACAATTGTTGAGACAATTCAGCTCGAGGGCAATGATGTTTTGGTGCATACAGATGAACCGAATCCGGCTGAGTTAAGTTTTGTTGCTGAAATGTTTTGTGAAAGTTATCGGGGGCAAGTAGATGTGGATCTGTTTTTTCGGAATGCAGACTTTTTGTTCCGAGATAAGGCTGAAAGGGAAAAGCTTCAACAGCAGTTCTTAACTCCGTTTGCGGAAGTTTTTTATGCAAGTGAGGTGTGTAAAGGAGACGGTGCTGGAGCTGTAGAATGGGAAGGTTTTATTACTACTAATGACAACGGTAGTAGCGTGCCATTCCAGGGATCTGGTGAAAATGCTACTGAGAAAACTGAAACTAAAGAAGAGACAACTATGGATTCGGCCACAGAAGAAACTACCAAAGCCGGTACTGAAGATGATTCAAGTGTTTCTCAAAAAGAGGAAGAAGCTGAGAAAACTGAAGCAAGAGTTAATTGTTTTGATGATACAAAAGGCGATAAATTCGAAAACGCAATTTGTTGGGTGAAGGAACAAGGGGTGGTAGAAGGGTATGAAGACAAAACTTATAAGTCTGGTCAGAAGATTAATCGGGCAGAATTCACAAAGATTTTGATGGCTTCTGAGCATACAGAAGCTGAGATTGGGACAATGGATAATTGTTTTAATGATGTGAAGAAAGAGTGGTTTGCTCCTTATGTTTGTTTCGCAGAAAAGAAAGGTGTGATTAAAGGTTATGAAGATAAGACTTTTAAGCCAGCGGCAAATGTGAATTTGGCGGAAGCGTTGAAGATTGCTTCTGAGGCTAAAGGTTATGAACTAGAGGATAAGCAAGATGCTGCTTGGTATGAAAAGTATATGGACTTTGCGAAAGAGAAAGGGATTTTTGAAACAGTGGATTCTGATCCAGCACATGAAGTGACTCGTGGTGAAATGGCGGAAATTATTTTCCTGCTTTCGGTTCAATAGAGTTGGGAGATTTTTAGAAAAAGGGCGGCAGCGATGTCGCTCTTTTTTATTGTTCTTTTTCAAGGACGGCCACAAACATTGGGTCCATGCCGGGGGTGGTGTGGGGAAGGATGTGTTGAGTGCTGATTAATTTGAGTTTGAAATGGTCCCCCTTTTTTTTGAGAAGTTTTTCAATTACTTGTTGGTTTTCTTCAGGGGTGATTGAGCAAGTGGAATAGACTAAGCGGCCGCCGGGTTTGAGGGCGAGAAGGAGTCCGGCAAGGAGAGAGTATTGAGTGCGGGCGAGGTTTTTGACGCGGGAATATTTCCATTTTTCGAGATGATGGGGATTTTGGAAGACGTGCTTTTCGGAGCTGCAGGGGGCGTCGAGGAGGATTCGGTCGAAGTGTTCGGGGTATTTTTTGAAGAGCAGTTCGGCTTTATAAGGTTTGATTTCGATATCGGTAAAATGATGATTCTCAAAAAGTCTTTTCATGCGT
>CAYGJQ010000058.1:0-11405 GCA_964350285.1 uncultured Candidatus Peribacteria bacterium | reverse complement strand
CCAAGGATGCGAACTCGACATTCTCGAAGGCGGCACTCAAACCCTAAAATCATGCTTCGGACTCATGATCGAAGTTGAATTTTTTCCTATCTATCAACAACAACCGCTCTTCGCCGAAGTAGACACTTTCCTCCGCCAACAAAACTTCACTATCTTTAGCCTCAAACAATCATCTGCCTCTCGCAGCAAAAACTCAAACATCGCCACCAAAGGACAATTACTTTGGGGCCACGCCCTCTATCTCAAAGACTTTATTGTCAAACCAGAACTCGTCAAAACCATCAACACTAAAAAAATCCTCAACTTCATCTCAATTGCCGAACTCTACGGCCACCCCGACTTTTCATTGGAACTAAGCAAGTTCTTCCACCACCAAAACCACCTCGACGACCACTGTTTTCACACAATTCACAACCTCCTAACTCAAGACACCAAACCCGGCACTGTCGAGAAAGTTTTCGACAAAATAAAAAATATTCACTATCTTTTTCACTAAATTGTAATCAATTTTCGCCTCCCAATGAACTTCGAAGAATTCCAAAAAATCTACCACCAATGTTTCGAAGAAATCTGGCAATTTTTCACGCCAGAAATGCAAAAAAAACTCGCCAAACACTATTCACATTGGGGCAACGAACATTTCAATTTCCACAATCACTTCTCCCGTTCCGACTGGCGTTTTTTCCAATGCTACAAACATTTATTCGCCGACGACAAAACACCGAAAGAAAAAATTAAATATTTAGACATCGGCGGATTCTGGGGAATTCTCCCCATGGTTCTCAAACGCAGCGGCTACCCCAATGTCAAAATCACCGAAAAACTCGAATATTACGATTCCGCTTTCGATCCACTTTTTGATTTCCTCCGCGAAAACGGCATCGAAATTGTCGACATCGACCCAATTGCTGAAAAATTAGACGTCGGAAAATTCACCCACATTTCTTGTCTCGCTTTAATAGAACATCTCCCACACTCGCCGAAAAAGCTAATGGAAAACATCAACAATTCACTCCAAGAAAAAGGCCGCCTCTTCATCGAAGTCCCAAATATCGCCTACTGGCCGAACCGAATCAACCTCCTGACCAAAGGGAAAACCCCACTTCCACACATCGAAGACATCTACAATTCAGCAATTCCCTACATCGGCCACCATCACGAATACACTCTCCCCGAACTCGAATGGTTAATCGAAAATTCCGGCCTCAAAAATCTCCACACTCACACTTTCAATTACTCCCTACCTCCAAAATTCAAACCAACCGATCCCTACTGCTTAAAATTCTTTCCCTGCTACCTTTTTAAAAACTGTCGAGAAACCCTTTCTGCACTAGCAGAGAAACCCTAAAAAGGTTTGTATAAAAGCCTAAATTAAGGCTATAATTCCTCACCTGAATCTTATTTAAACTTGCGTCATGAAAAAAATTCTTGTTACCGGAGCTGGCGGTTTCATCGGACACCATCTCGTAGAATATCTTAAAGGAAAAGGATACTGGGTTCGCGGAGTTGATGTTAAAGCTCCAGAATTCCGTGATAGCGCTGCTGACGACTTTCGCCTTTTAGACCTTCGCCGCTGGGCCAATTGTCTCGAAGCTACTGAAGGCATTGACGAAGTTTACAACCTCGCCGCCGACATGGGCGGAATGGGATTCATCACTACTCACAACGCTCAAATTCTCCACAACAACACTTTGATCAGCACTCACATGATCGAAGCCAGCCGCATCAACCGCGTAAAACGCTACCTCTACACTTCATCCGCATGTATTTACCCACTTTACAAACAACTCGACGCTGACGTCACCGCCCTCAAAGAATCCGACGCTTACCCAGCTCAACCAGAAGACGCATACGGTTGGGAAAAACTCATCACCGAACATCTCTGTCACCACTATCATAGTGATTTCGGCCTCGAAACCCGCACCGTACGCCTCCACAACATCTACGGCCCCTACGGCACCTACTTCGGCGGACGCGAAAAAGCTCCCGCTGCCCTCTGCCGCAAAGTTGCTCTCGCTGAAGACGGCGGAGAAGTAGAAATCTGGGGTGACGGCGAACAAACCCGTTCATTCTGTTACGTTGACGATTGCGTAAAAGGCCTCTACAACCTCATGCAGTCTGATCACCGCGAACCAATCAACCTCGGCACCGAAGAACTCATCAAAATCAACGATCTCGCCCTTTTGATCGCCAAAATCGCTGGCAAAAACATCACTATCAAACACATCAAAGGACCACAAGGAGTTCGCGGAAGAAATTCCGACAACCACATCCTCCGCCAAGTTCTAGATTGGGAACCTGACACTGCTCTAGCTCAAGGCCTCATCCCCACCTACAACTGGATCAACGAACAAATTCAAGCCGGCAACCACCTCAAAGAAGAACGCCCCCGCGGAAAATTCAAACAAGAAATCCAGAGCACCAACCCTCAATACATGCCTTTTAACTAGGGTCGGATATGGCCTACGAAATCAAAGAAGACATTTACGGCCATAAGAAAAGAATTTCCTTTATCGAGAAGAACATTCCTAAAGGGAGCAAAGTTCTCGATTTTGGTTGTGGCACCGGCGCCAGAATTACAATTCCGCTCGCACTCAAAGGAATTAACATTAAAGGCATTGATCTCAATTCAGAAGGCATCAAATATGGCCACGATTTAATCGACAAAGAAAAACTCAACCTCCCAAAAACCGTCCTTGAAACCAAAGACATTTTCGACGAACCTGACCAAACCTACGATGTAATTATCGCCTCCGAAGTCCTCGAACACATTCATGACGTCCAACCAATTCTCGATGTCTTCCACAAAAAACTTAAACCCGGCGGCCGCATCATCATCACCGTACCCAACGGCTATGGTTGGTTTGAATTCGAAGATCTCCTCTGGACCAAACTCGGACTCGGTTGGGTCTTCCGCAAAACCGGCATCCTCAAACTTTGCAACACTATCCGCTGGCACCTCTACAAAGACCTCCGCCACCGCCAAGACTACCACTCTTCAATTGACAATTCCCCTCACGTCCAACGTTTCACCAAAAAAAATCTCACCAAACTACTGAAAAAACACTCGTTTAAAGTAAACAGATTCACTGGCTCCGTCCTTTTTGCTGGCCTGATCAGCAACATGCTCTTTAGCGGCAACCGCTGGATCATGAAAATCAACAATGCTGCTGGAGACAAAGTTCCTCGTATTGCTTCCGGCTTTTTCGTCGTGGCTGAACGCCAATAATAAAATTTTTCATGCGCATCGCTTACGTCCGCACTCAATTTACTTTCAATTTAAAATCCGGAGGTTCTCTTGGGCATACCCTCGGAATTCTCGACGGAATGGCGAAAGAAAAACACGAACTAAAACTTTTCTCTAACGAACAATTTCTCGGCAGCGACAAATTCGAAACAATTGTGATCAAACCACGCTTTTTCACCAAAAAACTAATCTGGCTCGGCCAACTTTTATACAATTTCTACGCCGCCCACCGCTATCAAAAACTAATCAAAAAATTCCAACCCGACGTCATCTACCACCGCTACACCGGCCAGACATTTTTCGTTACCCGCTTAGCCAAAAAACTAAAAATCCCAATCATCCTCGAGTTCAACAGCTTCGAAACTTGGACCGAACGCAACTGGGCCAACAAAACTGGCAAAAAACCAATCAAAATTCTCAACACCATCAAATACATCGAAGCCTACAACCTCAAACACGCCGATTTAATCCTCCCAGTTTCCGAGCCTCTCCGCGCAGAACTAATCAAACAGGGGATACCAAAAGAAAAAATCCTCGTCAGCTTCAACGCCATCAACACCAATAAGTTCAATCCGGATGTTGTCCAAAATTCATCGACAATCCGCCAAAAACACAACATCCCGGAAAACGCCATCGTCGCTGGTTTCTCCGGCACCTTCGGTCTATGGCACGGCGTCCAACAACTCACCGCTGCCGCCGAAAGAATTCTCTCTCAAAAATTCGACCTACCTGTGTATTTCCTTTTCATCGGCAACGGCCTCCTAAAAAAAGACGCCGAAAACGCCTTATCAAAATTCACCAACGCCATCTTCACCAACGAAGTACCCTACTCCGAAATCCAAAACTATCTCGGCGCCTGCGACATTCTCGTTTCACCGCAAATCAAAAACCCCGACGGCACTAAATTCTTTGGTTCACCAACAAAAATTTTTGAATACATGGCCACCGGCAAAGCCATCGTCGCCAGCGACCTCGACCAAATCGGTGAAATTCTCACTGATCAGCAAACCGCACTGCTCTCCAAACCAAATGACGTCGAAGATTTGACAACAAAAATCACAGCCCTCATAAAAGACAAAGAACTCCGACACAAAATTGGTCAAAACGCCGCCACTGAAGCCCTCAAAAAACACACCTGGAATCAACGAGTTCATCACTTCATCAAATACTGCGTCGCCCATGGCATTATCAAAACTGATCAACAAAGTTAAAACCGACTATCCGGCCTACCGCGAAGACTTTTACTATTCGGTTTACACTTTTTTCCGTTTCAAACTCATCCGTTTTCGCCGTGCCTGGCACCATCACCAAAAAGCATCCTACCTTCGACAACTTTCGGACAACAGTTTCCTCAAAAAAATCACCAAAACGTCGATCAAAAACGATCAACAATTTTTCTTCGATCCCGAAAAAATCGCTGAAGCCATCACTCCTTTCAAAACAGAAATCATTGCCGAAGCTGACAAAATCTGCGACCACGAATTCAATCTCCTCGGCTCTGGCCCCGTAAAACTAGGCAACAAAATCAACTGGCACCTCGACTTCAAAGCCAACCACGAATTCCCCACCATCCATAATACTCTCGTAAGCTACACCGCCGGCGCGGGCCACGACATCAAAGTCCCCTGGGAACTTTCCCGCTTCCAACACCTCTCTACCCTCGGCCAAGCTTACGCCCTCACCAAAGACAAAAAATACTCCCAAGAATTCATCGATCAAATCACTGATTGGACCAAAAACAATCCCCTCTACTTCGGCGCCAACTGGAAATGCACCATGGACGTCGCCATCCGCGCTGCCAACTGGACTATGGCGTGGTGGTTCTTCAAAGATTGTCCAGAAATCGACAACAATTTCCGCACCCGTTTCTACGTCTCGCTCTTCCAACACGGGAAATACATCATTAATAATTTGGAATGGGGCGTTCTCACCAGCAACCACTACCTCGCAAATATCACCGGACTCACCTATCTCGGCCTCATGTTCCCTGAATTCAAAAACAGCAACAAATGGCTAAGAAGAGGGATCCACGGTCTGAAAAAAGAAATGCAAAAACAAGTCTACCCTGACGGAGTAGATTTCGAAGCCTCGATCGCCTACCACCGATTAGTGCTCGAAAGCTTCGCCTACCCGGCCATCCTCTGCCAACTCAACCACCAAAACCTCTCGACGGATTTTTGGCAACGATTAGAAGAAATGTTCGAATTCACCGCCTACTACACCAAACAAAACGGCCTCGCCCCAATGATCGGCGACTGCGACGACGGCCGCATCCATATCATGTCCCAATGGTCAGACTGGGAAAAACGCGACCATAGCTACCTCCTTAACCTCGCCGCCCAACTCTTCAACAACGAAAATTTCGCCCCCTACCTCCAATCCTCCCACCCCGAAACCGCGCTCCTCAGCCAAAACCTCGCCGCCCAAAACAACAAAAAACCAATCCACCGTCACGCCCCAAGTTCAACCAACCTCAACTCCCGCAGTTTCAACTACGGCGGCATCTACATCTTCCGCAACCATAATTTGCACTGCACCGTTACCGCCGCCCCCAACGGCCAAGCCGGAAACGGCGGCCACGCCCACAATGACAAACTCAGTTTCGAACTCCACAAAAACGGCCAAGATTTCATCGTCGATCCCGGCAGCTACATCTACACCCCCGACCCCGAAAACCGCAACCGCTTCCGCTCCACCCGCATGCACAACACAGTTTTCATCGACGAAACCGAAATCAACAAATTCACTCCACCTTATCTTTTCCGGATGGAAGAAAATGCCCATCCAGAGCTAGAAAAATGGCATCTCGGCAGTGAAAAAGACGAACTAATCGTTTCCCACAATGGCTACGCCCGCCTATCTCATCCCTTAATTCACCAACGTCACTTCATTTTCGACAAACATTCATCAACAATCAGTTTCACTGACATCATCGGTCCCCCAGTCGACCAAACCTCGACGACAACTCACAAAAAGCACAACTCCCAAGCTTCTGACGCCAACACTGAACACACCCTCGAATGGAATTTTCATCTCGCCCCCGAAGTCGAAATCACCTACCAAGAAAACCAGTTCCTCTTTACCAATAACGGTCAACAACTCACTTTCACCCCACCAGAAAACCTCAACTTCACCATCGAAGAATCCGAGTACTCACCAAGTTATGGCGTCAAAGTCCCTAGCAAATCACTACGCGCTACTCACAAAACTTCAATCCCCGAACCAATCGAATTCAACTTCTCAATCAACTAAACCAAATGCCCAAACTGTCGACCATTCTTGGACAACCAATTTCTAAAAAAACCACGAACCGTTGGCTGGCGGCCATATTCCTCCTCGCCCTCCTAATTCGCGGCGCCCTCCTTTTCAATTTCCACGACGAATATTTCTACGCCGGCACCACCCTGATCCACGGTGAAATCGCCCGCAACACCATGGAAGGCAACTACTTTTCCGTCGACCACCAATACCTCTACCACAAACAACAAATCGCCGACCGCAATCTCCGCGTCATCCCCGAAACCGAATTCACCCCACCAACTGAACAAAAACTCTCCCCGTCACCAATCGTCGACGCGCCTTTTTACGGCACAATCCAAGGCTTAATCTGGCGCCTCACCGGCGCCCCCAGTTATCTCTACGTCCAAGTAGTCCAAGCTTTCATCGACGCCTTGATGATCTTCCTGATCTTCTCCATCGCCAATAATCTCTTCCGCCAAAACAAAAAAATCCACGCCGACTATATCGCGCTCCTCGCCGCCTTCCTCTATGCCCTCTACCTCCCAGAAGCCAAACTCGCCATCCATCCCCTCCGCGACGCCTGGGGAACTTTCGGCAACATCATTCTCTTCTGGGGCATAGCCAAAATAATCGCCCATAATTCGTCAACAAACCAAACCTCAAAAACAAACCAAACAATTGTTGACCAAAAATCATCGACAATCATCAAAACCGCTACCCTCACCGGCATCGGTTTTTCCCTCTGCGCCCTCTTCCGACCATCGATCATTTTTTTCCCGATTTTCATCACCCCATTTCTCTTTCTCTTACTCAAACCAAAAAAAATATTCATCACCATCGGCACCATCATCGCCACAACTGTTGTCCTTTTCTGGACACCACTAATCGCCCACAACCTCTACAACTACAACCGCATTCTCGTCGGACCGGCTGGTCAAAGTCTCTGGGCTGGACTCGGTGAATTCGACAATGACTTCGGCGCCAAACGCGACGACTTCTTCAATCGCCAAACCGCCGAATCCGAAGGCATGCTTTCGCCCCCAGGAACCATCGAATACGACAATCACCTCCGCCAAAAAGCCACCAAGGCCATCCAAGAAAACCCCGGCATCTTCGTCCGCAACCTCTTCCTTCGCATCCCCAAATACTTAACCCTCGACCACTTCCCCCACCAACCATACTCCGATTGCCGCCACCGCCAACAACAACCATTAATCGATTGCGTCCAAAAATATCCCACCGGCTTCGTGATCAAACTCTGGCACACCTTCGGCTTCGGTCTCACCCCTTGGATCCAATTAATTTTCACCCTCCTCGCCTTCTGCATTTTCGTCGACCGCTGGCGGACAACACTTCTCCTCCTCACTCTCCCCGCCTATACATTTCTCACCTTCTGGCATGTCGGCTATGAATCGCGCTTCATTATCATCGGCAGCGTCACTTTCCTAATCATCAAATCAGGGGTAGTATTATGGCTAGTTCAAGCGGTTACCCAAAAAATCAAATGGCAAAAATCTCCATCGTAGTCCCAGTTTACAACGAAGAAGAAAACATCCACGAACTCTATTCCCGTCTCACATCCGCTCTAAAAAAGGATTTCGCCGATTTCGAATACGAACTAATTTTCATCGACGACGGTAGTCGCGACTCCTCAGTGGAAAAACTAGAAAAACTCCATCAAGAAAACAACCGCGTAAAAATCATCGAATTCAGCCGCAACTTCGGCCACCACATCGCCATCACCGCCGGATTAGATCACGCCGACGGCGACTTCGTAGTGATGATGGACGGCGACCTCCAAGACCAACCGGAAGAAATCATCAAGCTGTATCGCAAACTAGAAGCAGGCCACGACGTGGTGTATGCCGAAAGAGTAAACAAACAATTCAATCCTTTCCGAAAATTCTGCTCCGCCGGATTCAACTGGGTAATCAAACGCCTGATCCGCGAAAAAATCGTCATCAATTCCACCATCTTCCGCATCATGCGCAAAGACGTGGTGATGGCGATCCGCAAAGTAAAAGAACAAAACCGCTACGTCATCGGCATCATCGGCTGGGTCGGCTTCAACCACGCCCCCCAACCAGTAGCCCACGCCAAACGCCACAAAGGCAAATCCAAATACAACTTCTCCAAACAAATCACCCTCGCCCTCAACGCCATCTTCTCCTTCTCCGATTACCCCCTCCGCCTGATCGTCAAAATCGGCTTCGCCTTCGTCTTCTTCTCCGTTATCTTGACCTCTTACCAAATCTACCTAAAATTCTCCTACGGCGTCCCCGTCCTCGGCTGGACCTCCCTCATCAGCGCCATCCTCATCGTCGGCGGCGTCCAAATCATCCTCCTCGGCGTAATCGGCGCCTATCTCGGCCGGAATTATATGGAAACAAAAGGGCGGCCATTGTATGTGGTTAGGAGGGTGGTGGAGTAACAAAACGAATCAATGACAGGAACATCAATAACAATTAGCGTCTCCATTCTCGGAATACTTGGTTTTTTATTAAAATATTGGAAGCAACTCACCCATCTCCTTAAGAAAACAAAACTCAAAATTTTACCTGCAAATTTCAATGTAGGTCTATCTTTCGAATTTGCCCCCGGAACACAGTCTGAAAATTATTTTAATGAAATCAAGCAAAACCTAATCAAAACAATCGACTCATTTGACCTCTCGCAAAACATCAAACTTAAAGATTTTTCAAAAGAGCATAACTTCACTTTTAAGGACGAAGCAGAAAAGTTCCGAAAGAAAAAAGACATTGATCTAATCATATGGGGAAGGATCAGCAAAAAAAGCCTCAAAGATAATGGAAAAAAAATCAACAAAGTAGAAATAAAATACACATACGGCCACCCCACTGACAGGCACAACCAAATTGGCAAATTACTTCTTTTAGACATCTCGTCTCGAGCAGCAAAAAAAAGGTACTCAACAATACTGGAAGAGAACTCGTTCAAAGACACAATCACCATCTCAAGTAACATTTTTGATATCAGTACGTATATCCTCGCTAGAATTCTTCAACTACACGGAGAAATACATAAATCCCTAGAATTACTTGAAAAAATCTACCTCAAAAACAATTCAGACCAATCTTTTCAAAAACTAATATCTCCTCACATCATCTCTTGCTGTACTCCCATTATCGAAGATGCAAACAGTAAAAAAAATTTCAAAAAAGCCATAAAATTTGCAAAAAAAATATTAAAAATTTCCCCCTTCAGCATTGCTGGACTATCTCGACTCGCTCTTTCTCAATACAAATCCGGAGACCACATTGCATCTGAGGAAACTGTCAACAAGATGCTCGAATTCTATCCTAACGATCCTCTAACGAGAGCAAATGTCGCTTTCTTTCGAATTCTTCAAAAAAAATACTCAAGTGCATTCAAGAACTACGAAAAACTAATAAAGTATCCTGCCAACGAACTGACCTTCAACCCCATAGATATAGTTGAATTCCTATCCAACGAATTCATCCATATAAAAGACCCTGCTCTTTTATATGGATGTGGAATTATTTCTTTTTACTTTGGAGATCCAAAACTTGGAATCTCAGATCTAAAAGAATTTACAGAAATCTGCAACAAAGAGAGTCAAAAAAGAATGTATCGAAATGCAAAAAAACTAATAAATTCCCAAAATTAAGAACCTCCCCCCATGCTCGCCCTCTTCCTCTCCACCCAACGCGGCCACCAAACCCTAAACGCCCTCCTCACCGCCGGCAAAGAAATCGCCCACGTCCTCATCCACCCGCAATCCCCCCACGAACACGCCAACTACACCGACCAAATCATCAACCTTTGCCAAACGCACAACATCCCCTTCGCCACCACTGAAGAAATCCCCCCATCGAAATACGCCGACCATCTCCAGCAAATCAAACCCGCTGCCCTCTTCGTGATCAGCTGGCGTTTCCTAATTCCGGAAGAATGTTTCGCCATCCCCACTCACGGCACCTTTGTCCTCCACGATTCCCTCCTCCCGAAATACCGCGGCTTCTGCCCCACCAATTGGGTAATCATCAACGGTGAAACCGAAACCGGCCTCAGCCTGATCCACATCGCCCCGGAAGTCGACTCCGGCGACCTCGTTGATCAAATCAAAATCGCCATCGCCCCCGACGAAACCGCCCCCCCCCCCAACCAAAAATTCCTCGCCGCCTACCCCGAAATCATCCTCAAAAACCTCGACCCCATCCTCGCCGGCCAAGCCCCGCGCACACCCCCAGACCCCACCCAAGCCACCTACGGTTGCAAACGCACCCCCGAAAACGGCCACATCGATTTCCACCAGCCAACCCAAAACATCGTCCAACTAATCCGCGCCCTCACTTACCCCTACCCCGGCGCCTGCTGCTTCTACAACGATCAAAAAATCTTCATCTGGGAAGCCGAGAAAGTATCCAACCCACCAAACTTCGCCGGCCGCATCCCCGGTCGCATTTGGCAAATCACTGAAAACCATGTCGACGTCATCACCGCCGACGGACTTTTACGGATAACTAAAATCGCCACCGAAGCGGATATTCACAAGTCGATCTCACCAAAAACGGTATTCAATTCCTTAAGCTTTATGCTTAAATAAAAAACATGACTGATGAAATCCAACAACGCGAACATCGACCGGTAGAATCCCACAAACAAAAAACCGTTCTCCTCACTGGCGCCGCCGGATTTATCGGCAGTAACCTTTTAGAATATCTCTTCGACAAATATCCCGAGTACCACTTTTTAGTACTCGACGCCCTCACCTACGCCGGCAATCAAAAAAACATCCCCCAAAAAATCCACGAATCCGACCGTTTCGAATTTTGGTACGGCGACGTCACCAATCCCTACATCGTCAACGATTTGATGAGTCGCTCCCATCTCGTAGTCCACATCGCCGCCGAAACCCACGTGGATCGCTCCATCT
>CAYGJQ010000057.1:0-11428 GCA_964350285.1 uncultured Candidatus Peribacteria bacterium | reverse complement strand
AAATTAAAATGTCGCTCCGGAAAAACCTCCGCAAACTTTTTGGTATGCATCAACATCGAAGAATCAGCAGTCAGCACCACAATATTTTTATGTTTAGCGCCAATCTTCACAATCTCTACACCGAACTCCGCTAATGTCGAACGTTTTTCCACCATTAGTTAAAATTTTTAAATTCAATACTATCACCAGGCTCAAATCCATACTTATCCGATAAGCCCGCGTCAATTTCCAAAACATACTGACCATCGCCATTCGATTTATAAAGCGCACATGGATCCTGCTTACATGGTGGTACATCACGCGCCACGTTCATAATTTTCTTATGTTGATCAATAAACACCATATCAATCGGGAACTTCATATTCTTCATCCAAAAACTCAACGGCCCTGGTTGTTCAAAAAGAAAAATCATTCCTTCATGATCAGCTAATCCTTCCCGCCCCATCAAACCTTTCTTTCGTTGCGCATCCGTTCGCATAATCTCCACTGCAAATTTCTGACCATCCACCACCACATACGACTTAGTTTCATCCACACCGCCCCCTAATCCCAACACGCCACCATCATCAAAACTACAACCAGTAAACAACACTGCCAGCAAAATAAATCCAATAAATTTCTTCATAACAAAAAATTAAGAACTAAATTTATGTAATCGATGCCATTCTTTCTCAGCAAAATCGAGCAACTCCTTCATTTCCGGATCACTCAAAGCCGCACCATAATACAGCGGCTTTCCTTCAGCAAACGGGATCCCTTGACCACAAACGGTCTTACATAAAATCACTTTCGGCCGCCGCGCCACTTTCACCGCCTTATCCAAAGCCAACAAAATCTGATCCAAATCATGTCCATTAGTCACCTTCAAAACCTTCCAACCAAACGACTCAAACTTCTCCGCCAACGGCTCCACATTCATCACTTTTCGCACCGCTCCATCTGCCTGCACCCCACTACATTCGACCAAACCAACCACATTATCCAATTTATAATTTCCCGCCGACATCACCGCTTCCCAAAACTGCCCCGTCTGTAATTCTCGATCTTCCATCAAAGTAAACACCCGATTTTTCACCTTCTGCATCTTCAAAGCCAATCCCAAACCAACAACCACAGAAAGCCCATGTCCCACCGAACCAACAGTCGCTGAAACACCCGGAATCTTCACATGAGGAAAAGCCTGTAACATCGAACCCATTTCCCGAAACGACTCCATCGCTTTTTTCTCAAAAAAACCAATATCCGCCAAAATAGCATACAAAGCCGGCGCCGCCGTATATTTCGACAGCACAAAATAATCCTGACTACCCGATCCCGGCTTCGTCGGATCATAATTCATCACCGGACCGTCCGCCAAAGCTCCATAATAAAGGGCCGCCAAAATTTCCATACTCGACATCGCTGCCCCTGAATGACCAGAGCCAGCCCGATGAATTGCTTCCAAAGCTTCCACTCGCAATTCGACAATCTTTTTATAAAAATCCGCCAGTTTCATAAATAAAACATAGCCTCCACCCGACTAATCGAAAAGTGGAAAAGATGGCGAAACAACCATTTATCGATTGACAACCGCCCGGTCTGATTTGCGCATGAGCTACTGCCACTTCTTCACCACCTCCGGCGCAATCTCTTTCAACGGCCCCACCACAAAATCCCGATCCCACATATGACGATGAGGAATCTGCAAACTCAAAGAATCAACCACCCGATCACCATACAAAAGGATATCGACATCAATCTCCCGCGGCCCCCATTTCTCACCACGCTGCCGCCCCAACTCACTTTCAATCAACTGACACTCTTCCAAAAGCTCCGAAGGTTTCAAATCCGTATCGACTTCAATCACCATATTCAAAAAATCATCCTGATCCGGATTACCCCAAGGCTTACTCTCTACCACCGAAGACTGTTTCACAATCTCGCCAATTTTTTCCCCAATCAGCTTCAAAGCCGAATCTAAAAATTGCTGCCGATCACCTTTATTGGTCCCCAAACCTAAAAAAACTCCTCTCATCTTATTCACCTAATTTATAAACTTCCATTGGCGTGTAATAAGCACCGTCTTCCTTCAATTCGCTTTCCATCAAGCTAAACGACTCCACCGGGAAAGACCGTTTCTTAAAAAAGATGCTATCAAAATCCTTCTCAATCCCGGTTCCCGATTCCTTTACTCGCGCCAAAGTTAAATGCGGCACAAACTCTTTATCCTCTTCATAGCCCAAAGCAACCATCTTCTCCGCCACCTGTTTCTGCAATCTCAACAAAGCTTCATTTTCCTCAATCCCTACCCAGATCACCCGCGGATCCCCATGCTTATTTTTAAACATCCCCAATTCATCCATCGTTAATTCAAAACCTTCCGCCGCCACTGCTTTCAAAGCCTCTTTCACCTGCTCCAATTGCTCATCCTCAATATTCCCCAAAAAAAACAACGTCAAATGAAAATGTTGCGCTGCCGCGATCCCTTGATGCGGCATCAAAGCCTGCACATCACGCAAAAAATGAAAAATCTCTTCCGGCAAATCAAGTGAAACAAATAATCGCATAAAACAAAGTTACAAACACAAAGAATTATACACCAAAAATGAGGCCTACGGCCGAATCTCCCCCTAATACCTAAACCCTAATATCTAATACCTACCCTTCCCCCCTCTTCACCGGCACCATCTCCCGCAAAATAGAATTATTCTCACAGTGCTGATCAATCGCCGACATGAACACCTCACCATACCGCTCCAACTTCGTTTCCCCTACACCTTTCATCCGCAAAAAATTCTGCCGATCATTCGGATAATAAATACAAAACTCAATCAACGAAGCATCAGAAAACACCACATACGGCGGCACATCTTGCTTATCCGCTAAATCTTTCCGCAACGACCGCAAAGTCTCAAACAAATCTCGATCAAATTCCACCCCAGCAAACTTCTTCTTCCCTCGTTTCTGCCGCGACCGTTCTTTCCTTTTCTCGGACTTCTTTTTCTCAGAAACTTTCTTCCGCAAAAACACTTCTGCTTCACCTTTCAAAACCTCGGCACTCTTCGCCGTCAATTTCACTACTGGATAATCCCCTTCACTCAACCGCAAATAATCCAACTGAATCAATTCCCGAATATAACCACCAACATCTTTCGCCGACATATCTTCAATCAATCCATAAGTTGATAAAGTCGTATGCCCGTTATCCAAAACCTTCTTTCCCTTCGAACCCGTCAGAACCGCCGCCACATGAGTAACGCCAAAGCGCTGATCCAATCGACAAACACAGGAAATAATTTTCTGCGCCAACACCGTCGCATCAAAAGTATCACGCTTTACCCCCGTACAATTATCGCACTTTCCACAATTGGTCTCCGCAACTTCTTCACCAAAATAACCCAACAAAGCTTCCCGCCGACAACCATAGGATTCCGCAAAATTCAACATCGTCTTCAATTGCTGCCGCGCCACTTTCTTTTCGGTCTCACTCGTTCGCTGATTGATAAAATAATCGATCTTGGCTTTATCAGAATAATCAAATAACAACAGACACGTACTATCCAGTCCATCACGCCCCGCCCGCCCAGTCTCTTGATAATACTTCTCCAAATTCGACGGCAAATCATGATGAATCACAAACCTCACATCTGGCTTATCAATCCCCATTCCAAACGCCACAGTCGCCACCACGATATCAACATCATCGCGAATAAACGCTTCCTGATTTTTCTGACGCTCCTTATCCGAAAGCCCAGCATGATAAGGCAAAACCTTAAACCCTTTCTCCGCCAGTCGCTCCGTCACCTGCTCCACCCGTTTCCGACTAAAACAATAAACAATCCCCGATTCACCTGGATGCAAATTCAAAAACTCCACCACTTGTTCAAAACCATCCACCTTCTGCTGCACCTCATAAAATAAATTATGCCGATTGAAACTAGCCTGATAGACCCCCGCCTCTTCCATTTCCAACTGCAACAAAATATCTTTCAACACTCGCTTCGTCGCAGTCGCGGTCAAAGCAATAATTGGCACTCGTGGAAAATAATCCCGCACATCCGAAAGCTGACGATAATCTGGCCGGAAATCATGCCCCCATTCCGAAATACAATGTGCCTCATCAATCGCAATCAAGCTCACCTTCACTTCGCCCAACATTTCCAAAAAATACTGATTAGAAAAACGCTCCGGCGCTACATACAAAAGCGACAATTCGCCTCTACGCACCTTCATTTCAATTTTTTGCTGCTGCTCCAATGACAAACTACTATTCAAAAAAGCCGCCGCCACCCCATTTTGTCTCAACGCATCCACCTGATCTTTCATCAAAGAAATCAACGGCGAAATCACCAAAGTCAGCCCGTCATTCATCAAAGCCGGCAACTGATAACAAATCGATTTTCCCCCACCAGTAGGCATCAACACAAAAACATCCTTCCGCTGCAAAACGTCACTAATAATCTCCTCCTGCAACGGACGAAAGTCCTCGTACCCAAAAAAATGTTTCAATTTTTCTTTCAACATGCGCCCAATCTAACACAGCAAATCTACCAACTAAAAAAAATCATGTCGCCAATATCCCCCAAAACCTTTTAAACAAACACTCCAATAGATAAAGCTTTTGTGACGACCAATTCTGAACAACAAAAGAGTGCGTGCCCGCCCTTCGTAGCTTCATGCGAAGAAGGGTCCGAAATTCATCAACAGCACCTATTTTCCCCGATAAGTCACAAAACTAGTGGCGGATTCCCACAATTTAATCTCGTACAAATGCACTTGCGTATTAATCTCTTTTTCCGCGCCATCAGGATCTGCCAACAGACGCTTAATATTATCCGGCAAATTCGGATCATCTTTTTCCTCCGCCAACAAATGCGGTAAATCTTGCAATTGCTCCCAAATCCACACCACTAAATTTTCAGTCGTCGGATTTTCCAACAAATCGTTTAAATTATGATGGTCAACTTTGGAAATCACCTGCTTATTCACGATATTTTTCAACACCACAAAATCCAGCACCATCCCATTTTCCTGCACCTCACCTTCAATCGTCACCTGCATTTTATAAGTATGCCCATGCATCCGTTCACACTTCCCGTGATACTTCGTGAGGTGATGAGCCGCATCAAATTTGAATTCTTTGGTAACAAGCATAGTTTTCGGGATAATTGTTCTACTCCACCACCGCCCCCCGCCCTTGGGAGGGAGCATACCACACAAAAATGAAGAAAAAATGAATTTAACACCTGGAGACCAAACGAAGTCATAAAAATCTATCGGAGTATTTTTGTTTTCAAATCGATTGAAGACGAACGGCCAAAAATTGCACTGTTTGACCTCGCATAGCGAGGGAGTTTGCAATTTTTAGTGAGGCAAAATCTGATTTGTTCAAAAATGCCGTACAGAAATCCCTAACCTCCTAGCTCCTAAATCCTAGCTTCCTGGTCTCCGCTATATCGTGCACCCGCAAAATACTCGCCCCATTATCCGTCGCCAACTTCGCCGCTTTCAAACTTGGCTCCAATCGATCCTCAACGTCACCTCCCAAAAAACTCTTCCGTGACGCCCCAATCAAAATCGGGCACCCCAATTCTTCAAATTCCCGTAATCGCTCAAGAATTTCCCAACTATACTCCGCCTTCCCACTCACAAACGCCCCCATCCCCGGATCAATAATCATCTGCTCCCGCTCAATTCCCTTCGCTTCCGCATAAGCAATTCGCTTAACCAAGAAACTTTTAATCGTCGCCACCACATCATCGTACTCAACATTTTCCGCAGTTGTTCGAGCCGAATCATCCTTCGAATACATCAAAACCACTTTCACTCCCGATTCCGCAATCACCGCTGCCATCTGATCATCACCCCGCAAAGCAGTAACATCATTCACAATCGTCGCCCCAGCCTCAATCGCCTGTCTCGCCACTTCCGCCTTCCAAGTATCCACCGAAACCCTAACTCCTAGCTTCCTAATTCCTAGCTCCTGAACAACCCCCACCACTCGCCTCAATTCCTCCTCCAAACTCACATCCACCGACCCCGGCCCACTAGATTCTCCGCCAACATCAATAATCTCTGCTCCTTCTCTCACCATTTCTTCAGCTCGTGCCACCGCCTGATCTAAATCAAAATATTTCCCCCCATCAGAAAAAGAATCCGGTGTCACATTTAGAATCCCCATAATTTTTAATTGGCGCACTTTCATAAAACTGATTAATCCAAACCAATTCATATCAAAAAACGCTACCAGATGCTAAAATAATTAGGTTTTAACAATCAAAATGCACTCACAAAAACACCATGAAAAGCCTCGCCCCACCTGGAGAAAAGCACCTCTAGAAGAAGAGCTGATCAAACTCCAACAAGTTAGCTCAGAAGACCAACGAGTCGCTATGCACATCAACGATCTAGCTGGCCTTTACAAAATAGCCAAACTTGAAAACCTCAACCCCGAAGACTGGAATGATCTCGAAAACACCAGCTCCCGCGACCCCAACTGGACCTTAAAACAAATCATCCAATACAAAGGCGGTGAACCATTCAACAAAGACGTCCAGCGTATCATCAACGGCATCGAGGCCGGCATCGAAATTCCCGCCCCAATCATCCTCTTCCGCCAAGGCAAACCACCCTATGTCATTGCTGGCGATACTAGACTACTAGTTTGTCGTGCCATGGGAATAATCCCCAAAATCATTGCCATCAGGCCTTAAAAATTTCCTTTCACAAACCCTTTCCACTTCTCTACCAATTCCTGAGTTACCTCTCCCGGTTTTCCGCTACCCACAATTTTCCCATCAATCTCCACCACCGGCACAATCCCCTTCACCGCATTAGTCAAAAACACTTCATCCGCCAACCGCAAATCTTCCACGGAAATATTTTCAATCCGCACCGGCCACTTCCCCTCAATCCATTCTAAAACCAAACCCCGAGTAGTCCCTTCGAGCATGCCATCACCGGGCGTCAAAATCTCACCATCTTCAATCATAAACACATTCGTCACACTCCCTTCCGTCACAAATCCATCCCGATTCACCAGCAAAACTTCAAAAGCATCCACCTGCTCCATTTTACTCCGCGATCTCATCACTGGTGCCATACTAATAGTTTTCACCTGCGGCAACGCTCTTTCCGCCTGATCAGAAATCACCTTCACCCCATCGACATATTCAGCAGCCAATTCCTGCAATTCAGTAAATGTAATCAACAAAGTCGGCTGTGCAACTTCATTCACCCGAAACTTATTTGCCCCCCGAGTCACCGTGATTCGAACGCGCGTTTCGCTAAAACCATTTTTCTCAATCCCTTCTTTAATCCAAGCCAAAATTTCTTCCTCTGACCAAATCGGTGAAATCGCCACCGCTTCCATTGCTTTGAATAATCGCTGGATATGACGCTCCGGTCGATACAGCTTCCCACTAAAAGTCCGCAAAGTATCGTAGACACCATCACCAAATAAAAAACCATGATCAGCAACGGAGATATTTGCTTGATCTGAGGCAACGAATTGTCCGTTGAGAAACGTTTGCATTTTTTTGAAAATCACACTACTACGCCACCCCTAACCCCCTCCCGCCCTAGGGGGGAAACGTCCTCACCATACCCCAAAGTCAACCTCCCAACCACCCACATCTCCCAAAAACCTCTTAAACAAAACCAATCCTCAATGAAAATTCTGTTGTCCAAAATTTCACAACGCCTCCCGCAACGCCCCAGCTTTCTCCAAAGTCTCCTCCCATTCCTCTTCCGCCACCGAATCCATCACAATTGCTCCACCGGAATGAAACCAAACCTCTCCCCCCTTACAAGTCAGCGTCCGGATCATAATGTTCAAATCAAAATTCCCGTTAAACGAAACGTACCCCGCCGAACCACAATAAGCACCACGCCGATAATCTTCTAAACGGTCAATCAATTCCATCGTCCGAATCTTTGGCGCTCCAGTCACTGAACCACCAGGAAAGACTGCTCGCACAACGTCAGCAAAACTCGCGTCATCACGTTTCTTCGCTCGAATATTCGACATCGTATGCATCACGTGTGAATACTTTTCCACCACCCGATGCTCCGTCACTTCCACCGAACCAATCTCCGCCACACGCCCCAAATCATTTCGGGCCAAATCAACAATCATATTCAATTCCGCTTCATTTTTCTCACTCGCCAAAAGCTGTTTCTCATTCTTCGCTTTTTCTTCTGGCGTCGCCCCTCGCGGCACTGTTCCTTTAATTGGTCGCGTCTCCAACACCCCATCATGACAAACCACCAATCGCTCTGGCGAATTACTGACAATCTGGATATTAGTTTTTTCCGAGCCTTGGAAATAACACATAAAAGGCGACGGATTTTTTCTATTTAAATCACAATAAATTTCCCAAGGATCCTTTAGCGACTTTCCATAAAAACGATGAGCAAAATTCACTTCATAGGTTTCCCCTTCCACCAAATAGCCTTTAACTTCACCAATTTTCTGCTGATAACTTTCTTGGTCTAAATTCGACTCTGGCTTTTTTTCTCCACTAAAATCACCTCCATCAAAATCCGCAGCCTCCACATCCAACAACTTCTCCATTTTCACCAGCTCTTCTGCAGCCACTGCCTGGTCAAACCCCAAAGCAATCAGCCACAACACTCCCGCCTGATGATCAAAAACAAAACACTTATCACAAAGCAAAAAATAAAGATCCAGAGTTCCAATCTCATCTTTCACTTTTGATTCAACGCCATTCAACTTCACACCATAGTCATAACTCAAATAACCAATCGCCCCACCGCAAAAAGAAATCTCCCGTAATCTATCTGGCACATTCACTTGAAACTCATCAATCAAATCCTGCAAAACATCCAAAGCCTCGGCCTCAAACTCTAGTTCATTCCACTTCGTCCCTTCACCTTTTCGCGCCACACAACATTTCCCATCTCGAGCCTCAATTTTCACAAACGGATCAAAACCAATAATCGAAAACCGCCCCCGATTTCCACTCTGTAAAATCACCGAATCCCAAGAACGAACTTTCGCATATAGTTCTCCAGGAGTAAGAGCACCAACCGCCAAATTTTTATAAGCAACTTGAAGCATGGCCCTAGGATAAAACGAGATAGATCTTTTAGAAAGCTTAATCAAAAAAATAGAAAGCTAATTCGTTAGACGTCACGAAATGATTAGTTTGAGTGCAATACAAAGCAGCAAACCTAATTATTTCCAACTAGAAAACAATAAACACCAGATATCATGAAGTGTTGAGAATCTTCTAGTGCAAGGCAAACAAAAAATTTCAACCGCAGTGTACTTAAGGGTACATGAGGATTGAAATTTTTTGTTTAACTCAGCAATAGGAGATTCTCAGCACTTCCGTCTAGAAAGCACTATCCCCCTACTCAAGCCAAGTATCCTCTACATAAGTCACATCAATTTCCTCAGTTCGCTCTGTCTCCACAGTCCTTTCAATCTCCCCCACATCATAATGCCCCACTTCCCGCTGCGCCCAAGCCGCAATATCCGCGGAAATACCATAAACTTCATAGGCCCCTTTATCATCTCGAACTTCCACAACCTGCCTCTCCTCTTGAATAGTTGTATAAGGTCGAAACATTCTCGCCCACTCAACACCCTCTTCCGTTGAAAACCCAGTCACCGCTGCAATCACCCGATCACGTTCCTTTTTATCGCTAGAAAATATCAAAGTCTCCTCCAATAATTTCCGCTCAATCTGTTCAGCAAAAACCGGATGTAAATGCGCTGCACTTTCCGGACTCAATTTCACCAACCAACCATTTGGCGTTTTTGCTAATAACCAACTCCACGTCCGCACCGCAGCGTCTCTCCCAATTCCACCTTGCCCTTCGGCACCTTCTTCAAATGAATGAGAGGATGACGAATAAACCATCACATCCTCAGCCTTCCCATTCGGCCACAACACCTCAAGACTCAAAAAACAACGATCCTTCATATTCGACCGCCCACTAGTTGAAAACACCTGTTTAATTCGAAAAGCCCGCGGCACACGATCATACATAATCACTTCCTCTGTAGTTTTCAAATCTCGAGGAACTTGAGTAGTACCAATCACCCGATGAAAAAAACGATACTTCTTCGCCAAAACTTTATCTTCTGGACTCCAATGTTCATAAGGTATCAACCAATCAACCAACCCATTCATTTCCTTCGGATAATTCACTTCCATCCCTGGAATTGAATATCGGTACAGTAATCTGAAATATTCCAGCACCAAATTCCGCTTCGCCACTTCCGGCTCCACTTCTTCCACTGGCTCTTCATCCCAATCATCATCATTCCCCTGCTCATGGCGCAGATGTACCAAAAAAACTCGAAAGTCCGTCAACAAATCATAAAACATCAAATTCAAATCCCGTCGCGGAAACTCATTCAAAAAATTCCGTTCATGAATAGTCAGATTCTCAAACACCGACCGCTCTTCACCATTCTCAAAAACCTCCCGCACCAATCCCACAAATTCGTCATAGACGACCGAAGCCACCTCCGGAAACTCACAACGATCATTAAAAATTGGCAAGAACCCTCTATGTCCACGAATCAAACAACTCAATAAAAGCTCCCCAATCGCCTCACCATGTTCATTCACAAATCCATTTAGAATGGTATTCGGACTATCATGAGAAGGAAAAACTTCATGAATCAACTCCACCAATTTATCTTCATTAATCTGATTTCGAAAAGTTGGTATCGCCTCATCAATCACCGCCCAAGAAACCCTCTCAAACACCGGCCAAACCACTTTATTTAGGAAAAACCGCCAACATTGCTCATTGGTAGAAGCTTGAACCAAATCTCGATTATGAGACTCAAAGAAACCCCGCAAATAACCAGGAGCCTCAACATTGAATGAGATATAACTCTCTACCCGCGAAAGAATCATCTGCTTCCGAATCTCCTGATCCACAATCTCCTCCAATTGTCGTTTAGGTCGTCTCATAGTTTGTAAAAGTGAGACAGCACTATTCAGCATTTCACAAAAACAGTCAACCCCGTCAAAAAACCTCAAATAGAAAGCAATGAACACGGGATGTCACGAAATGATTAGGTTGAGTGCATTGCAAGGCAAATCAAAAAAAATGACCGCAGCGTACTAAAGGTACGTGAGGATCATTTTTTTTGATTTAACGCCGCAAGGCGCCAACCTAATCATTTCCGTCTAGAAAGCACTCTCTACTCCAATTCGTCCTCGGCATATACATGCTCAAACTCACCTTTCTTGTAAGAAAAGATTTCATCTGGATTGAAGAAACGAGATACTTCCGCTTTTGCATTGTCCACTGAATCAGAAGCGTGGATTACGTTACAAGAAATACTCATCGCGAAGTCACCACGGATTGAACCGGCCTCAGCTTCACGTGATTTTGTAATTCCGACGATTAGACGTACTGCATTCACAACTTCTAGCCCTTCCCAACACATTGCTACTAC
>CAYGJQ010000056.1:2569-12276 GCA_964350285.1 uncultured Candidatus Peribacteria bacterium | reverse complement strand
AAAGAATACGAAAAATTACCGCGAAAAATCCGTGAATGGCGGCAAATTGAAGCGAAGTATGTGCGCCAGATTGTGTGTTATCTCGATGCGATTGTGCAATTTACCGGCGGTTATCTCCGCAAGAATATGAAACGAATCTTGGCGTGGCAGAAAGCGATTCAAGATGTGAAGAATGAATTGAAACGCTGGAAGAGCATTATTGATTTAGCCGTTGATTACCAACAATCATGTGATCGCTGTACAACTGATCGGCTGACTTTGATGGAATTGATGATGAAGGTATTTGTGGTAATTCCGGAGCCACCGATTATTCCGTTCCCGAAATGGCCGGATCTGGTGATCGATATTTCTCAAATTCAGGTGGGACTTAAAATTGTCTGGCCAGATCTCCGCTTCGAACCGGAACGGGTGAATATTCCGCGAATGCCATCATTTACATTGCCGACAGTGGTACCGGAGATTGGTGCTGACTTGCCGGGATACGTGTTTATTCCGGAACTACCGAAATTACCGGAGTTTCCAGAATTGATGGATCTCCCACCGTTACCAATTCCAAAACTACCGGAGATCCCACCGCCACCGAAGATTCCGAAACTACCGCGCTTTGTTCTAGGTCTGACAACAAGTTTGAAAGTGATTCTACGAGTTCTCTGTTTGGTGAAGAATGGCTTGATTCCGATTCCGGAGGCGAGTTTGAAATCACATATTGAAACTCTGACGGCACGGGGATTGGATCCGCATCTACCGATTGATTTGATTGGCAGCTTCCAATTGCCAAAGATTACTTATGATGTAGTGGATCGGATTGAAATTACTTCGAAGGTAAACCTCCAATTGGATGTGAACTTTATTTATGAAACTGCTGATAATGTCGCGCAATTGTGGAATGGCTTGATCGGTGATTTGGTAGAAATCACCAATGAAGCGAGTAAGACATTGGAATCAACAGCGCAAAATGCCGTCGATGAGATTAGTTCCGGGGTTCAAGAAGGTCTGGATGCAGCAGGGGCGGCAGTGGGTGATTCGGTAAATCAGATTACGAATCCTGGTGGAGCATCGAGCTCTTCTAGCTCTACGAGTTCGCGGCCGAGTTCTTTTATTGAACCACAAGAAACTACTGTGGATCTGGTGACACCGTTGGTGGGGAATGTGGCGGCGGATGTGGAAACTGCGGTGGCGCAGATGGAAGCGTTGACGGAAGAATATGAAAAAATAGCGCGAGAAATGCCCAAAGAAATCCGTTTGGTGGCAACGCAGACTTATATTGAAAAAGATGAGAAAGAGGTAAACCGACATGTAAATGAGATCCGCCAACGAATGGCTTTCGAACCAATGCCAGAAGATCCAATGCTCCGGGATCTGACTGCGATGCGCAATGATTTGATTGCTTACCTCGATGCGCAGGAGAGCTTCCTAAATGATAGCGAAAATGTCGATGATTTGATGCAAATGAATACAATGATTGCCTTGAATAACGGTGATCAATATAAAGATCGCTTCTTGGCTTCAACGGAACGGATTGTGAAAAATGATGGCCGGGTCCATGCCGGTGTAATCGATGCTCCAGCAACCGATAGCGGCTGGGAAGCAGCGTATGAATTGAAAGTAATGGCTAGCGAAATGGCTCAAGGAGCGAGGTTCTTGGCGCGTAGCGGTGAATTCTCACGTTACACGAATGTTGATGAATCAGTGATCGATGTGAATGATATTTCTTCACAGATTGCACTTTATCAATGTCCAGCCCTGCAGCGCGGGGAAGCGGTATTTGGTTCGAGCACTGATGGACGCTCTAATAGAACCAACGATCTGTTTACGCCACGGGGTGCTGTTGCCGAGGTTTCGTCGACCCCGCAACGCGGGGCAGGTGTATTGGCATCGAGCGTTGATGGTGATTCGACAATGATGAGTGTCGACCAAGTTTCGTCAACGATCAACGTTACCTCGACATCACTGGGGCCTGTCGACGAAAAGTGGTCGACCCCGCAGCGCGGGGCAGGCAGATTGGAGATGAGTCTTGATGAAGACCTATTTGAATCCGGAGAATCTGCAGATGAAAATGCTTATGCTTCTGTCGCCTATCCGTTTGATGCGGAAAGTATGGTGAATGAGCTCGGGGGGACGATCAGTGGTCATTCAGGTGGGGCGGATGTGATTAGTGCTGGGGCGCGGTTGGCGGCGATGGAAAGGGCTGCTACTGCTGATGCGAATGCTAGTACGATCATCGCTGCTGTTGACCATTCGCGGTCGACGGGAGACGAAGGTGGTCGATTAGTGGCTCAGGCTGGTATACCACCGACAGCGTTGCAGAATGCTTCGGCGGCCGGAACGCAAGTGATCAATAAAGGGCTCTTCATCTTCAATAATTCTGGGACGAATGAAAAACTAGTAGCGAATACATCTGAAGCGGATCTGCCAACCCACGTGTTGTTTGTTGATATGGATAATGATGGTGATGACGATGTGATCTACTCCCATGGTGGCGATGTTTACCTGAAAGAGAATTTTAAAAATAAAGCCAGTGTCACTTACTTCTCGGAGAAACCTGGTGACTTCCAGGCGGTGAAAGATTTTAAAGTAGGGAAAGCAGCGATCAATGGAATCAATTCACCATCGATGACCAATGGATCGGTGGATATTGCTTGGAACCCGGCACCGAATAATGGCGTGGCTGGTTATGAAGTGATTTATGCGAGCCCAGACGAAAAAGGAAAAGTAAATGTTGTCCAAGAACCGACGACAGAATCGATTGAAGAAGTATTGAGATCAACCACGGTGGTGTCACCGTTTGCGAAGGTGACAGTGAAGAATGGTAGCTTCTATGTAGACGATGATTTGGCTCAATCTGGCCGGGTGGTAGCGCCGGAAGAACTGGTTGAGACTGATGAATCTGGGGAAATTGAAATTGAATATGAAGACGGCAGTGTGATCGAACTTGGTCCGGATGCGATCTTGGAATTCCCCGATCCAGATACCGGATTGGTGACTCTGACTGCCGGTGAAATGCGCTTGAAACGTGGTGTCTTCGGCAACTACTTGCTGCAAGCTGGAAATGAAATTGCCACTGGTCCGGAAGCCAAAGTGATCATTGAATTACCGGATGGCAGCGAAGCCGTGGTGGAACCGAATAGTACTTTCTATGTGCCAGAAGTTTCCAAGCCGTTTATTCGCGTGAAGGAACATGATGGAGTGATTAAAGTGAATTCATTGAAACGACGAATTGTCGACGAAGGTCAGGCAACAGTTGAAGTTGGTGTATTGGCGACGGTGCATGCGCTGGAAGATGCGGAGATCACGATCTTGCCAACGGCTGATGAGAAGACGACGGTGAAATTGGCTGCTGGTCAGGCATTTGAGATTTCGGAGAACTATAGCGAAGTGCCGAAACTACGTGTGGAAAGCGGTAAAGTCGAAATCGTTGATCTCACCAGTGAAGAAAAGATTGAACAAGGTCCGATGGCTGGCATGATTTTGACCTTCGACGATCAGATCGAAGTGGTAAGTGGTGAAGCGACGATTGAATACAGCAACGGCGCGATTACCAAAGTGCTGCCAGGAGAACCATTAAGAATCATGGAACTCGGCGATGCCAACGAACCAACGATTACATTAGATTTAAAAAATGGAAACTATAAAGCAACTGTTTACGCCTTTGATAAACAAGGAATCCGTTCAACTAGTTCGACAAATATCTTATTAGCGCCACAAGATTGTGCGGATCGCCAGGCTCCCCTACCAGACGGTGGCCCAGCCGAACGACGAGTATCAATTTTCAAAACACTAACGATCGATGCAACGAAATCGTTCGATAACAGTGGTCCAATTGCGCGCTACTATGTCGACAATGATTTAACGACAGATAGCGATGGCGATGGCGATGCTACTAATGACAAAGTGGTGTTCGCAGATGCCGATCCGCTGCGCGATACCGACAACGACGGTAATCCGAAGAATGATGCGGATAGTCCGCAGATCGTTTTGGGGCCGTACCAGGATCTGAGCGAAAGAAAAGTGCGGTTGATTGTGGAAGATAGCGTGGGAAATAGCGCTGGTCAGGATATTACGGTGAAAGTCTTTGTACCGGATGTGTTTATTGATGAAGTAAATAGTGAGAACGGAACGATTACTGGCCATGTGGAACCGGAAGATTCCGGCATTCCGGTGGCGGTGATTGCGGAACGTAATGGAGTGAAGAAACAAATCAAAACGCCGAAAGCGAATAGTGAAGGTAAATATGTCACTGACGATAGTGGTCAATTTGTGATCGACGATTTGGATCTTAGTCGATTAATTGAAGTGCGGAATGCGCAGGGAGAGCTGGTAGCAGTGATTGATCCAGATACTGGTAGAATCAGTATTTTGAAAGATGGCTACCGCTTCGATATCTTGGCGGCGGAACCACCGTTCTTGCCAACGCGGATGGTGATTTATGGTCCGAATGACGAGATCATGGGTCGGGTACTGCTGATCGCTGATGCGAATACTGATACCGTAATCGAAAAACCAGACTTTGTATTTGATAAGGCATCAGTAGAATCGATGGTCGGGGTGCATTTGAAAGATCGTGATGTAAACGACGCCTATAATTTGACGACAATTCCAGGTAGCGACTTGAATGCTCCGGGCGGCACTGAGATTGTCCTAGCGGACGGCCCTGTTGCGGCAGGTGCTCAAGATGGAGCGAGTGAAAAACCAGGCCAGAAGAAGAAACGGATCGCAGTGATTGATACTGGTGGGAATATTTATCTCCTCGATTCTTCATTGGATCTCCAAGTGAAAGCAGACTTTGAATTGGGTGATCCAGTGATTATTGAATTGGTGAAAGTTGATGGCAGCAATAAAAAGGTACTATCGGAAATTTACATCTCGGCGGAAAAACGAGCGCAAATTATTCCAGAAAAAGGATTTGTGATTCCGGAAATTCCAGAAATTGCGAATAAAGGTGACAAAGACAACGACGGCATGCCTGATGCCTGGGAAATCAAACACCGATTTGATGCTGAAGACCCGAGTGATGCAGATAAAGACGCTGATGGTGACGGTCTCACAAACCTCGAAGAATGGCGTCTTGGTACTGATCCACGAAATCCAGATAGTGACGGCGATGGATTTAACGATAGTGAAGAAGTGGCATTTGGGAAAAATCCAAATGAACGAGTTGGGTCGCCGTTTGCTGATGTGCCGTTGTCGCATCCGCGGCTGAAGAGTATTGCCAATCTATCGCAACGCAACGTGATCAGCGGTGTCCAACGAGGCGATCGAACGTTCTTCTTGCCGGAGGAATCAATTACCAGAGCGGAATATGCAAATATTATGTTGAAGATTCTCTGTATCGAGCCACGACGACCAGAAGCGTATCAATCACCTGTCGTCTTCAACGATGTGCCGTTCACTAGCGACCTCCTCTGGTATTACCCAGTAACCAAAGAATCGCAGTTGCAAGGATTTATCACCGGTTATCTGGGAGAAATCGATCCGGTAACGGGATTGCCTCCGTTCAAACCGAATAATCCGATTACACGGGCGGAAGGGGCGAAGATCATTTTGGAAGCATTAGAGAAACAAGGAATTATTGATATGGGCGTGGTACAGCCAGGAATTGGTGAAGCGTGGTATGCGCCGTATATGCGAATCTCCACTGATTTGAAACCAGTATTGAAACAACAATCTGGGGTAAAAGTGCCGTTTATTTTGACGGCGGAAGAAGCGCGGGATCCAGGAAAACTACTCACCCGAGCCGACTTTGTGGAAATGGCGGATCGCGTACTAAGGGTGTTTGATTGTTTTGAAATTGATGACGATCGCGATGGCATGCCTTCATGGTGGGAACGTCAAAATGGGTTGAATCCGTTTGATCCAAGTGATGCTGATCAAGATCCAGATAAGGATGGATTGAAGAATAAAGATGAATTCCGCTTCAACACTGATCCGTTTGATCCGGACACTGATGACGGTGGAGTAAATGACGGTGACGAAGTAAAAGCGGGAACGATTCCCCACAACAAACCGGAAGATGATGGCCAAGCGCGAATTCGCCGTGGTGGGCCAGATGCTGATGATGACGCTGATGGATTAACCAACCAAGAAGAAACCGATACTTATGGTACCAATCCACAAAATCCGGATACTGATGGCGATGGACTATTGGATGGTCAAGAAGTCCGAACGTATAAGACCGATCCGTTGGATCCGGATACTGATGATGGAACGGTGAATGATGGGATTGAGGTGAGACGTGGTACGGATCCGTTGGATCCGCAGGATGATCTTTTGGATCCGCGAAAAACTCTGGATCCAGGTGTTTATGTGCTGGAACCAGAATGTTTCACTTGTCCGTGTCAGTCGACGATTGACTGGAAATCGCAGATGGTTGATGGTGATACTTTCTTCGCGATTATCTCCAATTCGGATAATTCAAAAATCTGGGCGAAGAGTGAAGAAGTAGAGGTGGATTAGTCTACTTCTTGTACTTTTCCCGGATTTGGAAGAGAAGATAGAAGACGATCACATCAATTAGCAGGCCGCCGAGAGTGAAGGAAAGAACAGTAGCCACTAATCCGATCAGATTCGCGTAAAAAATTAGTTGCCATCCACGATATTGTCGATTGAAAAGTCCAGGCAAAGCCATGATTTGTAGGACTAAGGTGGTGAAGAGGATGGCAAGAGGGATGATTATAACCATGCTGGTGAATCCGGCCATCCCGTGCATACCAGTGACGGTGACACCGGGAATCATCGAGGAGAATCCAAGCAAAGCGATCAGAACTGGAATGGATAATAATAAGCCAATGATGATGAACCATGGGGCGACTTTAACTAAAACTTCCTTAAAGTTATCTGGAAGGACTGGAGCTTTTTTGACCAACACTTCATCAAGCCAGTTCTCCAATTGAAGGAGGACACCAGGATCTTTGTGGGAAGGGCCACGATGCTGAAGTTTTTGTTGATTTTTTTTCATGGAAAAATAATTAAAGATTAGTTGATGTCCCAGAGTTCGTCGTTGCCGCCGCCTCCGGAAAGTGTATTATCACCAGAATCGCCTTGGATCACGTCATTGCCGGGGCCGCCGCGAATGGTGTCGTTACCAGGACCACCGCGAAGATAATCGTTGCCGAAGCCACCGTCGATATCGTCACTGTAGTTTTGGGTACTGCTGACTAAATTATTTTCAAAATGAGAATCGTCGCCGAAAATAGTGTCGTTTCCTTGTCCGCCTTTGAGGATATCGTTGCCTTCACAGCCGATGATGAGATCGTCGCCGCCGCGGCCAGTGATTTGATCACGGATGGAAACAGCTTGCCGATCAGCTACACAGCCATCGATTGAGATTAGACGGTTGTCGATTTGTTGATATTGATGAAGTCCGCCGGAGAGCCGATCGGCGAAATTACTGCCGGTAATGTTGTCGCTGCCCCAGCCGCCGTCGACCCAATTGGAATTACATTTGGCACCGGAAATATTGAGGACATCGCTGCCTTGAAGCCCTTGGATCATCACTGGCTCTAGTAAATTATCAACTTTGATCACATCGTTGCGATTGGTCCCCATGATGCGGATGTTGGAATTGACGTCGAAAAAATCACGATTACTGAGACATTCTCCGTTGATCGTAAAACGGTTGTCCTCGACCTCTACTTGCATTGCTTTGGGGCGATTTGGGCCGCCGAGCGGAGAGATAATGATTCGTTGAGATGGTGGGCGCTCTAATTGATAAGTGTTTTCGTTGTGAGTGATTGCGAGCTGGTAATCCGAAAGTGTGAGTTTAATCCGGCCATCGGGAACTGCGATCTCAATTTCTCGGCCTTTGACCTCGGGCTGATAGCCATCGAGTTGATCAAGAGTTACCAAGGTGCGAATGGAATCGTAAAGGATCTCTTCTTCGACATCAGGCTTGGTTTCATATACGGGGACTTTTGCGCTAGGTGTGAGAATCCAATTACCAGTAAAAACTGCTATTAAAAGGACGATATTGATGAAGGCAATTGCATAAAAAGCAACGACGTAATGCTGGAGGTGCTGTTTGATGAAAGCTTTTTTGCGAGACTTTGTGAGTTGTGGAGTGGTTTTAGCTGCGGACTTGATGCGGGCTTTGGTGGTTTTAGCTGCGGACTTGATGCGGGATTTGGTGCTTTTTTTGCGCGGGGATTTTTTGGGGGTCGGCTTTTTTGATGATGCTGGCTTACTGGTAGTTTTAGCAGGAGCCTTTTTGGCCTTTGCTTTGCTAGCAGTCGCTTTTTTGGTCGTCTTTTTGGTAGTTTTCTTGGGCGCCATCGAGTGCGTTAAAAAGTTGGCAAAATTATACCAGCTTTTGGGTGAGGTACCACTGGACGGATTTGGAGATTCCTGCGTGAATTGGGGTTTGCGGGTGGAAATTGAGTTTTGCTTGGGCGTTGGTGGTGTCGGATAGGTAGCGCATTACTTCGCCGGTGCGGCTTGCTTGGATATTTAAAGGAATGTTGTCGAGATGATCAGGGAGATTTTCTTTAATTAACTCAGCAACTTTGATCAGGCTGGTGGCCTCACCATAAGCGAGGTTATAAGTGTCGTTTTGGGCCTGGTTGAAGTTTTCAATGGCGCTGATGATGCCGGCGATGGCGTCATCGATGTAGGTGAAATCGAGTAATTTATCTTCACCGAAGACAGTGAGCTGTTGGTTGGCGAGCGATTGGCGGATGAATAGAGGAATGACGCGGTCGGAATCGTCGTACATGCCGTAGACATTGGAGAAACGGAAGATGATGTAGTTTTGGTCGTAACATTGATAATAAGACTGGACTAAAGCTTCGCCGCCGTATTTTGAGGCGCTGTAAGGCGATTCGATGTGGTCGATGTGGGTTTGGGCTTCCGCTGTGGGGGTGATTTCCAGAGCTTGCGGAGGTTGATTACCGTAAACTTCACGAGAGGAGGCGAAGATTACTTTTTTAATGTCGTGCTGACGGGCGTATTCGAGGACATTGAAAGTGGTTTGGAAGTTTTCCAATGCCAAGCGAGGCTCTTGAACGAGATCGTAAACGCGGGCGTTGGCCGCGAGGTGGACGATGAGATCGATGTTATCAGGGATTTTGTTGAAAGTTTCAGGATGGAGGAGATCACTGACAATAGTTTTTTCTTGAACTGATGGCTGCCATTTATTGGGTTGGCGATCGATGCCGGTGATCTGGTGGCCTTTTTCGAGGAGCTTTTCCGCTAAACGAGTGCCGATGGTTCCGCTGGATCCGGTAATGAGGATGCTTTGACTAGTCATATGTAATTTTCTATTTATCTATAGGGGCTATTGCTTTATATTACCTCTCCTACCCTGAAGTAAGGATATCATCATCAAGAGACTCCTGAAGGATTGACATGATTGATAAAATGTTTTATTATAATGAGATAATATTTTTTACTTTACCGCCGAATGGCAACAAAGCTCTACAAAGAAGTGTACAACCTGATTAAACAGAATAAACGAATTCTGATCATGCCGTCGACTCCCCCTGATGGCGATGGACTTGGTAGTGCGCTAGCGCTTTACCTCGTGCTGAAAAAGCTGGGGAAAGAAGCGACTGTTGTCTGCGCTGATCCGGTGCCGGATGCGTTGCTTTTTATGCCACGAGCGAATGTGGTGAGTAACCAGTTTGCCGCAGCGAATGATTTTATTGTCACATTAGATTGTTCGAGAACGCAGATTGGTAGTATCAAGGCGAAGATTGAAAACGATAAGGTGAATA
>CAYGJQ010000056.1:0-2516 GCA_964350285.1 uncultured Candidatus Peribacteria bacterium | reverse complement strand
CCCCGAAAGACGGCAGCTTGTCGGCTAGCGGGGTTTCTTTTAGTCACGATGCCAGTAACTACGACATGATTATTGTGGTGGACACTGGTGACCTACAGCAGTTGGGGAAATTTTATGAAGATAATACGGATCTCTTTACCCGATTGCCGGTGATTAATATTGATCACCATACGAGTAATAGTATGTTTGGTCGGATTAATCTGGTCGATATCATGGCGCCTTCGGCTTCAGAAGTTGTAACTAAACTGATCGAAGCGTTTCCGAAAGGACGTGATTTGATTGATGAAGATATTGCCACTTTGCTGTTGGCTGGGGTAATTACGGATACTAATAGTTTCCAGAATTCGAATACAACTCCGCGAGCGTTTGCGGCAGCCTCTCACCTACTTGGCTATGGTGCGCGGCAGCAAGAAATTATTCAAAATGTTTATAAGACAAAAAATCTCTCAACTTTGAAACTTTGGGGACGCGTGCTTACCAAGCTCCGAACCGATGAAAAGTATAAAATTGTATGGTCAACGATCACTCAAAAAGACTTAGATGACACTCACAGTCACATTGATGAAACTGGTGATATTATTGATGAATTGATGACCAATGCCCCGGGGGCAGAGATTGTGCTCTTAATTAAGGAAAAGGAACCGGGATTTGTAAGTGTCAGCGTGCGAACGACCCATGCCGGCGTGGATGCCAGTGAATTGGCGGAACGCTTTGGTGGTGGTGGTCATGTGCAAGCGGCTGGCTTTAGAGTGAAAGGCGAGACAATTGAGGAAGCAGAGAAAGAAGTAATTGCCGGCGTACAAGCATTCCAAAAAGAAAGACTTTATATTCCGGAAGATGAAGAAGAAGCGGCAACTCTACAGGCCGCAGCTTCAATGAAACCAGCAGAAATGATGAAAGCAGAAGCAAAAAGTGAAGAGATCGAAGTACCAGTTGTAGAAGAAAACTCTAGCGATGAAGTACCTACTGAAGAAAAAGCGGAGATGACACCTGTGGCCGAACCAATAAAACCTGCTGAGCCAACGATTGAAATGCCCGGTGTGGTGATTGGGGACAGTGGTTTGAAAGTTGGAAATGATGAGCCGTCGAAATCAGACGTAAAACCGCAACCAGAACCAACAGTGCCAGTAATGCCGATGCCAGCAACTCCTCCTCCAATTGTGCCAGCGGCACCTGTGGCTCCAGAACCTATTCAGCCAATGGTGACGCCAGCGGCAACGGAAATGAGTGATTCGATGTTGATGAAAACGGCGGAGGATCAACAAAATGCCAAGCCAGTAAAAAGTGAAAGTGAACCGGAGAAAAAAGACCTGACAAAGAAATTCTTTGCGCCAAATGGTGTTGGGGAAGAGATGGCCACGATGGCGCCAGCGCCTGAAGCGGTGACAATGGATGATATTCCGTTGACCCATGATAATCCCCTGCCAGCAGATGCTACTGGTGAAGTAGAAAATGTGCAGCCGGGTGTGGAATTTGATCTGGAGCCGAATAAGATGTTCAAGATTGATGACCAGAGCCAATAGAAAAAAGACGTCATTTGATAGACCATGATAGTTTTTTATCAAATCAAATGACGCCGATATCATCCCGACTACAGGAATTGAACCTGCATGAGTTTTCAGCACATCAGAAATGACTGAGAAACAAAGGCCTGAGACCTGTCGGGTAAATAGGTGCTCTCAGGAGGTCTAGAGAGACACCTGAACTAAAAGCTCCTTTAGGGCTTTTTGGGTGTGGAGCCCCACAGCAAGGAACTTTAAGCTGGCTGCTTTATACGGAAATTCCCACCTCCTGTCAAGGGGCTAAACGCATTGTTCTAAAATTTCTTCGGTGATGTTGAAATTGGAGAACACGTTGCCGACGTCTTCGTCATCCTCGAGAGCGTCCATTAGTTTGAGGATTTTTTTGGCGCTATCAACGTCTTCGATATCAACGGTGTTGTCGGAGATGAAGGAAATTTCGGCTGACTGTGGAGTGATGCCGTTGGATTCGAGGTTGCCTTTTACTTGGGCAAGTTGGGTTGGATCGGTGGTGATTTCGAGGTTTTCGCCGTCGCGTTTAACATCTTCGGCACCGGCGTCGATGGCGGTGAGTTCGAGTTCATCGAGGTCTTGGCCTTCAGCCGAAATCATGATCAGACCTTTCTTCTTGAACATCCAGGAAACTGATCCGGCTTCGCCCATATTGCCGCCATTTTTAGTGAAAATGGTTTTCACATTGGAAACGGTGCGGTTTTTATTATCAGTGAGAGCTTGAACGAGAATAGCGGTGCCGGCGGGACCATAGCCTTCATACATTGCTTCAACAATCTGGGCTCCATCTTTATCTTCACCAGTTCCTTTTTTAATGGCACGGTCGATATTGGCATTAGGCATGTTGTCTTTCTTGGCATTTTCAATCGCTACCCGGAGGCCTGGGTTCATGTCGGGATCTCCGCCACCTTCTTTAGCGGCAATAGTGATGAGTTTTGCGTGACGGGTAAAGATCTTTCCGCGTTTGTCGTCGTTAGCGCCCTT
>CAYGJQ010000055.1:0-12544 GCA_964350285.1 uncultured Candidatus Peribacteria bacterium | reverse complement strand
ATCTCAATAAAACCCCTCCCTGCTGCTTCAGAGCATCTTCCAACTCTTTCACCGGGCCAATCACTTTAAACTCATATGGTCCCGAAATAGTAGTTCCATTGATCAAGATTTCTCCATTCGGAAGTAGGTCAAAGCCATTATTCCCTTCAACCAATCGAATGCCATTAATACTAATTGCCTCAGAACCACCATTAAGCAACTCATTCACAATATCGATGAACCAAAGTGGCGGCATTTGCTCCACATCAATTTTTAACATCACACCTGGGCCTTCTATCGCTACACTGCCCACAAGCAGCTGATAACGCTTAATTTCATCTTCTACGGCCTGCAAATATGAAGCACGATGAGAATACTGATCTAAAGTAGTTTCAAGTTCCTTAATTTCATCCGCCAATTCTTCATTCTTTTCATTCAACATTTGCATTTCTCGAAAAACGTTATTTTCTCGATCGCGTTCTAGTAACGCGTTCAAGTCATTGACCGAATGAGCCTGCAACATCACTAAATAACCCAGCACTAAGCCCGTTACAAAAATGAACGTGGTAGCGCCATAGAGCTTAAATTTGCCCCTCGATGTGTTTGGTTCGGAATGATCCATTATAGATCGGTAAAGTTATATGGTCTTTGGGAGTAATTTCCATTTCAATGTCACCACGAGTTATCCGCTCTTTTAGGTCTGGCAGCACTGTGTCGTCTTTTAATCTTTGAAGCAAAATTTCCGGATCTCCAGCCACTTTAATCGAATACGGCGGCGCCACATTAAAGTTGTTAATCAAAATACTATTTCCAACTGAAACAATGGGCGTTGTCGCTAAAATACGCTGATTATTGACCGAAATTCCTTCGGCATGACCCGCTCGCAGTACATTCACAATATCTCGAAGATCAGCAGCATGAACCAACGATGAAGACAGTCCTTCAGTATTTTCACGATTTCCCAGCACCCCATCTGACAAATAAATCTCCAGGCCACTAGACTTCAACTGGGCCAAGCCAACTTTTTTCTTCAAATCATCTAGTTTCGTGATCAAACCTTCTTTTTGAGAGAACCCCTTACTCTTATTCACTTCTTCAATCTGTTGCCGCAACATTACAATTTTATTCTGTAAAACCGCTTGTTCATCACTAAAAGTCTTCAATAGTTCTTTCTGCGCTTCCAGTTGATCCAGCGGAAAAGTACTATTCAATAAAACCGGCGTTTGAAATTGAGAAGTTACTAAAATCCCAATCAACGCCCCGAGAACTATTAATGTAGCCTTTAATTTTGAGCTCATACAGCTTGGATTCTTTGACAAACAAACAGACCAACTGTATCAAATTCTCGACCCCTTTTAAATGTCAACAATGATTGCACTTTTCGATTCCGGTGACGGCGGACTTCACATCATGAAACATGTCCTCAAAGAGCTCCCAGACTACGATTATCTTTATCTCGGAGACAATTTTCGAGCACCATACGGTAATTACTCCAACGAAAAAATCAAGGATCTTAGCGAAAAAGCCATCGATTATCTCTTTGATCAAGGCGCCGTCCTCATCATCGCTGCCTGCAATACCATCAGTGTTGCCGCTCTCCGCCATCTTCAAGAAAAATACCTCCGCACTCCAAACGTCACCGATCATAAAATTCTCGGCATCGTTCTGCCAACAGTTGAGGCTGCAGTAAAAAAGACCAAGGGGAAAGTGGGAGTGATCGGTACTCGTTGCACTATTGAATCGGATGTTTATGCGATTGAAATTCATAAGCTTAATCCCGAGATCAAAGTCACTGGCCAAGCTTGTCCTTTGTTGGTACCGCTGATCGAAGAGCAATGGCATCGCAAACCAGAAGCCAAAATGATTCTCAAGAAGTATCTTCGGCCAATTAAAAGCCATAATATCGACACTTTGATTCTTGGTTGCACCCATTATCCAGCTATGTCTCAATCCATCAAGCGGATCGTCGGGCCGGGGATTGAAGTCATTAATTCCGGACCCATTGTCGCCAAAAGTCTCAAAGATTATCTTCAACGGCACCCCGAAATTGAAACTAAACTCTCTCGTGGTGGGGTGAGGAAATTCGAGACCACAGGAGACCCTAAACGTTTTCAAAAAGTGGTTTCTAGCGTAATGGGTAGTCAAAACAATCACGTGAACCACACCTCATTTTAGCAGGTCAGCAATGTTGACTTATTTCGCGTGATGTCGTATAATTTAGATGTTGCCTCTTGAAGGTACATTCATCTCAAAAATCTCAAAACCAAAACAAATATGAAAAAAAAGCTCTTCATTGTCGTACTTCTAACTGGGATCCTTGTGTCTGCCACTGCCTTTTATACTCATCAAATGAGCGAAGGTACTGTTTCTGTAATCACCAGAACCCTTAAGAGTAGCGTTTTTCATTTAGTTTCTTCTCAAGCTCCAACAACTGAAAAAATCCATGCTAGTGCAGAAGAGCAGCCAGCCACAGAAGAAGCTGAAACCGAATCCGATAAAGACCAAGAGCCAAAACAAGCTGTAAGTTGTGGCATCATCGAGCCAGTAATTCCTCAGTATAACGCTGAATATCTTGGTTCAAGTCTTGATGTGAATTTTAGTAAGGGTGACCTTTTCAAAATCACCATGTCTTTCAAAAACACTGGTAATATGACTTGGTTTTCCGCTAACTCCGGTTGTGCTGATCGTCCAGTTGTAAATCTTGGGACCGACCGCATTCGTGATCGTGCCAGTATTTTCGCTACTGACAGCAATGATTTCGAAAGTTATTGGGCCGGTAACAACCGCATTAAAATGAAGAGCCCACGAGTTGATCCTGGAGAAATTGGTTATTTCGAATTCTGGAATACCGCGCCCCAAGCCGATGACATCTTTATTGAATATTTCACGCCAGTAGTCGAAGGAAAAGAATGGCTCGAACAAGGAATGGCTAAACTAACTATCCGTGTCGGACTTTACGATCACCAAGTAGAAAATCGTTCACCATATGCCGTGGTTAGTCGTGGACTAACAGATCTCAATGTTTCCGAAGAAAAAAATATCGTCGTCGATGTTTCTGAGCAGATTATGCATCTCCGTATTGGCGAAGATATTCTTCATACTTTCCCCGTGAGTACCGGTGCTGCCCGCACCCCAACTCCATATGGAACGACTCGCATTAAATTTAAACAACATGTGCGCGTCGGGGGTAAATGGCCACATTATGTAATGCCACGTTTCATGTGGTTCCGCGAAGGAGGGTATGGAATCCACGCTCTTCCAAGTCTCAGTAATGATGGCGGCACGTTCTGGCGTGAAGCGCGTAGTCACATCCAACGTCGCGTCAGTCATGGCTGTGTTCGTCTCCTTCCTGAAGACGCTGAAGTAGCCTACGAATTCGCCGAAGCTGGCACTCGCGTAACCGTTCAGCCATAAGCTGACAAATCAGTCATTACCTGGGGATTCTAAAAAACGACTACCCAAAAAAAATCAAATAACCTAAAGTGTGAGAGCTAAATTTTCAGTCTCACACTTTTTTTATGACTCCAGCAGTTGCGATCAAAAATGTCGGTAAAACATATGCCTCCGGCGTCGAAGCTTTACGCGATGTTAGTTTCGAAATCAAAGACGGAGAATTCTTCGGCCTCCTCGGTCCTAACGGTGCCGGTAAAAGTACCCTCATTAATATCATGGCCGGGCCAACTAGAATTTCCAGCGGTACCATTGAAATTTACGGCGCCGATATCACCAAAAATACTGCTTGGCGTTGTCCCTCAAGAAATCAGTTTCGATTCTTTCTTCACCGTCAACGAAACTCTTACTCTCCAATCGGGATACTACGGCGTCCGCAACAATCAAAAACGCATCGACACAATTTTAGAAAAACTTAGTCTCGCCGATAAAAAACACGCCAGAACTCGAACTCTCTCCGGCGGGATGAAACGTCGCCTCCTGATCGCCACCGCTTTAGTGCACAACCCGAAGGTTCTCGTTCTCGATGAGCCTACTGCCGGCGTCGACGTCGAACTCCGCCACACACTTTGGCAGTACGTTGAAGAATTAAATAAAGCCGGACTTACAATTCTCCTCACAACACATTATCTCGAAGAAGCCGAACAACTCTGCAAACGTGTAGCCATCATCGATCAGGGCGAACTCAAGGCCCTCGACGAAACTAAAAATCTGATCAAATCATTAGGCAACCACAAACAACTCATCGTTACTCTCACGGAACCAATCAAAGAAATTCCTGAAGCCCTAAAACAATTCAAACCAACCAAACTCAGTGATACTGAAATCAAATTTTTCTTCTGCGATCGTTCCGTCAACGAGTTGATCAAAATTCTCCACGAGTCTCCAATTAGTCTCAAAGACTTAGAACTCGAAAGTGAAAAACTCGAAGATGTATTTATTGAACTAACCTATAACAGTAAAAAATGAATCACTACGGCACCTGGACATTATTTAAACGCGAAACCCGTCGTTTCCTAAAAGTTTACCTTCAAACGATTCTCTCACCGGTAATCAGTAATTTGCTATTCCTCACAATCTTCGGTCTGTCACTCAACCGCGCCAATCAAACAGTAGCTGGCATCAACTATCTCGAATTCTTAATTCCCGGTTTGATCGCTCTCGGTCTCAGTAACAATGCATTCCAAAACCCCTCTTCTTCACTGATCATTTCTAAGTATCTGGGATTGATCAACAACCTTCTCACCATTCCGATTAGCAGAATAAATATTCTTATTGCCTTCATTTCTTCCGCGGTAGTTCGCGGTTTCATCGTCGGTGCAGCTACTTGGCTGACGGCAGTTTTCTTTGTTGATCTACCTTATACTTCAGTTTCCATCATCTTTATTGCTTCACTTTTAATCAGTCTTTTCTTTGGATTTCTTGGATTCATCATCGGAGTCTGGGCTAAAGAATTTGATAACGTCGCGTTCATTCAAAACTTTATTCTCACGCCATTAGTTTTTCTCGGCGGAGTTTTCTACCCAATCACAACGCTTCCTGAGCCATTCAGAACCGTATCTAGCTTCAACCCGATTGTTTATATGGTTGATTTGCTTCGCTATGGATTCGTGGGTGTAAATCTTTATCCAATTTGGCTTAGTCTTTTGGTAGTGAGCATCATGGTTGCCATCCCCGCAGTTATTTCATATTTAATTATGAAGTTTGGCTGGCGATTACAAACTTAGTTTCACATCAAAAAGTAGGCCTGAAGATAAAATTCTCACTGCCTTTTCATCATTTGAAATTTCAATTCTCTCCGGAAAACTTCGGAGTGTATTTTGAATGTTAACTAACAAATTTATCTCACCAGTTTTCGGATTATATTCATTTAAGAATACTCCAGATTCTGGCGTATTACCTGGGCTTTCACCATTTTGACTAACCAAGTCTGCGACCCTCCCAGCAATAAATAAAATCTCTCCTGAGCTCTTCGAAGTGACATTCTCAAAGTCAGATTCAAATGGCAATTCTTCAATTTTGGCACTTTCAACATTAATCAAATTCAACTTCACTTCACCATCGATTACATTTTCCAAAATCAGGTCATCCGACATCGTCCAATTCACTCGTCTCACATCATCAGCCGCCGCCACCTTCTTTTTTGATTTAGTTTCTAGGTCGATCACGTAAATTTGGTTGTTGTTCGAAGTTGTATCGACCATCACTATTTTTTTCTTAGTCGCATTTATTGCTAAAAATCCATTTTCAATATCACGTGGAAAAATAGTAATCCGTTCTTTTTGACCATTAGTAGTCTGGGCAAACAAAGCATGATTCAGCGTTTCATCATCTTTATCCACAAAATAAAAGCGCCCATTAGTCTGTGACCACAAATAAAAGTCATTATCAAAATCACCAATCAGTTCCGACATTGTTTCCATCACCGGTAAATCATCAAACAAAGACAACCCTTGAAATTGCTGGGGCATATCTCGACTCAATTCAAAGTTCCAACGGTTAGCTTCCACCGAAACTTCGGGGACATACTTAAATTTCGGAATCACTTCAGTAACTTTTCCCCGCTCAATTACGGCTTCAATGGAATAGGTTTCAAAACCAGGTTTCAAAATCGCCACCTGATAACTACCAACCGCAATCGGAAGGTCACAAGCGGACTGTTCACAGTAAGTATTTTCAATTTCCGGAATCTGAATCGTGAACGGAGGTTCTGAAGTAACTCGTAAAGTCCCGCGGTTAAAGAAGAAGAGCCAGAAAGTTAAGGCCGCCACGGCGATTAGAAATAATACCGCGCTCCAGAGTAGCAGTGTGGATTTATTTTCTTCCCAGTATTGTAAGATATTTTCTAGCATGTGGTGATTTTAGCAGAAAATTGTTGAGGGGGGAGATATTGGGGCAGGGGTAAAGTCAGGCCTGAATAGAGAATTTTCCATTTCCCCTTGTCTCAGCCCCTTTTCATCCACTTACCTGATCTTCTCCTTTTACGACAATTTTTGAAGATCACGCTTCGTTCATACCTAATACCAAGCCTTTTTTGTCGACGACGATTCAACCGTAGCAAACAAATATGAAAAAAAACGAAATTTTTTATGAAGAAAAAATGAAGTGTAGTAATCTACAAACCATGATCAAACAAGCAATCAATAAAACCTACCACGCCCTCATTCTCCTCAGTCCCTGGGCCATCATCGCCGGTATCTACCAATACAGTTTCCGGCCCAACCTCAAAATGGACCGCTTCCAAGGCCCTGAGTTCTTCGACTTTTTCAGCATCACCGACCTCTACATCATCGCGCTCCTGGCCGTTTTCCTCTTCGCCTATCTCACCAACAGCATCCAACTCCAAAAACGTCCCCTCCCAAAAACCATCATCGCCGGAATTGCTCTCATTTTCCTCGCTGGCTTCATCCAAATCGAATTCCAAGCCGTGTTCGAACCCGTCCTCAGCACACCATTCAAATACTTCCGTGGGCTTTTCATCCTTCCAATCGCCTACGCCGCCCTCATTTGGTTCACCCTCGATAAAACCCACATCCACCGCCTCGTCCTAAGCTATTGCCTCGCCATCGCCACTAATTGCACCCTCGCTCTCACCCAGTACTTCTTCAATCCTTTCCCCGGCGCGATCACTGATTTCACCGGCCGTCTATCTTGGCCTTTCGTCGATTTCATCACTCTCAAGTCTGCCAGCGCCAACTGGATTTCTTTCTTATCAATGCCAGCCTTCGTCATCTCTACAATTCAGCTCATTCGTTCTGTCATCAGCAAAAAATTCCCCCAGCAAAATATTATTTTCCTCCTAACCTTCCTTGCCACCGGACTCGCACTTTACCTCGCTCAATCATACGGTTCATATCTCGCCATCATCACTGCGATCACCATCTATCTTTTCCAAACTCTAAGCCGCAAAAAATTCCTCGTTGCTCTTGCAGTTATAATCATCAGTTCCCTCAGCATCTACGCCATCCAGCGCAATTCCCCTAAAGTTCAAATCCTCGAAGGCAACGTTGATTACAAATTTAATAATTCAGTCACCAGCCGTAGCGATATTTTCAAAATGAACCTGTTTATGATCCGCCAGCGACCAGTTCTCGGCGTTGGACTCAATCAATACCAAAGTTACTTCAACATCCATCAACAAGCAGCGCTCGGTCACACTTTCAAAGAATCCCACATCCCACCTCACGCTCATAATTTCTTCCTTAGTTTCTGGACTTCACTAGGGATATTCGGCTTCGCTGGAATTTTTATCATTATGCTCGGCGCTCTTTGCCACGTCCATTTTCGCTCCGACCATCCTGCTTTCTTCGCTCTCGCAGGCATCATGGTGCACGGTTTGATCGATTCATATTATTGGCGTCCAGAAATTGCTTATACTATTTGGATCATTTTCACACTCAGTTATCTCTATCGTTTGCCGCCGCTTAAAAAGCAAACTTCACGTGGTTAAATTCATGGCGACCATTAGTTTCTAGAATTCCCACTACATCGATTCGCCACGCGCCAGCATATTCTTTTTCCTCCAGAAATTGATAAATTGTTTTTCTCATCCTTTCTTTTTTTCGCCAGCCCACTGATTCTAGTGGTCCCCCAAATTTCATCGAAGTCCGAAATTTCACCTCCACAAACACCAACATATTTCCATCGGCCATTACCAAATCAATTTCTCCATATCGCGAGAAAAAATTCTTTTCGATCAATCGATAGCCTTTTTTGACTAGGTGATTTTCCGCTAGAGATTCACCCAAATCCCCATTTCGTCTATTCATAATTTTCAGGCTAAACCGAAAGTGTCTAAAGAACAAATTACCCTCACCCCTCAAGTTGAGTTTCCCCAGATTATCTGGCAAGATTAAGCTCCTAATCTAACATTTCGATTTATGGCACAAATGTCGACCAAGATTCCACCACACAATCTCGATGCCGAAAAATCGACTCTCGGTTCTTTGATCATAGATAAAGATTCCATTGTCAAAATTGCCGATCTTATCAAAGCCGAGGATTTCTATCACGACGCCCATAAATTTATCTACGAAGCCATCGTCGAACTTTTCGATAAGCGTTCGCCCATCGACCTCCTCACTCTCAGCAATCTCTTAAAAGAACAAAACAAACTCGATACCATCGGCGGCGCCTCATACATTACTGAATTAGCAAATTCCGTCCCCACTGCTTCTCACATTTTCCAATACGCCACCATTGTTAAACAAAAAGCCGTCCTCCGCCGATTGATCCAAGCCGGCGATAAGATTGTCGGCTTTGGGTATGAGGAAGCCGAAGAATTGGAGACGCTATTAGAAAAAGCTGAACAAACACTTTTCGGTGTTTCTCAGACTTTTATCAAGGACCGTTTCGTTCACATTAAAGAAGTTCTCAATGACACTTACGTCAAAATTTCTGAACTCCATGATCCCGAAACCAAAGATAAGTACCGCGGAATTTCCACCGGCTTTCGTGACCTCGACAGTATTCTTTCCGGCATCCAACCTTCTGATCTTTTGATTCTTGCCGCTCGTCCAGCGATGGGAAAAACTTCGTTCGCCTTAAACATTGCCCAAAACGTTTCCCAAAACAACAAATCAGTCGCCATCATTTCTCTTGAGATGTCGAAAGAACAATTAGTTGAACGGATGTTCTGTGCGCTTCTCGGAGTTGATTCTTGGAAGATGCGTACTGGTCAGATGGGCCCGGATGATTTCGCTCGTATCGGTCAGGTGATGGATGATATGAACTCGATGAACATCTTTATCGACGATTCAGTTGGTAATTCAATCGTTGAACTAAAAGCCAAAGCTCGTCGTTTGAAAATGGAATACGGCCTCGACTTCCTAGTAATTGACTACCTCCAGCTCATGAGCGGCGGCACTCAATACGGTGGTAACCGGGTCCAAGAAATTTCCGAAATCTCCCGTTCCCTCAAGGCTCTAGCTCGTGAATTACAAATTCCAATTCTCGCTCTTTCCCAGTTGTCTCGTGCCGTTGAACAACGCCCCAACAAAACTCCTCAGCTTTCAGATCTCCGTGAATCCGGAGCGATCGAGCAAGATGCCGATGTCGTGATGATGTTATATCGTGAAGAATATTACGAAGAAGATAGCGACCGTGCCGGTATCGCCGATCTCTTCATTCGCAAACATCGTCATGGATCTGTCGGCCGAGTTGAGTTAGTATTCAAAAAAGAACAAATGAAATTCGTCTCAATCGAAAAAAACCGAGACTACAGCATGGCCCCCATAGAATAACCCAAAACAAAGCCTACCCTAGAAGCTTCAGCAAAAAGCCCTAAAGCCTCCCTCCCCGAAGAGGCCGCAGGCCGAAACATCCTAGCTTCCTAGCTTCCTAATTCCTACCCTCCTCCCCCCCAATGATCTGCCCTAAGTGTCGAAAAAACAGCACCCGCGTCCTCGATTCCCGAGATACTAATGAGAATCAGGCAGTTCGCCGACGCCGCGAATGTGAAGAATGCGGTTTCCGTTTCACTACCTTCGAACGTGTTGAAGTCACCAGTTTAATCGTCGTCAAAAAAGATAATTCCCGCGAAACCTACGATCGCGAAAAACTCCTCCGCGGTATTTGGAAAGCTTGCGAAAAAAGACCAGTCACCGAAGACAACGTTACCAAAATGCTCGAACGCCTTGAAGAACGTTGGCGTAATCATGGCAAAGAAGTTCAATCAGAATTGATTGGTGAAGACGTAATGGAGAGTCTCAAAAAAATTGATGAAGTTGCTTACATTCGTTTCGCTTCAGTTTATCGTCACTTCAAAGACATCGAATCCTTCCGCGAAGAGCTCGGCAAACTACTCGAAAAAGCCTAGGCATTACCTGGCGATCCACGTTTTGAATAGTCAAAATAATTCACACAAATTTACCTCCGAACATCTAACTCAATCATAAAGATCAAGTCAGATGTTCTTCGATGTGGTTAGCAGAATCAGGGGGTCTTGGGAGATTCGAAGATGAAGATCTCGGTCCAGATTTTGGCAACGCTTTCAACCTGGACAGCGACAGCGATGTATCTGGACAAGGCAACTTGAATCACGCCTTTGCTATACACCGATCTGATGTCTAGTCCACGATCATCGTAATCCAGCGGCACGGTACACATCCCTCCATCATCCTTGAGCACCTTTCCGAGTTCCAGCTTCTTAGACGAAGACTTCGATTTGCGTACCACAATCACATTCGGGCCAGATTCGGTCACGTGAGTGATACGGAAGTCTCTCCCACCCAGGCCGTAGTGTTTCCGACCATAATCCAACCAGAGGAAATGGTCTCCACCTGCGATCACATTGCTCCCTTCGGGAGATATGGCTTGGACTTTGAAAGGAGGCGAGGTTTTGCTGATAATCGATCCATCATCATAGCTTCGGACCACGACCAACTTTTCACCTTCGACCGTAATGAAGCCCGTGCTTCCAAGGACCATTGGCAGCAACGAAGTTTGTTTCACCTCCACCACCTTGTCCATCACCAGCTTCGGCGCCACCGGCACTTTCTCCCACTTCCGGATCAAGTATCGTTGTTTCTGATCTCGTTCGGGGGAGGTTTGCACCGTCACAAAGCTATTTGAGTGCATCGCTCGTGCAGCCTTGAAATGAGGGCCAAGACCTAGGTCATTGAAGTCCCAGGGGCAGGTTTTAGGGTTTTCGAGGACCGTCGGAACAGGGCCACTTAGATTGTGAAAGTGCCAGAAGACAAATCCACAGAAGGCTTTGCCTTTAACAGGGCGCAGTCCATAAGTTCCTTCCCATCCCGAATGAGACAGCGCCAAATCACCTGGGCTGTCATAGGGTAACTTTCCGATTTTCACCGAGAAGCCTTTGGGGAAGAGTTTGTCACCCACAGCTCTTTCGTAGGTTTCGATGGTTTGGTTGCCACCTTTGCCATCGGAAGTGATGAAGCCAAAAGCTGCATTCTGGATTGCCCCACTAATCGGCGAGACTAAGACTTTATCAATCTTGATCTTTTGGACCAGCTGGAGACAATCACTCTTCGGAAAGTCGGGTTGGGTTTCCGGACTGACTTCCGGAGTCTTCTCGACAGCTTTTTCACCACCATCGAGGACTGAACTTTCGCCACCCCCATCGGCTCCGGCAAATTCACCGGGGCCGAGTGTGATGCTTTGTTGACAGTTACAGCCCACAGCTGAAACCAAGCCAAATGCGAACAGGAAAACCAGCAGTTTTTTGAACAAGGCGTTGCCCTCCATATATTGCGCAAAATTGCGCTTCTGCCATTAAAAAAAATTTCCGATCAACTGAGAGAAAAAGACCTCAATTGATACTAGGAAATAACCACAGTTAACTGTGCAAATTGTAAAAGAACATTTACACGGAACGGCAATATACTCTGAATAAATGAAAAGTCAAGTGCGCGATAAACCCAGTCATTACCAGCCAAAACAAAACATGACTACCCAAAAAATCATCATAATCTCACTGCCTTTCAATTTCCTCAATCCAACGATAAAATTAGTTCAATCATTTCAAGTCTCGAACCAATGAAAATCTCTCGCCACATCCGTTCCTTCCTCGAACACGTCGAAGTCACCAAAAATCAATCTCCAAAAACTCTCGAAAACTACACACACTATCTCAACCGTTTTCTCGAGTGGGCCGGCGACATCAAACCAGACAAAATCACTCTAGCTACCATCCACAAATATCGTCTCCACCTCAATCGTCTCGAAACCAGAAACCACCAAACTCTTTCTGTTAAAACCCAAAATTATCACATCATCGCGCTGCGGGCTTTTTTAAAATTCTTAGTTAAGAACGACATCGAAACCCTAGCCCCCGAGAAAATCGACCTCAGCAAAGTACCAGATCGTGCGGTTGAGTTTCTTTCAAGAGAAGAGATTCAACAATTATTCGAAGCAGTTGATACCAGTAAGAAAACTGGATTCCGGGATTACGCGATTATTGAAACTCTCTACTCCACCGGGGTTCGGGTCAGCGAATTGGTCTCACTCAATCGCGAACAAGTAAACCTCGAACGCAAAGAATTCATGGTTCGCGGAAAAGGAAACAAAAACCGTATCGTCTTTCTTTCCGATCGCGCTGCGTTCCGAATTAACAATTATCTCAAAACGCGAAAGGATGATTACGAACCAC